>NZ_OZ253945.1:1514583-1817500 GCF_965267305.1 Hyphococcus sp. | reverse complement strand
CTTTCACGACGCCGCTTTCGATATAGACGAAGCCGCGCCCAGCGCCGCTTGGCATGTCCGGGATGGAATCATAGCGCGCGAAGTTGATTTCGACCTCGAATACGAATTCGAGTTTGGGCGCGTCCGCCGACGAACTGCCGTCAAGGGGAATGTTCGGGATTTCCGTCATGTCGCTCTAAGCCATCACCCAGCGGAACAGCGTCTTTCCCTCGGCCTGAAGCTGCATCTCCTCGCGTAACCGCAGCCCGTGCTCTTCCGCAAGGCCTCGCAAGAGCACATAATCGCTCCAGCTTGTAACCCCATGAAGCGGACCGTGGCGGCGGTTGAGGGTTGTTTTCCACAACGCCATCAGATCACCCTTTAAAGCGATAAGGCTTTTACTGCTCTGCGTGGATTTTTGCGCCAGCCAACGCGCCTGCGGAATATCAGACGAGTAGACGTATAGGATTGGCTCGCGGGAAACAGTGTTGGCTGTCGCGATCGGGCCAAACGACAACGCCGCTGCGCTGCAAGCGAGAAGCTCTCTTCGTTTCATGGTCGGCCCTCGCGGCATAATCATGCTTCCTGTCCCGATTTCCCTTTTCGCCGAAAGGCGGCGCGTTTATTCGCCAGCTTATGCGCAAACCCATGGTTGTTTCAATCGTAACGCCCGTTATGATGTGACAAGGGATGAAATGTGAAGAGGCGGAGAGAGCAGCTTGGCTTTCTGCGTCGGAACGGAGCTGGGATGGCGATGAGAACCCTTCCGCCGGGGCTGGATGCCGCCGCTTATGACAAGGCGATAAATGCGCTGCGCGGCGCCATCGGCGAGGAAAAGATTTTCGACACAGACCTTGATCGCGACACCTATCTCGACCCCTACGCCCTGGGCGACGGGCTCGACCATGCCGCCTCGGCGGCGCTGGCGCCCGAAAGCGTTGAAGACGTGCAAGCGATTGTGCGCATCGCCAATGAGCACAAACTTCCCCTGTGGCCTGTCGCGCGCGGCAAGAATTTAGGCTACGGCGCCGCGTCGCCAGTGCTTGCGGGGACCGCGGTGCTCGACATGACGCGCATGAACAAGATCCTCGAGGTGAATGAGCGCTACGCCTACGCGACGCTCGAGCCCGGCGTCGGCTTCTATCAGTTCCATGAGCATTTGACGAACAACAATATTCCCCTCTGGATGTCGGCGCCCGCCAATGGCTGGGGCTCAGTGATCGGCAATGCGCTGGAGCGCGGCATTGGTTATACGCCCTATGGCGACAACACGACAAAGCTGTGCGGACTCGAAGTCGTGACGCCGACGGGCGAGATCGTCCGCACGGGCATGGGCGCCATGGCGGGAAACAAATCCTGGGCGCATTATCCTTACAGTTTCGGTCCGAGCTGGGACCAGATGTTTGTTCAATCCAACCTCGGCGTCGTCACCAAAGCGAATGTGTGGATGATGCCGGAGCCCGAGATGACCGCCCATGCGCAGGTCAACCTGCCGCAGATGGAAGACATCAAATGGGCGATGGATATTCTCGCCGATTTAAGGCTGCGCGGCATTATCGAGCATAATGTTGTGTTCGGGAATTATCTCCATGACGCCTCGGCTTTTACGACTCGCGCCGACTGGTATGAGGGCGACGGGCCGCTGCCCGATGAGGTCGCTGAGAAGATCCAGCAAACCTATAATGTGGGGTGGTGGACGTTTCATCTCTCGCTCTTCGGTGATGGAAGCCTCGTCGAGGCGAAGAAGAAAATCGTCAGCGAGGCGTTCGAGCCGCGCCTTGGCAAGGCGCTGGAGTGGCGTCACTGGCGCAAGGGCGAACCGCGCGAGCCGTTCAGCATTTCCGTTGGCGTCCCCATGGTGTTGCCGCTCAATGTCGTCAATTGGATGGGCGGCCGCGGCGGACATGTCGGGTTTTCGCCGGTCCTGCCGCCGTCCGGCGAACTCGCCTATGACGCCTTTTTACGCCGCAAGCGACGCTTCGAGGAGGCCGGTCTCGATTATTATTCGAGTTTCACAGTCGGCCACAGGCACATCGCTAATGTGAACATGATCCTATACAATCGTGACGACGCCGACATGGTTCGGCGCACCAAGGCCCTCTTCACACAGATGATCGCGGACGCTCGCGAGGAAGGCTATGGCGAGTATCGCACGCATATCGACTATATGGACGCGGTGGCTGACACCTATGACTTCAATGATCACGCGCTCATGCGCCTTAATGAGAAGGTGAAAGATGCGCTCGATCCGAATGGTGTGATCGCTCCGGGACGAAACGGCGTCTGGCCGGCGCGCCTGCGCGAAGGGAGGAAAGGATGACCCGAAACGCTTTCATTCCCTTCATTGGTTTCGCCATTCTCGTGCTTTCCGCCTGCGGCAAAAAGGAAGCATCCGAACCTGCCATTGAGACGCCGGAAACAGCGGCGCCTGCGGAGAGTGTGGGTGCGACGGAAGAAACGGCTGCGCCGACATCCGCCGAAGCGGCGCATGGGGCCGAGCTAACCAAAGCGTCGTCGCAAGGCGCCGCGGCGGAGCAGGCGGCGGGCGTGTTCGTTCGCGCCGCCGAAGGCGATCCGGAATCGGTTTACCTGGCGCGCTGTCAATATTGCCACATCCAGCTAGGGCCCGGCACCATCACGCTTTCGCGCCGTCTGGGGCCGGAAGAAGCGCTCCTCGCAAACCGGACCGATCTGACGGAAGATTATGTGAAGACCGTGGTTCGGCATGGTCTCAACACTATGCCGGCGCTGACGCGGGTTGAAGTCAGCGACGCCGAATTGGAACTGATCGCCGAGTATCTGACGCGCAATAATTCCTCTGCAGAGTAACAGTCAGTTTTCAGGTCGCGTCTTTTCGATGAAGACTGAGCGGCCATCGGCATCGCGCGCGTCGAGGCTGTCGATCAGCTTTGCCATAATGCTGTCAAAGGCCCGAACTTCTTCGGGCTGTAATGAGTTGAACAGATACGTCGCCACATTGTCGGCGGTGGGCAGCATTTTTTGGTAAAGGCGCTCGCCTTCTTTTGTGAGGCGAAGGATTTTCCGGCGGCGGTTCTGGGGGTCGACCTTACAGGCGATGCGGCCCTTGCGCTCAAGCGATGTCACGGCGCGGCTGACGCTCATGGTGGTGACGCCGGAAATCTCGGCGATTTCGTGAGACGCCGCCTTGCCGAGGCGCCCAATCAGCATGATGACCCGAAATTCGTTCATGGTGACCCGGTGGCGCTTTTCGAGGTGCTCGGAGAAAGGCGCGCCCAATCGGTTGCCGAGCTTTAACAGGCGATGAAGGACATCGAGCGGTTCGATGTTGGCGTTTGCGGTTCGGCGCCGGGCTGGCTGAAGCGAAGCTTTATTCATGTGGTGTTTCGTCTCTTATTGACGCGAACGCCTATCTTTGTAACGATCGTTAGTATCGCATTTTAAAGCATGTGCAAATGAAGCATTTTCAGCTTTATATGTGTCGTCACTTACAAGCGGCGAGGTCCTCTTCGCGAAACGCCGCAAAAGGGAGCCGCTTATGCCGGAAATGCTCTTGCCCGAAGGCGTGTCGATCAAGAATCCGGACAAGATTTTTATTGGCGGTGCGTGGGCCAAGCCTTCGACGGATAAGACATTCACGTTGATCGATCCTAATACAGAGCAGCCAGTAGGCCGCGTCGCCGAAGCGGTGGAGGCCGATATGGATTGCGCCGTCGAGTCGGCGCGCAAAGCCTTCGATGATGGCCCCTGGCCGACGACGCCGCCCGCCGAGCGCGCAAATTATCTCTACCGCCTTGCCGACGCCCTGAAAAAGCGGGAAGGCGAGATCGCCAAGGCGTGGACCGCGCAGGTGGGCATGCTGAGCGTTGCGGCCCCTTTTATTGTCGGCGGCGGCGCAGCGTCGGTGCAGCACATGGCGGCGGTAACGGAAGCGTATGAATTCGAAAAACGCGCCGACACGAACGCCGCCGACACGGCGATTGTCGTGCGCGAGCCTGTCGGCGTCGTCGCCGCGATCGCGCCATGGAATGCGCCTTACACCATCATGCTGAGCAAGGTCGTCGCGGCGCTTTCCGCCGGTTGCACCGTGATCATGAAGCCGTCTCCCGAAACGCCGCTCGAAGCTTACATCATCGCCGAGGCGGCCGAAGAGATCGGCCTGCCGCCGGGCGTCGTCAACCTCGTTTGCGGCGACCGCGCTGCTTCGGATCATCTTGTTTGCAATCACGGCGTCGACAAGGTGAGCTTCACGGGCTCCACTCTCGCTGGAAAACGCATCGCCAGCGTTTGCGGCGAGCGTATTGCGCGCTGCACGCTGGAGCTTGGGGGCAAGTCCGCTGCGATCATTCGCGACGATTTCGCGACGGCGGAGGCGGCAAAGCTCTTGACCTCGACCATCACGATTTTCAGCGGCCAGGTTTGCGCCATGTTGAGCCGCGCCATCGTGCCGCGCACGCGTCATGACGAACTCGCAGACGCGATCGCTAACGAAATGAAGAAGGTCAAAATTGGCTACAGCGATGCGCCGGACACGCAGCTCGGGCCGCTCGCCATGGCGCGCCAGCGCGACCGCGTGGAAGGCTATATCGAAAAGGGGAAGCAGACGGCGGAGCTCGTCACCGGGGGCGGGCGTCCAAGCCACTTGAATCGTGGGTTCTTCATCGAACCCACCTTGTTCGCCAATGTCGATAATACCTCGGTCATTGCACAGGAGGAAATTTTCGGGCCTGTCCTGAGTCTTATTCCTTGCGAAGATGAAGAGGACGCGATCCGCATCGCTAATGAGTCGAATTACGGCCTTAACGGGTCTGTGCTCACTCATGATCACGAAGCCGCTTACAAAATCGCGCGGCGGATGCGGTCGGGCGGCGTCGCGCAGAACGGCATGCGCGCCGACTTTGCGCTGCCTTTCGGCGGCTTCAAACAGTCAGGGATCGGACGGGAAGGCGGCGTCGAAGGACTTGCCGCCTATCTTGAGACGAAAACAATCCTTCTTGACGGAAAGCCGTCACAGTTCGCCGGTTAAAGCTCCACCGAGCCGCCGTCGACAAAGAGATCGACGCCGGTGATGAAGCTTGCTTCATCGGAGCTAAGAAAAAGAACCGCGCGGGCGACCTCGGCCGGTTCGCCAATGCGCTTTAACGGCACCGCCTCGCGCATCTGTGCGCGCAAAGCGTCGACAGCGTCATCGGTGATGCCGGGGTTGCGGTAAAACAACGGCGTTTCCGTTGGGCCGGGACTGACCACATTGACGCGGATCTTTCGCGGCGCAAGCTCGGCGGCGAAGGTGCGCGCCATGGCGCGCAAGCCAGCCTTGGCGGCGGCGTAAACGGCGTTGCCCGGCAGTGCGAGCTGGGACCCCACAGAGCCGGTAAAAACAACTGCGCCGCCGTCGCGCAGATGGGGAAGGGCGGCCTTTCCCGCGAAAAAAGCGCCCTTCAAATTCACGTCGTGAACGTTGTCCCAAAATTCTTCGGTGACGTCTCCTATAGGCGCGAAGCCGCCGACGCCGGCGTTGACGAAAAGAACATCGATTGGGCCATTCTTTTCAACCGCGGTGTTTATCGCCGCGGCGCTCGCCGCCGGGTCCGCCATGTCGCTTTGAAGCGCGAGCGCGCCGGTTTTCGCTGCAGCTTTGTTTAGCGTCTCTTTGCTGCGGCCTGTCAGCGAAAGCGCCGCGCCTTCGGCGGCGAAGCCTTCCGCCGCGGCGAGGCCGATGCCGCTATTGCCGCCGAAAATGAAGACGTGTTTGCCGGAAAATCTGTCTTTGGTCATCATCACACCATCGGATTCGGGTTGACGGGCTCTGCAGGGATTTCCTGAATGACGTCCCAGTGTTCGACGATCATGCCGGCCTCAAGCCGGAAGATGTCTGCAACGGCGAGGCCGGGATCGCCCGGCCACCGTTTGACGTGGACATGGGTGATGACATAGTCGCCATCTGCGAAAGCCCGCGTCACGGTCTGCTCTGCGTCCGGAGATTCTGCCCGTATCTTGACGAGAAAGTCTTTCAGCGCATCGACTCCGGGCGGCGCAAGAGAAGAGTGCTGTACATAATCGGGCGAGATATAGAGGTCGACCGCGTCCGGATTCATGGCGATCAGGACGTCGCGATACATGGCGAGGACGAAATCGAGATTTTTCTGCTCTTCCTCTGATCGCGGCATTCCACTTCTCCCAGAAAGGCTTCGCTAAATTGCGGGGTCAGAAACGATGGGCTATCTTTGCTCAAAGGTACAATGAATACCGGCCAGGGGAGGCGGGAATTGTGAAGAGGATGGCCTTTAAAAGGGAGGTTCCGGCTCTGGCGCTGTCGCCGTTCCTCGCAGCGCGCGATTTGCAGGTGGCTCGATGAGAGCAAAAGTTGAAAACGCTGCGCCTTCGCCGCATACGCGCGAAACCCTTTATGGCGCGCTCGATGTCTATCTCGCTGCGCTTGTTCGGCGCGATCCTCATGCCGTTCCGTGGGCGGATTTTGTATTCAACACTGAGGACAATGTCGCGATTGAGGTTGGCGATGGGCTCTGGCAGACAATCACCGGGCTTGGCGATTACCAACTCCGTTTCGCCGATGTAAAAACCGGTCAGGTCGGCTATTTCGGCGCTGTTGAAGAGACAAACGAAACGTCCGCTTTCGCCTTCCGCCTTAAAGTCGATCGCGATGGGCGCATCTCGGAAGTGGAGACCATTGTCGTCCGGATCGCCTTTAGCGGCCTCGACATTTTTGCGGATAAAGGATTCTGGGACAAACCCATCCTCAACGAAACTGTGCCGGCCGACAAGCGCGTGCCGCGGGAACGAATGATTTCCATAGCAGACGGGTATTTCGACACGCTGCAGCTCAATGACGGCCAGATCTTCACGAAATTTCATCCGGACTGCAATCGCGTGGAGAACGGCGTCCAGACGACGAACAATCCGGAATTTGCGAAGAAGGTGAATTATCCGATTGCTGCGCTGGGCTGCGAGGCCCAGTTTAAACTGGGCCAATATCTTTATGATGATGCTTTAAGGGGGCGTCGCTTTCCGCTCATCGACGAAGAGCGCGGACTGGTTCTCGCTGGCGGCTTCATCGATCATTCAGGCAAGCTTGGCGCGTATGAATTGACCGATGGAACGAAGCTCGTTTCGCCTTTCCGCCGGCCGCATAGTTTTTATCTGCTAGAGCTTTTTAAGATTGTCGACGGCGAGATTTGCCAGATCGAGGCGAATTTCATCAACGTCCCCTACAGAATGCCGAGCCCTTGGGATGCGCGATGAGATCTGAAGTCATTATTTTTGCTGCAGCGCTTTTGCTGGCTTCCGCGTGCGGCCGCTCGGACAAGGATGGTGACGCGCCGTCAGAGACAGCTCAAGCTGAAGCGGCGCAGGCTGAAACAAAGGCGGCGCACGAAATTGGCGGGGGCGAGGACTGGCCGTTTTCCGGCGGCGACATCGAGAGCACTTATTTTTCGCGGCTCGATAGGATCAACAAGGAAAATGTCTCCCAGCTCGGTTTCGCCTGGGACTTTCCCTTACATACGAATAGGGGGCAGGAAGCGACGCCCATTGTGATAGAAGGCGTCATGGTGACGAGCTCGACGGCGGGCCGCGTTGTCGCGCTTGACGCTGTTACCGGCGAACTGATCTGGCGGTTTGATCCTGAAGTGGACATGCAGGTGAACCGCACCGTCTGCTGCGATATGGTCAATCGCGGCGTCGCAGTCGATCGCGGCCGGGTTTTTGTCGGCGCGCTGGATGGCGTCCTTTATGCGCTCGATTTCAAGACCGGGAAGATTCTCTGGAAGGCCGATACAGCCGAAGATACGACCCGCGGCGTGAATATCACCGGCGCGCCGGAAGTGGCGGGCGATGTCGTCATCATCGGCAATGGCGGCGCCGAATATGACGTGCGCGGTTATGTAACCGCTTATGACGTGTCGACAGGCGAAGAGCGCTGGCGGTTTTACACCGTGCCGCGCGATCCGGAGCTTGGGCCCCAGGAAAATCCGGAACTGGAAGACGCGCTTGCCACCTGGGATCCGGACAGCCGCTGGGATGTGGGGCTTGGCGGCACCGTCTGGGACGCCATCCAATACGACCCGGAATTCAATTCCGTTTACATCGGCACCGGCAATGGCGGGCCTTATCATCTTGCCAAACGGTCTCCGTCTGGCGGCGACAATCTTTATCTGTCGTCCATCGTCGCGCTCGATCCAGCGACGGGCCGGGTGAAATGGCATTATCAGGAAACGCCGGGCGACAGCTGGGATTACACGGCGACGGCGCCGATGACGCTGGCAAAGCTTGAGATCGACGGCGCCGAAACGCCGGTGCTTTTGCATGCGCCCAAGAACGGCTTTTTGTATCTGATCGATCGTCGCGACGGCAAAGTTCTGGATGCACACTCACTGGTGTTTCAGAACTGGGCGTCGGGCATTGATGAAGAAACCGGCCGGCCGATTCTGACGCCGGAAAACGCCGATTATTCCGTAGAGCCGAAGATCGTTTTTCCGGGCACAACCGGCGCCAGCAACTGGCACCCTTTCTCATACAGTCCGGAAACCGGCCTTTACTATGGCGCCGTCCTCGATATGGGCAATCTCTTGATGACGACGCCCGGCAAGAAGCCTTTCAGAAAAGGCGCGATCAATAGCGACGCTTCGATCATGTTCGGGGCAGACCTCCCAGTGACGATCTCGGCGCTGCCGCCCTTCGTTCAGGAGATGGTGAAGGCGCTACCGGAATGGAGCCGCGTCGAAGAAAACCCCGCGAAATCCGAACTGCGCGCTATCGATCCCTTAACCGGCGAAACCGTATGGTCTGCGCCCTATGCCGGCTGGCAGGATCGTTCCGGCGTCATGTCGACAGCCGGCGGCCTCGTTTTCGCCGGAGAAGCAGGTGGCCGGTTCAATGTCTACGACGCCGCCACCGGCGAGCGCCTGAAATCTATTGACGCCGGAACGACCATCATCGCGGCGCCCATGACCTATGAAGTCGACGGCGTTCAGTATATCGCCGTGATGGCAGGCTGGGGCGGCGGGGGATGGCCTTATGTTCCCCGTTATGGCGCAGCCTATGAGCGCCGCAATGATGGGCGCATTCTGGTGTTCAAGCTGGGCGGCGGCGAAACGCCGAAACCAGATTTGTTGCCGCCGCTCGAGCCTGCGCCTTCTGCGCCGGAAGATTTGTTCGCGGATGCGTCTGAAGAGATGATCGCAAAGGGAAGGGGGCTCTTTTACGGCAATTGCGCCATCTGCCATTCCAACCAGCACCGGTCCATCTCGCCTGATCTTCGGCGCATGTCGCCATCGACCCATGAAATTTTCAACGACATCCTTCTCGAGGGGCTTCTGGTCGACAACGGCATGCCGGCCTGGGGCGATCTCATGTCGCCGGAAGACGCCGATGCGATCCACGCCTTTCTGATCGCCGAACAGCGCCGCGTTCGCAAAGAGGAGTTGGAACTGCAGCAGGAGGGATTACCGCTCGATCAGCCGAGCGCGGCTTTATTGTCTAATTTTTGATTGTGAGATTTTGCGGCTAGGACCCAGGCGAGGACGCGTGTCTTAGTCTTTGCGGCGGAATAGAACTTCAACAACTTCCTGAATGATCCGGATCACGGCTTCCTTGTCGAGATCGGGATTGAGAATGTTTCGAATGCCGATGCCCTGCATCAGCGCCACGAAAACTTCGAGTCGGGACTCAAGGTCATCCTTGTCGATGCTTGTCTTCAGATAGGAGATGACCCGCGTCTTCAGCTCCTTATCCATATTGCGGATGGAGTTGGCTATTTCCGGATTACGGGTCGCCTCAGCCGCGATCTCAAGCATCAGCGTGGACCAGAACGGGTCTGTGGTTGAGGCGACATTGTCCCTCAGATTGTCGATCATCAGTTCGACGACTTTTTCGCCGGCGTCCCGGTAGCGTTCGACGGTGATCTTCTTTTCCTCGTAATGCGCCCGGATCATCTCCGCGATGATGTGCTCTTTGCTCTCGAAATAGTGATAAATGTGACCGGGGCTCATCTGGGCTTCTTTGGCGATCTGCGCCATGCGCGCGCCATGAAATCCGCTCGCCACAAAGCTCCGTTCAGCAGCGCGTAGAACCCGTTCGCGGGGGTCGTCAGCGTTTTTAGCGAGGGCCTCGGACATTAACTCTAATTTTCCTTCCAGCAGTTTTGATGCGGCGCACAAATTCTCTTGCCTTGCCGGCCTCGAGGGTGTAACAATTCATTTAGAACAAACGTTCATTCTAATCAAGCCCTCAGCTTTCCTATTGCATGGGAAGCGTATGCAACAAGTTAAGCCGCCCGAAAGCGCAGTCTTATGTCGCCTGATCGATTTGTAAAAACGCTGGTTCCGCTCATGGCCGCAGCAACGCTGACAGCGTGCGGCGGTAAGGGTGACAATGTTAGCAGCGCCCCGCCTCCGCCAGAGGTGGTGGTGGCGACTGTTAGAACACAGCCAGCCGATCTTTCGGTCACTCTGCCCGGCCGCACGACGGCTTACCGCGTCGCCGAAGTGCGGCCCCAAGTCTCCGGCATCATCCTCGAGCGCCAGTTCGAGGAAGGCGCAGCCGTGAGCGAAGGAGATCCGCTTTATGTCATAGATTCGGCGCCGTATCAGGCGGCCGCCGACAGCGCCGCGGCGACCCTCGACAAGGCGGTCGCCATGGCCGCGGCGGCGAAGAATCGGGAAGAGCGGTTCGCGAAGCTCGTGAAAATGAACGGTGTCAGTCAGCAGGATTACGACGACGCGTCAGCGGCGGCGAAACAGGCGAAAGCGGAAGTGGCGCTCGCCCGCGCCGCGCTTGATAGCGCCAAAATCGATCTTGAGCGTACTGTCATCAAAGCTCCTATCGACGGCCGCATCGGCCGCACGCTCGTCACGAGCGGCGCGCTGGTCAACGCCAACCAGGAGCAGGCGCTGGCGGTCATCCACGGTCTCGATCCGATCTATGTGGATGTCGCGCAATCGAGCGCGGAACTCCTGCGGCTTAAACGCAAGATGGCGAGCGGCGAACTAGAGACCGTCGGAAACGACCAGCTACGCGTCAATCTCACATTGGAAGACGGCGTTGCTTATAAGGAAGCTGGAAATCTGGCGCTGGCGGAAGTGAATGTGGAGCCGCAAACTGGCGCCGTCACCTTGCGTGCAGTGTTTCCCAACCCCGATGGGTTGTTGCTGCCAGGCATGTTCGTGCGGGCGGAGATCGTGGAAGGCCGGCGCAACGACGCCATTCTTGTTCCGCAGCAGGCGATTACACGCAATCCCCGCGGTATTGGCATCGCTTATGTGCTTGGTGAAAACAACATCGTTGAGGAGCGGCAAGTCGATGTGGAGCGGGCCGAGGGCGACAAATGGTTGATCGCTGCGGGGCTTGCGCCCGGAGAACGTATTGTTGTTGAGGGCTTTCAGCGCATTCGGCCCGGCGCGCCCGTGACTCCGGTGTCAACAGACGCCGGCTCGCCAAAAACGGCGGCGGCCTCGAACTCTTCAGGAATGAAATAATTACGCCGCCGGCAGGTTCCGGCGTTTTGCAAAGAGATGCCCTGTGGCGAACTTTTTCATCTTCAGGCCGATTTTCGCATGCGTTATTGCGATCATTACAATGATCGCAGGCGTCATCAGCCTGTTGAACCTTCCGCTTGAACAATATCCGGATATCGCGCCGCCGGCGGTGACATTAAGCGCGACCTATCAAGGCGCTTCCGCGAAGGCGGTGGAAGATGCGGTCACGCAGGTGATCGAACAGCAGATGAAGGGCATAGACAACCTTCGCTACATTTCCGCAACGTCGAGCTCGAACGGAACCATGTCAATGACCCTGACTTTCGAGTCAGGCACGGATCCCGATATTGCTCAGGTTCAGGTGCAGAACAAGCTGGCGCTGGCGACGCCGCTTCTTCCGCAGGAAGTGCAGCGCCAGGGCGTTTCGGTCAACAAGGCGCGCGCCGGATTTCTTCTTGCTGTGGCGCTGGTGGATAACTCCGGCACGATGACGGAGGAAGACATCGCGGATTTCCTCGCATCGAACTGGCAGGATCCTATCAGCCGCGTCCCAGGCGTCGGCCAGACTCAGCTTTTCGGGTCGCAATACGCCATGCGCGTCTGGGTCGATCCTTTCCAGCTCGCCAATTACGGGCTTTCGACCCAGGACGTGGTGAACGCCATTCGCGCGCAGAATACGCAAGTGACAGGGGGCGAACTCGGCGGCGGACCGCATATGGTCGGCCAGCAGTTGAATGCGACGATCACCGTTCAATCTCTGATGACAACGCCGGAAGAGTTCCGCACGATTGCGCTCAGGACGCTGGAAGACGGGTCTCAGGTGACGATAAACGATGTCGCCCGCGTCGAAATCGGCAGCCAGGCCTACAATCGAATTACCGAATATAGAGGCACGCCCGCGTCCGGCATGGCCGTCCAGCTTGCTCCGGGCGCCAATGCGCTGCGCACAGCGAACGCCGTCAAGGAGAGAGTCGAGGAGCTTTCCGCCTTTTTGCCGTCCTATATGTCCATCGTTTATCCGGTTGATGAGAGCCCGTTCATTCGCGAGTCCATCAAGGAAGTCGTTAAGACACTTGTAGAAGCGGCGATTTTCGTCTCCATCATCATGTTTGTGTTCCTGCAAAATATCAGGGCGACGGCGATCGTCATGATCACCGTTCCCGTGGTGTTGCTAGGAACGTTTGCGGTGCTTCTCGCTTTTGGGTTTTCAATCAACACGCTGACCATGCTGGCCATGGTTCTCGCCATCGGTCTTCTTGTGGATGACGCCATCGTCGTTATCGAGAATGTCGACAGGATCATGGAGGAAGAAGGCCTGCCCCCGCGCGAGGCGACGCAAAAGGCCATGTCGGAAATCACCGGCGCCTTGATGGGCATTGGCGCGGTTCTTTCCGCCGTTTTCATTCCCATGGCTTTTTTCGGCGGCACGACCGGCGTCATCTATCGTCAATTTTCGATCACCATCGTCACGGCCATGGCGTTGTCGGTGATGACCGCCGTGATTTTGACCCCGGCGCTGTGCGCAACGATTTTAAAAAAGCGCGATCCGTCAAAAGATCCGAAACCCGGCACTCTCGCTCACCGGCTTTCGGCGCCATTGCGCGGCTTTAACGCCTTCTTTGCAGAGGGCGCCCGTCAGCATCTGCGCGGGACCAGAGCCGTCATCAATCGTTCCACCCGGTTTTTCGTGCTTTTCCTCGGTCTAGCCGCAGTCACCGGCTTCATGTTTATGCGGCTGCCGGGATCGTTCCTGCCCAATGAAGACCAGGCGCGGATGATCCTTCAGGTTCAGCTACCCGCCGGCGCTACCTACGACCGCACGCTTGCCGTCCTCGATCAGGTCAAGGCGCATCTGCGCGAAGAAGAAGAGGAGAAGGATACAATCAGGGGCTATTTCACCATCGCCGGCTTCAACTTCGCCGGCAATGGTCAGAATGTCGGCATCGGATTTGTGCCCCTGAAAGATTGGGAAGAACGCAAACGCAGCGACCAAAGTCAGGATGCGGTGGTGCAGCGGGCGCAGGCCGCGTTCTCGCAAATCCGCGATGCGCAGGTTTTCGCCTTCGGTCCGCCTTCGGTGCCGGGCCTCGGTCAGGCAGGGGGCTTTGACCTTTATCTTCAGGACCGCGGCGGCGTGGGGCGTGAAGCCCTGATCGCTGCGCGCAACCAGCTTCTCGGCGCAGCCTCGCAGGAACCGACGCTTATGGCGGTGCGTCCCAACGGTCTCAGCGAAGAGCCGCAGCTCCAAGTCGACATCGACCAGCGCAAGGCGCAGGCGATGGGGCTTGATCTAAACGCGATTAACACGACGCTCGCCTCCGCCATGGGCGGCGTTTACGTCAATGATTTCATCGACCGGGGGCGGGTCAAGCGCGTCTACCTCGCCGCGGACGGAGAGTATCGCAGTTCGCCGGAAGATTTGAAACTCTGGCGCATTCCGAACGCCAGCGGCGAGCTGGTTCCCTTCGCTTCTTTTGCAGATTTTTCATGGGCAATCGGATCGCCAAAACTCGAGCGCTATAATGGCGTTTCATCGGTGGAGATTCTCGGCTCCGCGGCGCCGGGCGTCACTTCCGGCGAAGCGATGGCGACCATAGAGCGCCTGGTTGAGCAATTGCCGCCTGGCATAGGCATGGAGTGGACCGGCGTGTCGAAAGAGGAAATCGAAAGCGGTTCTAAGACTACAACGCTTTACGCCTTGTCGATTCTCGTCGTGTTTCTCTGCCTTGCGGCGCTCTACGAAAGCTGGAGCATTCCCATTTCCGTGCTTCTGGTCGTGCCGCTCGGGGTCATGGGCGCGTCGGCGGCGGCATTGTTCGGCGGTCTGCCCAATGACATTTTCTTTCAGGTCGGGCTTCTGACCACGATTGGTCTATCCGCCAAAAACGCGATCCTCATTGTCGAGTTTGCAAGTCTTCTGGAAAAGCAGGGACAGTCTGCGCTCGATGCTGCGATGGAAGCGGCGCGGGTTCGTCTGCGCCCCATCCTGATGACCTCCTTCGCTTTCGGTCTTGGCGTTACGCCGCTTGTGCTTTCCAGCGGCGCCGGCGCGGCGGGCCGCACCGCCATTGGCTCCGCTGTTCTCGGCGGCATGCTGGCGGCGGCGTTCCTCGGGCTTTTCTTCACGCCGCTGTTTTACGTTCTGGTTCGCCGCCTCTTCGGCGGCGGGGCTGCTTCAAAAACCGCTGGGACGGAAGGTGTAAAACCGGGCATGGAGCCGGCCGAATGACCTTCTATACGGCGGATCTCAAACGCATATTGACGGCGGCGATGGCGGCCATGCTCTGCGGCTGTACGTCGCTCACCATGGCGCCGGGCTATGACAGACCCGCTTCGCCCGTGGCGGAGAGCTTTCCCGAAGTTGAAGAAACCGAAGATGTTGTGCGCATCGCCGATTGGCGCAGCGTCATCGCCGATCCGGTGCTTGTCGGCCTTATAGAGACCGCACTGCAAAACAACCGCGATCTGCGCGTCGCCATGCTGAATGTGGATCGCGCCCGCGCGCTCTATCGTATTCAGCGCGCCGACAGCCTGCCGACCATTGCAGCGGAAGGCGGCTATTTGCGCCAGCGTGTTGGGGAGAACGCAGCTATCGGCGTTCCGGGCGCCGCGGGCGGGGGGCGCACCGAGCCCATTATTCTCGAACAGTATTCCGCCGAGGCTGGTCTCAGCGCCTATGAGCTCGATCTTTTCGGCCGTGTGCGCAGCCTCAACCGTCAAGCTCTCGAAACCTATTTCGCAACCGAAGACGCGCGCCGTTCCGCCGAGATTTCGTTGATCGCGGAAGTCTCTACAGCCTATCTCCAGCTTCTTGCCGACCGCGAGCGTCTGGCTATCGCGCGCGATACTGTGGAAAGTCAGCAATCGTCGCTGTCGCTGACGCGTGAACTGGTTGCAAACGGAATTGGCAATGACCTTGACGTGCAGCGCGCTGACACATCCGTGCTGCGCGCCCGCGCCGACGCTGCAGCGCTAGAGGCGCAGATCGCCCGCGATGAAAATGCGCTGCGTCTTCTTGTTGGAACGGCGCAGCTTCCAGACTTGAACGAGACAGCGATTGAAAATGTCGCGCTGAATGAAGATTTTGCCGATGTGGCTTCTGACATTCTGCTGATGCGTCCCGACGTTTCGTCGGCGGAGCGGCGGCTAATGGCCGCCAACGCCAATATCGGCGCCGCGCGCGCTGCGTTTTTCCCGCGTATCTTGTTGACGGCGAGCGCTGGAACCACGAGCACGGAACTTTCCAATCTCTTTAGCGGCGGCACGGGCGTTTGGTCCTTCGCGCCGTCGGTGTCGCTGCCGATTTTCACAGGGGGCCGCAATCTCGCGCAACTCAAAGGCGCGAAGATCGACCGCGACATCGCCGTCAGCGAATATGAACGGGCGGTGCAGGCGGCATTTCGCGACGTGGCCGATGCGCTGGCGACACGCCGCACCATCGGCGAGCGGCTGGAGGCGACCGAAGGTCTCGCCGCCGCGTCGGAACGCACTTTCGAGCTTGCCGATGCGCGGTTCCGTAATGGTATTGACGATTATTTCTCCGTTCTCGACGCCCAACGTGCTGATTATGCGACGCGGCAGGAGCTGGTGCTGGTCAAGCTTGAAGAAGCCGTCAATGTCATCAATCTTTACCGCGCCTTTGGCGGCTTTCCGGTGGTGGAATAGGCGGAGCGCATTCCGAAAAGCGGGGACCGTTTTTCGGACAAAAGGCGCGACAAACCAAAAATGCTTAAGCCGCCCAATCGCGTTTCAATCGCGGCGCCGTCAGGATGAACAGACCGGCCGCTATAATGTAGAAGACAATACCCGAAAGAATCGCATAGCGCAGGGACTCATCCCCGAATTGCGCATTGAGACGATCCGAAATTGCGCCGATGGCGAGATTGCCGAGGCCTATGCCGATCAGGTTGTTGATGAACAAGAAGAGCGCGGATGCCGTAGCGCGCATATTCGGCTGCACCAGATGCTGAAACGCCGACAGCACGGGACCAAGCCACACGAGACTTAAAGCCTGCAGAACGAGAAACGCGGGGAAGGCGATCCAGAGGGACGGCGCCAGCACGCCGATGGCGAAAAACGGAATGGTCGTGATGAAGGCGAGCGCCGGCACAAGCGCATAGGCGCCTTTGCGCTCCTGGCCATATCGGTCCGCCATGACGCCGCCAAGCCATATCCCTGCCACACCGCCGAGGAGCAAGATCGTTGCGTAGAAATAAGACGCGTAAAGCAGTGGGCTGGGGTTCGCCGGAACGAGTGCATCCGGCAGCCAGGCGAAAAAGCCGGGCAGGGCGTCGCCATAACTCCGCACGAAAAAGGACGGCAGCCAGAAGATGAGGCCATAGCCCATCATGGAGGAACTCGCTGCACCGAAGGATAAGCCCCAGAAGCTTGGCTTGCGCGCCAGCGTCATCGCGACCTCGGAAATTTTCGCCGGCGTTGTCACCGCCGCCGCACCGTCTAGGCCCCCGCGTTTCGGTTCGCGCATGGTGAGACGAAAGATCGGCGCGATCGCAAGACCGGCCACCCCGACAATGATGAAAGCCGAGCGCCAGCCGAGATAACTCGTCAGAACGCCGCCAAGCAGAATGCCGAGCGCCGAACCGACGGGAATGCCGAAGGAATAGATCGACAAGGCGCGCGCGCGCTTTTCCGGCGGGAAGTAATCGGAAATGAGCGAATAGGCGGGCGCGACGCCCCCCGCTTCACCGACACCGACGCCAAGCCGCGCCAGAAAAAGCTGGAGGAAGTTCTGTGCGAAGCCGCAGGCCGCGGTCATAGCGCTCCAGATGGCGAGCGCCGCCGTCATAATCCAGGTGCGGCTCGTTCTGTCCGCAAGCATGGCGATGGGAATGCCGAGAAACGTATAGAAGAGAGCGAAGGCGAGGCCGCCCATGAGGCTCAACTGCGTATCGGAAAGCGCGAGGTCCGATTTGATCGGGACGGCGAGAATGCCGACGATCTGGCGGTCGATAAAGTTGAAGGTGTAAACGACAACCAGAATGAAGAGGACGTAGGCACGGTAAAGGGGCGAGGTCGCCCGATCCTGAGATAGTCCGTGCGCCATTTATTCGCCTGCCGCCGGGTAATGTTCGGCCAGAAAGGCGATGGCGTCGGCGACGGTTTCCTGCGGGGCCTCCTCCTGCGCGGCGTGACCGACGCCCGGATAGGAAATCAGTTTGGCGTTAGGCATTGTCTCTTCGATCTGACGGCCTTGCGCGATAGGGATCACCGCATCCATTTCGCCCCACAGGATCAAGGTCGGCGTTTCAATGCTTGCGAGCGCCGCAGCAGGATCGGGCAGGGTGAATTCTTCGAGCGAGCGGATCATTGCTTCGCCATTCCCTTCGCGGCGCATCATGTCGCGCATGGAGGCGACGCGTTCGGGCGTGATTTTTTCATCGTCGCCATAAATGATTCCGGCGCTCGCCCGCACGCCCGCTTCCGGCGCAGTCATCAGATAGGCTTTCATGGCAGCGGGAATTTCGGCCGGTTCGTCGCCGGCGCCGTTCAATGGATAAGCGCCGGGAGAAATCAGCACCAGCGCATCGACGCGGTCAGGATGACTGGCTGCGAAACGCCATGCGGCGAGACCGCCGAGAGAGTTGCCGGCGATGGCGGCGTGATCGATGTTAAGCGAGTCGAGAATATCTCCGATAAAGGCTGCGCGTTCTTCCGGCGCATAGCGCTCCAGCGGGTCGGGTCCGGTAAGGCCGTGCCCCAGTAGATCGTAGCGAATAACGCGATAGTCGGATTTCAGCGCCGCCGCCCAGCCGTCCCATGTTTCGAGGCTGTGGGTGAAGCCATGAATGAGAATGACGGGCCGGGCTGCGGGATCGCCTTCTTCGCGAATGCGGATGCGGGCGCCGGCGACATCGAGAAACCGGTCCGCAGATGTCAGATATGTCTTCTCGAGATCGGTCGCGGGCGCACCCTGGCTCGCGCGCCAATAGCTGACGCCAGCGATAGCGCCCAGAATGATGACGAGCGCAATGACGATAAGAAGGAGTTTTTTCATCCGGGCCCTCGAGCGCCAAGAAGTGAAGGAAAAACGGGGCGGCGGCAAGAACATGAGCCGGCCGCCCCGTTTCGCGAGGAAGGGGAATTGGCTCCCCCCTAGAACTGCACCTGAACCGTGCCCGTAACCGTGCGCGGCGGCCCGTAGAAGGCGGTCAAGACGCCCTCAAGACCCAAAGTCGGCGTCAGCGGCGTCACAAAGCTGCCGTCATTGTTCTGGGCGATAAAGTTATAGCCTGCGACGCGGTACTCGCGGTCGAGAAGGTTCTTGCCGTGAATGCCGATCTGCAGCTTGCCGTCTTCCGAGGTCCAGACGAGGCTGGCGTCGAGAAGGCCGTAGCCGCCCTGGTCGAGATAGGCGTTCGGGACTTCGAACTGATTTGTGCGCGACTTGTAAGATGTCTGGGTGATAAAGGAGACATCCCCGCCGCGGCCGAAGAAGTCTGCAGGATGGGTGTAGTTCGTGGTGAGCGCGCCGGAGAATTCCGGCGTGTTCTGAACGACGCGCTGGTCGGAAACGTCGACCGTGCCCACCAGGAACTGGGTGTAGTCGGCGTCGATCCAGCCGCCGCCCCAACCGATGGAGAATGAGTCGCCGGCGCCGAACATGTCCTCGGCAAGGAGGGCTGTGCCTTCCCATTCGACGCCGTAGAATTCGGCGCCGCCGGCGTTGGTGGTGACGCCGATAAAAGTCGGCAGCATGGTGATCGGGTCGATGCCGCCTTGCGAGCCCGGAATCTGCACATTGGTGTAGTCGGCGTAGAAGAGGGCGAGATTAGACGTCACGCGGCCGCCGGCGAGGCGCGACTTCCAGCCGATCTCGTAGGAGTCGACTTCTTCCGGTTCGAACAGGAAGAACTCAAAGACATCATCAGCATCGACATCGCCATCGCCGTCGAAATCGACGGTCACTGTGCTTGACTGGCCGCGCGGATCGAAGCTGCCGCCTTTGAAGCCCTGGCTGTAAGAAGCGTAGAAATTATGATCGCCATTGGGGCTCCAGGAGAGCGAGACCCGCGGGCTAAAATCGGTGAAGGTTTCCTCGCCCTCAAAGTCCGAGGTGGTGGCGAGCAGCACTGCCGTCGTGCCGCCGAGCGCTGGCGTGTTGCCGCCAATGAAGGTCTGACGCAGCACCTGCGATGAGCGCTTGTCGCTGGTGTAGCGCCCGCCCACAGCGAGCTCTACGCCCGGAAGGCCGATGATTTCTTCAAGGTCGAAGGTCAGATCGCCAAAGATTGACCAGGATTTGGTGTCCACATCGCCGGTCGTGTTGGCGTTAAGACCCGGCAGCATGGCGAAAGAGCCGGAAAGATCGAGAATGACGTCGAATGTGTTAAAGGCGTTTGCGTCGATGTAATAAAAGCCAAGCACGCCTGCGACCGCATCGCTTTCGTAAAGAAGCTGAAGTTCTTCGGTGAATTGCTCGTTTTCGTAAATCACCGGCACATCCACATCGGCTGCGGGAAGCGCGTCAAAGTCAATCTGCTGAAGGCTGTCGTCCTGGCGCCAGGCGGCGATGTTCTTGATTTTCCAGTTGTCATTGAGCTTCAGTTCGACATGAAGCGCCGCGCCATAGGCTTCCGCTTCATTCTCGCCAGTGATGCCGCCAAGTGAGTCATAAACGTCGTCAAGCACCGGCGTTCCCGAGAAGAGGCCAGGAATCAGGCGGTGTCCGCCTTTCGCGTTCGACTTGTCTTTTAGGTAATCGCCGGCGAGCCGGACGAAAAGAACGTCATTGTCATATTCCGCGCTGCCGCGGAAGGCGAGGATGTTCTTGTCGTAATTCTCCTCGCCCGTGGTGAGGTTCTCTCCGTACCCGTTACGCGTCAGATAAGCGACCGATCCCCCCACTGCAAATTCATCTGTCAACGGCATTTCCGCCGTGCCGACGACGTCAAACTGACCGAAAGTGCCGCCTGAAGCGCGCAGTTTGAACGACGGTTCGTCGCCAAGGCGCTTCGTCACATATTTGATGGCGCCGCCAACACTGTTGCGGCCGTAGAGCGTGCCTTGCGGTCCGCGCAGCACTTCGATGCGCTCCACATCGTAAATGTCGAGCACGGCGCTTTGGGGCCGGTTGAGATAGACATCGTCAACATAAATGCCGACGCCCGCTTCAAAGCCTGCGACCGGGTCCTGCTGGCCAACGCCGCGAATGAAAGCGGTGAGGGTCGTGTTGGTGCCGCGCGAGACCTCCAGCGTCAGGTTCGGCACGGACTGGCTGAGATAAGTGATGTCTTGCGCGCCCTGGAGGGCAAGCTGTTCGCCGCTGACCGCAGTGACCGCGATCGGCACATCGAGCAGCGATTCATCGCGGCGGCGGGCGGAGACGACGATGACGTCGCTGGTCGCCTCACTCGCAAAGTCGCCATCCTCCTGGGCCATGGCGCCGGCGGTGCCGAGCGCCAGGCTGGAGCAGAAGGCGAAAAGCCCGGCTTTACGCGCACTGTTGAGCAATAATGTAGATTTTGTGGACCTCATAGGTCGCCTCCCTCATTGGCGTTGATTGTTATTTTTCAATGAAATTAAGGGAAGATCCGGCTTTTCATAATGACGGTAAGCGTCACTAATAGTGTACATTTTCGCTCAAATCAGGGTGATTCCTTCAGGCCTCGAGACCGCGCACATAGGCTTTTGGCGTCACCCCGTTCCAATCCTTGAAGGCGCGATTAAACGCCCGGAATTCGGAAAAGCCGAGGGCGTCGGACACTTCCGAGACCGATCTTTGTTCGGCGAGCAGCCGTTTCGCCGTGTCGTTGAGGACGTCGCGGCGCAAGTCGCGGAATCCAGTTCCCTCCCTCGCCAGCCGCCGGCGCAATGTTGCGACGCTGACGCCGATCTGCGCCGCGATCTCGCCCTGTTCGATGACGCCTCGTTCAAGGGAATCACGCACGCGTGCTGTCATCGATTGTACGCCGCCATGGCGGGCGTGTTTGCCCGCAACCGCCTCAACGATCTTCTGATAAACCGCATTCGAAGATCGCGCCTGTAATGGCGGCACAACAATCGGCGCTTCCGCCAAGGCGCGAGAGAAGGACACGCAATAAACATCGGCGCCGAATTTGATCGGCGCGTCCCAGTAGCCGAGATGGCCGCAATCGCTGCCAGGCCATGGACGACGAATATTAAGGCCTTTCACAGCAGTATCGGCCCTGTTCGACACTGTCATCAGCATGCAATGGAGAAAGATGAGAATGCACTCAATTGAGAAATAGATGAACTCATCCGTATTCTCGTCCGTATAAGGAAATTTACGGTCATCGATCAGATAATCGATGGTGTCAGCGCGGCGAGCGACGGCGTTGTATTCGCCTCCATGAAGAAGATTATACGTCTTGGCGATCACCTGCATCACATCGGTGAGGTTTTTGCACTCGCTCACATTTCGGAGTACGAAGTCGGTGCTGCCCGGCAGGAGCTGGCGCGCCGACATATGCAGCGTCTCGTCGCCAATAAGAATCATCAGCCGGTTCTGGATGCGATAGTAGTCGGCAAGCGAGATGCTGCTCTCTTCCGGCAGGGCGTCGAGGCGGACTTTCAGATCGAGACCGCGCGAAAGCCCGTCGAGGTCTATGCCTGCGCCCCGCGCCTGATCGAGCAGCGGGCCGAGGCGGCTCGCAGGGACTGAAATGGGATGATCGCGCGGTTCCGTCACTGACAGCACTATCGTTGCCTGTCAGCACAACCTATCTGATGCTTGTCGGCTTCTCCAGCAGCTGCAGCGCCGGTTTCGCCCCCTTTTGGCCCATATTTGGTGCGGTTCGGCCAGTTTGGCCCGCCCGGAACCTTTAGCGCGCCGTCTCTGTTTTGTTGCGTAGTGTTCAGGGGGTAGAGCGGGGATTTATGTCTTCCAAACGCCATTTCATTGACGATGTCTGCCCCGAGATGTTTACGCCGCGCCGGTCGTTGCAGATCATCGCGGGCTGTGCCCTTTTCCTGGCGGTCCTCGCCACAGGCTTTTTCTTGTATGTTGCGAAACCCGTCATGCTGCCTCTGACCACCGCGCTTGTGATTTCGATCATTCTCGCCCCGGCCGCGACGCGTTTTGTGCGGTTCGGTTTCTCCCAGACTGCCGCCGCCGGTTTCGTCACGCTGATCGCCGTGGCTTCGATTGCATCGCTGCTGGTGTTTTCCGGCCGTCCCGCCATCGCCTGGGCGGAAAACATTCCCGAACTGGCGTTGAAGGCGCGGGAGAAGCTCGCCGGCCTCGAAGAGGCGGTCTCCACCGTCAAGGAAGTTTCCGATCAGGTCGAGGAAATCGCCAAAATCGGCGAAGAGGAGGAGCCTGCGCCGGCAGTCGCGGTCAAAGAAGCCAAGCCGGCGGCAAGCGTCACCAAAGCCGCGCCGGGCGCAGTCGTCCAGTTTCTCTTCACCTGGGTGCTGGTGTTTTTCCTTCTTGCCGAACGTAACGATTTCAAGCGAAAGCTGGTCGCCGCCAATCGCTCCATGACGGCGAAGCTGCGGGCTGTGCGGATGTTCAGTCATATCGAGAAACAGATCGGCGTCTACATGCTGACCATGACCACTATAAACGCCTGTCTCGGTGTTTGCATGGGGCTGGCGGCCTGGGCGCTGGACCTGCCGTCTCCGCATATCTGGGGACTTCTGGCGGCGATCTTCAATTTCATCCCGTTCATCGGTCCGGCGGTGCTGACGGCGCTCCTCGCGCTGGCGGGGATTGTTCATTACGAAGAACCATGGATGGCGCTCGCCCCGGCTGCGGCTTTTATGGCGCTGAATTTCATTGAATCGAACTTCGCGACGCCGATGATTTTGGGCGTGCGCATGCGGGTAACGCCGCTGGCGATTATTGTTTCGGTGTCGCTCTTGACCTTTCTCTGGGGTCCGCTGGGCGGCGTTCTCGCTATCCCGCTGCTCCTGGTGCTGAAATCCGTTTGCGACACTGTTCCCGTGCTTGGTCCCGTGGGGGTTTTGATTGGAGAGTTGAAACGGATTGAGAACCCGTTGACTGCGCAACAGAGCGGCGGATCAGCTTCCCGGCGCGTGCGGGCGGTTTAGTCAGGACAGAGGACAGAAAGCGCGCGCGGTAGAATGCGCACTTTTACGGGATTTTCCAGCTCCAGGGGCTCCCCGTCCACGGCAACAAGCGCCGGACTTTGCTGCGATTTTACAGTGCATTCGACCGTCTCTCGGCATTCGATGGTTCCTGCCGATTTTATTTCACCGCGCAGGACCTCGATGATGCGGGCGACCATGTCGACGCCGTCTTTGCTATCAGCAAGATAGACGGCGAGCCTTCCCGTATCGAGCCTCTTGCGTCTTGGGCGCATGTCAATCGCTGTCGTATAGGGATTGTTGGCGATCATGAGGATATTGGACCGCACATGCATGGTCTCGCCGTCAATCGTCACTTCGAATTTTTTCGGCTCCGAGTGCATGAGGGTTTGGGCGGCCTCGGAGATGGCGCCCAGCCTTTCCTCCAGGCTGTGTGCATCCCGGATCGCCTCTCTCGACTCTGCAATGTCGGCGTAATCTCCGAAAACGATGTTGTTTAAAAAGGCGCGGTCATTGACCATGGCGATGTCGATGAGGCGCGGACGCCACTCCGTCAGATGCTCAATCGCCCGTTCTATATCGCCGCCCACGCGCAGATCATGTGCGATGAGGTTCATCGTCCCCCCGGGCAAGAGCGCGACAGGGATATTGGTGTGCGCGAGCTCTTTCGCGGCGAAGGCGATGGTTCCGTCGCCGCCGGCGACAATCACCATGGTTGTGTCGTCGGCATTTTTAGCCGTCTCAAAAAAGTCGCTGCATTCCGGCGGGCCGCCTGTCGAGATTTCGCAGTCGAGATTGGCGCCCTTGAGCTCATGAAAAATGAGGGAGGATATTTTTTCGGCTCCGACCGCGCGCACGCCGCCGGAATGCGTATTGATGAAAACTCGCACGCACATATATTGGTGACTTCCTTTATCTCTGCAACAATGCCACGCGACTGTCGGTTCCATCACGGAAATGTCAGGCTCATCAAAAGACTACGCCGTGAAAGATGGTTTTGTCAGCGTTTGAGACATGGGTCTCGCGCGTCTGTTTTCGCAGCAGCCGCACGCCTCGCGACAGGCTTGACGGCTTTGCGAAGAGCGGTTTCCACCTTTCTTATCTTCTGAAGCTTTCCTATTGCGTCAGGGTGATCGACAAGCCAGCGATCGATCTCATCAAGGCGATCAGGAGGTAGCTCGCCGTCCAGATAGCTGCTGAGCTCTTCAAAGCTCGGTTCTGAAAAGGGATGGCGAGGGCGGTTCACGGAGCTTGTTCCTCATACGGTAAGACAAAAGCCGGTTTTTTTTGATATCAGCGGACGGCCTTCAGTATAAGGTGTTCTGTGCCGATAGGCGATCACAAGAGAAAAATAAGATGGAAGCGCTATTCAGACGACTGAGTTATTACGCTGACTTGGGAGAAGAGGAGCTGACCTCTTTAAAAGGGCTTCGATTCCGGGTTGAGACCTATCAGTCAGGCGAGGAAATTGTCGCGCGGGGGGAAGATCCTGGGGACGCTTTTGTCGTCTCTACGGGCTGGGCCGCCCGCTACATATCGCTGGAGGATGGACGCTCGCAGATTCTGAACTTCATGCTGCCTGGCGACGTCTATGACCTTCAGGTTTTTGTCACCAATGGCGCCGACCATTCGGTGCTGGCGCTTAACAAGGTGACGGTGCTTGAGATAAAACGACAGGAGATTTTGTCGCTCTTCATGCAGGGCGGGCGCTCCGGCGCTGCTTTCTGGTGGTGTACTCTGCAGGAAGAAGCGATTTTGCGGGAGCAGATTGTCCGCAATGGGCGGCGTTCGGCGCGGGAGCGGGTCGCGCATCTCTTGCTGGAGTTGCATCGCAGGGCCGTCATCGCAGGCGAAGGCGCAGGGCATACATTCCATATGCCCGTAAGCCAGGCGATGTTGGCCGATGCACTGGGTCTTAGTTTCGTGCATATTAATCGCGTTCTGCGTGAATTGGAGAAAACCGGCGTTATTGAGCGCACGAAAGGGCGGATCACCTTGCTGCAGCGTGATCGGCTTGTGGAAATTTGCGATTTTCAGGACGACTATCTTCATCTCGAAGACAATCCGCGGCGGCTCGGATTTAATTTTTAAAGCTGAAACCCGATCGCCAAGCCTAAATATCACGTCATGAGCATAATGTAATTCGCCGTATTTGATTGTGGGCGGCTGCGTCCCCTGCGTGAAACTTGTGTGCATCCTTCTCCAGTCTGAGCCCCAATCCGCAATTCAGCGGCCGTAGCATGCAGGATAAATCCAATGGAAATCAGGAGCTTAACTCCTTTTTGGAGTGAGTCCCTCAAGTCATGCAAAAGAGGTCAGTTCCATCTCTTATATAACATACTCAGTATACATTTAATAATGATCTTCCAGATGATGCGCAAATTACTTTGGCATCGCATCCTACACACGCGGTTTCATTTGATTTCAATTTCGATCTCAGCCACCTTGCCGTCATCGGATGACAGGAGGACGACAAGATGCAAACGCAAATTTCAACCGCAGAACTCAACGAGTGCCTGCCGGCGCTTCATCGCTTCGCGCTCCAACTGACACGCAATCAGGACCGCGCCTGCGATCTCGTGCAGGACAGCGTCGAGCGCGCTCTTCGCAAGGCCCATCTGTTTGACGGTGCCAATCTTCGGTCCTGGCTTTTCACCATTTGCCGCCGGGTTTTTCTCAACCAGATCCGCAGCGAAAAAACCCGCGGCATTACAGTTGAAATGGATGACGCGCCGCAGTCCCGCCTCGCGAGCGCCCAAACACAGGAGCAGATCATGCACTACAATGACGTTGTTGACGCTTTCGAACGCCTGCCGCTGAACGACAAGGTTATCCTCTCCCTCGTGGTCATTGAGGGCATGAAATATGAAGAAGCGGCGGCGGTGCTGGATGTTCCGGTCGGAACAGTGCGCTCACGCCTTTCCCGGGCCCGCAGCCGTCTGATGACGATGGTCGAGGGAGAAAACCACGAAAATGAGGGAACCCAATTGGCCGCTGTCGTGTAATGGGTGCATGACCGACGTTATTACGCTTGTAACAGCCCTGGATATTGACGCTTTCGCCGACGAACAGTTGGCGGAACCGAGGCAAAGCGCCGTGCGCCATCGTCTTTCGCGAGACTATGGCGCACGGCTGCTTGCGCAGCGGACAACCGAGATGAATACGGACTTGCAGGCGGTAAAAGACCGCCTTTACAGCAATTTGGAACTAAAAAAGGCGCTCCGTGAGCTCACTCGGCGCAGGCGCGCACCTGAAAAAATCCGTCTTAAAGCTGGCCGTTAAAGAGCGGGTCGCCAGACGCCGCTTTCGAGCCTGTAGGCCGCGGGCGGGTCAGACAGGAACCTGTCGCCTGTAAAGCGGTAGCGCATCAATGAGATTGAGTCGCGTTCCGCGTCGAGCAAGCCAAAGCTCGCCTCTTCTCCGCGTTGACGCGTGCTGATGGCTGTCCCGGCTTGTACGGAAAGAATGCGCCCGCCCGTCGCTGTTACAGGTGAAATAGCGCTTAAATGGACGTGGCCTGTAAGGACCGCTTTAACGCCGCTTTCGGAAAAGCTCCTTAGGGCATATTCGCCATTGCCGACAATCTTTGCGCCGGCCTTGTTGGGGCCGATCACGAGCGGATGATGTAAAGCTAACAAGACGGTGCGTCCGGCGTTTTGCTCCGCTTTCGCCAGATGCGAGACTTCGTCGACCACGCGGCGAGACAGCCTTCCATAGGACCAGTTGAGCCGCGGCTGGGCCCGGCGCGCTGAGTTGACTCCGATGACGCAGACATCGCCCAGAACGACTCGCTGTAGGGAAGCGGCCCCGATATGTTTTTCGTAGCGGGACCACGGGCTGAAAAAACGGAGAATGAGATTGTAGACAGGCGCGTCGTGATTGCCGGGGACGGCGAGCACCGGGCCGTCCAGAGCCGACAAAAAAGACGCAGCCTCTGCAAATTCCTTCCGGCGGCCGCTCTGCGTCAGATCTCCTGTGACAACGGTCAGATCGGGCTCCGCCGCCTCAAGCGCGCTAGCGAGCGCCGTCAGAGCCGCTTCATGGGTCCGGCCAAAATGAAGGTCGGAGAGATGGGCGATCTTGACCACAGGTCTATTACACGGGAAATTGCCGTCGGTTCTACCCAAATCCTTGTTTTGGGTCGCTTCTTTTTGCAGTGGGGCGGAACCGGCAGGCTCTGAGGGGTGTCTGCCTAAGCCAGCATTAGGACGAAAGATCAGTGTTTTTACCAGTCAGCGCGTCACTCCGGCAATTTGCGCGCGCCGTCACCGCGGACCGGTTGGCGGGCGATGAGCTCGCCGGCGCCGTTACAGCGGAGAATATCCGGGATGGAAAGCCGCCGGCCGCCGCCAAGTCAGATTTGTTTCGCGAATTCATTCTCAAATGGCGGGAGATTCTCAATGCAGATGCGCCGCCGAAACCATTTTCGAGTGCGGAATATATCCGCAGTCTAGGCGCGCCGCCGTCCGAAGCGCGATTGGTTTTGCTGCTCAACGACATTTGCGGTCTGTCGCAACGGGATATAGAATATGTGCTCGATCCTTTGTCCAAACCGTTCGCCGATTTGCTGCAAGAGGGCCGGTCGTTCATTAAGCAAAAGCGTGCAGAGCGCAAAGCGCTGATTGTTGAAGATGAGCCGCTGATTGCCGCCGACCTGAAAGACGTATTGGAAAATATGGGCGTTAAGGTAGTGGGGCTGGCGCGAACCGCCGAGCAGGGCGCGCGCGAGGCCATCAAAACCGCTCCCGACATCGTTCTTGCGGATTACAATCTCGACGGACAAAAAACCGGCGTCGACGCCGTGGTCGCATTTCAGGATCAGCACAGTTGCCCTGTCATTTTCATTACCGGCTATCCGGATGACGTTTTAAGAGGAGAAGATGTGGAGCCGGACTTCGTCATCGTTAAACCGTACAGGCCTGAGGCCGTCCAGGCCGCGGTTGCTCACTGCCTTGATACGGCGCGTTTTTCTACAATTGACGCCGACAGCGCGAATGGTGACTTATGAGCAGTGACAAACCTTCCGCGCCGGAAAAGCGCGTTGAGAAGCTTCAGATCATGGTCGCCGATTCCGAGCTCGCGATGATCGATGATTGGCGTTTTGAAAATCGCGCCGCGAGCCGCTCAGCGGCGATACGGTCGCTGATTTATCTTGGTTTAGAGCTGACGAAATCCGATCCCGACACAGCGGCCAAGCTTCTCGATCAGCTCGACCGGGCCTGATCGCCTGTAAATGAGCTTTTTTTCGAATCCGACTACGCGCATTTTCAGAGGCGTCATGCAGTCGCGCCGCTCCGGAAGGATCTGGCTTGCGGCCGGCATCGTTCTTATGGCGCTTGCCGTTCTAATTCCAAATTCGACATTTCCACTGTTGACGCTCGTGGCGCTCATCGGCGCGACCTCGTCCGGTTATCTCGCGCCGGCCAAGAAAACCATTTTCTGGTTGACTGGCGTCGCAATTGCAGCTGCGGTCATCGTCTGGGTGCAGCCCGGAGATCTGGCCAATAACGGTCTTCAATGGCTCGCTGCGGCGATTGTTCTTATTCTCGCCACCTCGGGTGTGGTTTTTTATATTCGCAAGCTCGAAGAACGTGCTTTTGAGTATAGCTGGCAGGCGGAGATTTCCGCGGAAGCAGCGGATCTCGGCGTTTTCCGTCTGGATTTTGAATCCGACGCCTTGCACGCCAACCCGAAACTGCGAGAGCTTCTGTCATTGCCGCCGGCGACCCCGGTTTATGGCGAAGACGTCTTCGCCCGCATTCATGAGCAGGATGTCGACTATGTTCGTGAAAATTTAGAAGCGGCGCGCGGTGGGGAGGGGCGGTTTCGCGCAGAATTCCGCGTTCTCGGCGCTGACAATCGCTACCGCTGGATCGCCGGACGCGGCCGGGTGATTGTGGATCCGCGATCCGGCGCGCTTAGTCTTGCCGGGGTCAATTACGACATCACGGATGTCAAAGACCGGGAAAGTCTTGTCAGCAAACTCATCGACGGAATCGGCGCCCTCTTTTCCATCACGACCCCTGACGGCCGCATTCTCGAATTGAACGACTATGGCGAGACGCTGGCCGGCGTGCCGCGCGAGCAATGGCTGAACGCGCAATTTTGGGATCTGGAGATGTGGGGACGCTCCGCAGATACCCGCGCCGCGGTTCGCGATCTTGTCGAACGCGCTGCGGTGGAAGGCCAGGTATCGGGTGAAGCGCCTTTCTGGAATGATGACGGTGAAAAGGGATGGGCGCTCTTGACGGTGACGCCGATCGATTCCGATTTTGGCGATCCATTGCATTTGTGCCTGTGCGCCGTGGATATTTCGAAGCGCAAGGCTGCCGAGGAAAGCAATACGCTGCTGGTTCAGGAACTTAATCACCGGATAAAAAATCTTTTCTCAGTGACCAACGCCCTTATCAGTCTCAGCGCGCGATATGCGACATCAATCGAGGACTTCGCCGATGCGACGCGTCAACGCCTCTTTGCGCTGCATCAGGCGCATAATCTCGGCACGGTCGACCTCAAACAGCGCCGTGCGGATCTGCGCGTTATCCTCGAAACCACGTTGCGTCCGTGGCGCACCACGCCGCCGCGCATATTCATCAATGGGAGCGACTATCCGTTTGACGCCGGCGCCGCGACCGCCTGGGCGCTGATCGTCCACGAGCTCGTGTCGAACGCCGTGAAACATGGCGCGCTTAAAGAGGTAGACGGAACGTTGAATATTGATTGGAAAGTCAGTGATGACGCCTTCGTCTTTGAATGGCGCGAAGAGAGCAAAAACCTTGCTCCCGTCGATAGCGCCCAAAACGCCGGATTCGGTCACACAATTGTCGACCGGCTTGTCAGCGGTTTTCTAAATGGCGAAATCAAAAGAGAAGCATCGCCCGGCGAAGTGCTGATTACGATTTCTATCGATAAAGAAGCCGACGAATAAAAAACGCCCGCAACCGCGGGCGTTTTTTATTCAGTGTGTGAAGCCGGTCACATTGGCGATCGGCCACGGACCGCGCGCGCCACCATTGCGATGACAAAAAGCACGAGAAACACAAAGAACAGAATTTGCGCGATTCCGGCCGACGCGGCGGCTACGCCGCTGAAACCTAGAAACGCCGCGATTAGCGCAACAACCAGAAATGTAAGAGCCCATCCAAGCATAAAAGCCTCCATATCATCGGGAAATCGGACTTGCGATGGAAAAACACGAGGGCTGCTCGCCGGTTCCGGGCTTCCGCTGGCGCAACATGAGTAAGTTGCGCCAGTGCCTGACGCGAACCACCGGAACCGCTGACTAATGAATGTGTATTGAGCCCAACAGAATACGCGAAATTTTGCCTGAGAGAGTTCAATGTTTGCAAAAAATCATGCCGCTATGGCGATCAGCGCCGCTGTTTTCATTTTGGGCTGCAGCAATTCTGTACTAGCCCAAAATTCATATTCTGTCCCGGAAACACGCCCAGAGATTGCTGAAAATGCTCAATCTGAAACGCTCGCAGGCCCGGTGATATTGGCTTCCTTCGTGCGGATGGCTGGTCAGCATTCTGATCCATATAGTTTAAAAGTAGCGTCTTTCTCGCGCACGAAAAGCATGCGAAGAAAAGACGAACAGGCACATCTGACGCATCTCCAAGGCGACATGCTATGCGTTGAGGCGGGGTACCTCAAACTGGCACGCGAGAGTGCTGAAAATGCAACCTGTGAGTTTCGTATGGCGCGCGAGGAAGTGCTTCCACGCGAAGCAAACGCCGGTGCGATGATAGTTCTTGGCGCAGCAGATATCGTTTCGGCCATACAGAACTAATAGTCTTCCGTGTCCTTAGGCCCATGAGGAACAGTATGAAAGTTGCTCCTTGGGTAAGCCTTATGATAAAAATCTCAATAAAATCAGCGGGCTAGCTTCCCAGATAAGCTGACCCGGATTTGCCGCCTCTCCGGCGCCGCATGTGCTGGGAGGGGTTTTTCTGCCTCAGACGCAGCCCCGCGACGCATGAGGCAGGAACCAGAAGAGCGGCGGCGTGTTCTTCAAGCAGACGGATTTTTGAGGACAGGAGCATCGCATGTACGGGGATAAAGCTATGTCAGCGACTAAAAAACTCGCCGAAGGAGCATCGGACGCTGATCTTCGCCAGGATATTGAAGCGCTCCGGAATGATTTAAAAGCCTTGCGCGATGATGTGCTTGCTATAGGTGCAAAAAAAGCGACGGACGCGACAGAGACGCTGGATGAGCAGATCAACAAGATGCGGGATCGCGCTACGAAGCTGATGAATGCCGCGGACGAAGAATCTCGACATGCGGCTTCTGCGATTGAAAAGAATGTTAAAGAAAACCCGGTCGCCTCGCTTAGCGCCGCCGTCGCGCTAGGCTTTCTTTTAGGCCGCACGTTTCTTCGGAAGTAAAATCTCATGTTCAGGCTCTTCAGAGTCGTCAAGGAAGAGGGCGAGGAAGCGCTTCGCCGCACAGTATGGATGCTGTGCGCAGCCCTTTTCCTGATTGTTGCGGTAGGCTTTGCAGCCACTGCCGCGGCCTTTGCGCTTAGCGCGACGATGCCCATGTGGGCGGCCCTGATGATAAGCGCCGGCGGTGTTTTTGCTGTTGGCCTTATCTGCCTTGTCATTGCAGATCGGGAACATCACTCACAATCGTCTGCGCCGATGTCTGCATCGCCGGATCTGAACTTTCTAAACAGCGGCCTCATAGACCGCACTACTCAGGCGATGTTGCTCAATAAGGTCAAAACCCGACCTGCGAGCGTCTTGGCCATCGCCGCTGCGGCCGGCCTCGCGGTCGCTGCGCTCGACGCTTTTGACGACGACTAATCCTGAGTCCTGAAATCAGAAGCATCGTCTTATGGATAATGAAAAAGAATCCCCTTCCTCCGCTGATATTGAAGCGTTCACTGACGGCAACCTTTGCGAAAGCGCCGCCAGCGCGGTGGACGCATATATGAAGCGTGATTTTACGGCGCTTGATCGGATGTTTTCCGTCGCTCGCCTGAATTCAGCGCTACGCAAAGCAAAATCGACCGCCTATCGCGACGAAAGGCTGGCGGGCCGGTTATCTAAATTGAAGAAAAGCACTTCTTAACCGCCGGCATGGGCGGCGACCCGCTGCTCAAGCTGCTTGAGCGCAGCAGGCTCAAGAGAAGGCGCTGACTGCGCCGCATTTATCAGAGAACCGAAAACCTGGCGGAACATCTTTTTGTGAAGCATGAATTCCGGATGGAACTGCACCCCTAAAACATAAGGACGGTTAGCGTCTTCAATGGCCTGGATGACGCCATTGGGCTCGACAGCGGTGGCGCGCAGGCCGTCGCCCAATTCTTTTACCGATTGTTTGTGCAGGGAATTCACGAAGGCCCGTTTTACGCCAAGAGCGCGGCGAATGATCGAATCCGCTACGGTCGTAATCGGCTTGCGGTAAAAAGCCTTTGCGAAAAGCGAGTCGGGGTAATGAGCGTCCTCATAGGCTTCGGTCATATCAAGATGCAGCGTGCCGCCATAGGCCACATTCAGAAGCTGCGCCCCGCGGCAAATGGCCAGCACAGGCACATCCCGCTCCAGCGCCGTCTGCGCCAGGGAGATTTCCATCTCGTCGCGGGCGCGATCATAGACATAGCCCTGTTTCGGCGTGTCATCGAACAGCATGGGAAAAACGTCCTGCCCGCCGCCGAGAATGACGCCGTCAAGATCGCGGTCCGGCTTTTCGCTTTTCGCTGTAATCGCAACAGGTTCGCCTCCGGCGATCCTGACGCCCAGCGCAACCAAGGCATAGGCTGCGTTGTCGCCTTTTTCCGGTTTAGTTATTCCGATAAGCGCTTGTCGACGTGAGATAGCGCGCCTCCTTCAGACTTTAACTTAATACTTAACCTCGTCGGGCAAGCGGCCATAGCGACGCAAGGAGCTCAGAATAAAAAGAAATCCAAGTCCCGCATAAGGATCATCAGCGTGATCAAACTCCGTCGGCGCATCCCGCGACTGGTCCATTTTTTCAAGTGTAATGAACGCCGCCTTGTCAAACGCGACAGCCCCTTTAAGTCCGCGCCATATACGCCGCAATCCTTCGCGCCATTCGCCTTCTTCTCTTATTAACCTCCAGCCGCTCCCCACGACCCGGCGCGTGACAGGGAATCGGATCGAGCGTGACAGGATAGAAGAGATCATCGACATGGTCGAAAGAACCGGCGTTCTCGTGACTTTGCCGATAATGGGGTTCGCCGATTCGCTGATCGCGTCATAGGCGGTCAGTTGATAAAGCAGCCAAGGATAATCAACGCCTGATGCCATAGAATGGTAAAGCCCGGCCCAGAAACGCGCGTTTACCTCGATCAGCTTGGGCGCGTCTTCCTCTTTTCCGGTCCAGCGGAAATCGATTTCTGCAACGCCGGTCCAGTTTGAATATTTTAAAATTGCTTCCGTCGCTTCCAGAAAGGGCGCGTGATCGACCGTCTCACGGACGGTGCCGGCGCCGGACTTTTTGGGGAAGGTGTCGAGATTTTTGTACGCCATGGCGGCGCGCACTTCGCCGTGATCGGCGATGGCGGTCATGCAGAAATCTTCGCCTTCGGCGGTTTCCTGCAGAACAAACGGTCCTTTGAGCGTTTCGGAGAGTTGGTTATAAGCGCTCAAGAGCTCTTCTAGGTCATCGACAAATTCGACGCCGCGCCCGCCGACGCCTTCGGCGGGCTTCAGGACGAGCGGGAAGTCTAGATCTGCTGCGGCGGCTTCCACATCGTCCCGTTCTTCTATGATGCGGCTTTCCGGCGCAAAGTCCCGCAACGCCCCAAGGGACCTGACAAGACGGTCTTTCGGATAGACGAAATCGATGGACGCGGCGTCTGGCGCCGCAAGTTTGATATAGTCGGGAAGCTCCGACTTGCGCCGGGCCAGCAGCCGCGCATTGTCAAATAATGGCATCAGAACATAGGGAGTATCGTCTTCGGGCCGCCAATATTCGATCTTCTCAATCAGGCTTTCGATATAGGCGTCTTCGTCGTCGGCCGGGTCAGGATGGACGAAGTAGGAGTGACAGAATTTCGAAAACCGGAGTGCGGTCAGGTCGACGCTGTCGCAACCAACCACATGCAAACCGCGCCGTGCGAGGCTCTGCGCCGCTACGAGCGACATCAGACTGCGTCCGTAGGTTACAATGACACGCCCATAGATTTTTTTATCGTCATTTTCACTCATAAAGCATGGCTTTCAAACTTTACCGCGCACGAAACACCGTTTTTCAACCGGCGTTCCGTGGGTGCGAGCGGGTTACGAAAGGTGCGAAAAAACGCGGCCCGCGCTGTCGATCTCGGGGCGATGAGGCTAACAGCGCGGGCCCGCGACGGGGAGTCTGCGACGGCAAATCAGGAATGGGGCGGCCCTGATCTGCACGACAGCTTTGAAACACGCGCTAATGAGCCAGGTTCCCGTCTTGCCCAGTTAAAACTCAAAAAAAACCGCCCAGAGGGCGGCTTTTTCCAAATGCTTGAATATCATCGGTATTGTGAGCGCTAGACTGGGGTTTTACCCCTGAGGGCGCGGAAAATCATGGTCGCGACAAAAAGCACCAGAAATACGAAAAACAGGATTTTTGCAATTCCGGCTGAGGTTGCGGCGATTCCGCCGAACCCGAAAAGCGCTGCGATCAGCGCGATAACAAGAAAAGTGAGAGCCCAACCAAGCATTTTAACCTCCCTGGATTATGGACGCCGCAGGTGAACAAGCGATCTTAGAAATGGTTCCATGGAGGTTTGTGCAAAACTCATTATGAATTCTTGTGTACAGAAATCGAACGCTTATCTTCCAGCGGCGGCAATCGCGGAATAAATTATGTGGCTTAGAGCGCTCCTTTTTGCAGCGACAGCGGTGGCGGGCGGCGCCGTACTCGGCAGATCAGCCGTCGATAAGGCGGTCAAGGGTCGCGTCTCTCAGGCTGTGGAAATCGCTAAATCGACAGCGATCGAAGACCTGAGCCGGGAAACGACGAGCGTCGTACGTCAGCGCGTGCAAAGCGTCGCGGTTTCGCTGCTCTGGAAAATCGCCATCGTCAGCGCTTTGTTCGCGCTTCATGAGGCAGGCGACCTGACGGCGCGCGGATTTCAGCTTGTGGTTGTCGTCATTACTGCGGGATTCGCCATCAGAGATTTGGTCGCCCTCGGGCCGCATCTCTTGCGGGGCTATGTCTATGTCCGCGGGCATAACTGGAAACCGGCGACGGCCTTGAAAGAGTTCATTGCACGGATTGTCTTTGACCGGGCTTATAAAAAGGCGCTTGAAGCGACGTCTGAGCCCGGAGCGCGCCATGCTATCGCTTTGTCGTCATACACGAAAGAAATGCTTTCCGAAGAGATAGCCCATGCGGTGACCGAGGTGGCGAAAGGCGCGAGCATTCGCATTATCAGGCTGCGGGTTGTTCTCGGCCTCGCCATAATCGCAGCCGTTTCAGGAACCTATTCCGCCTTCATTTATTTCGCCTTGTCCCGCGCTTGACTCATTGCGGGAACCTCTTTCTCCCCCGGTTGTTAGGCCCGCGATAGAAGGAGAAGCACCCATGTCCCGGAATACACTTTTTGGCATCATCGGCGCACTGGTGATCGGCGTCATCATTTACGCGATCATCGATGAGCAGAACGAAGGACCGTTCGAGGAAGCTGCCGAATCTGTTGAAGATGCCGCGGATGACGTTGCGGACGACATTGAAGACGCGACCGACAATTAAGGCCATTACAATTTAAATCAAAAAGCGGCTCATACGGGCCGCTTTTTTTGTATGTAAACCGCAAGGAACCGACTGACGCGAATTGGTGTTTTTGAAGTGATTGCAGGAGCAAAACCATGTTGATCGCCACCATCTTGCTAGGATTTATCGTGAGCGTTTCGGCGCTTGGCGCTTCATCCATTTTCTTCTGCGACCGCTAACTTCTGACCCGGGAGATTTCCTTATGGATATTCTGCGCATCATTTTGTCGATTATTTTGCCGCCGGTTGGCGTCGCCATGCAGGTCGGCATCTCCACTCAATTCTGGATCAACGTGGTTCTTACGCTGTTCGGATATATCCCGGGCATCATCCATGCGCTTTGGGTGATCTTGAGCCACAATGGCGCGCCCGCGACCTACAAATAGGATTGCACCGATTTAAAGAACAAGATCGCCTGGTCCCTGCTGGACCGGGCGATTTTTCATTTCACGAAGAGCCGGCGAACATCTTCCAAAACCGGTGCCGCCTTGATGCCGCCCGGGGCGCTGTCGTCGAAGACGGTCCAGACGCGCTTTTCCGTTCCTTCGACGCAGAGTGTGTCGCCTTTCCGGATGCGATGCTCGATGGTGAAACTGGATTTTCCGAAGTCAGGGGCATCGCTTTCGACGACGACATCGTCGCCGTATGCTGCAGGAAAAAGGAAGCGCGCCTTCAAATCCACCAGCGGATAGCCGGCGATCCTCATATCTTTGCGCATCTGCCGTTTCTTAGGCAGGCCAGCGAATTCAAACATTTGCACCGTATTCTCGCTCAGCATGTCGATGAAGCGCGGCGCGAACACGATCCCTGCCGGATCGCACCAGCCCCATTCAATGCGTAAGGTGCGTTTGAAGAACGCAGACATGCTATTTCGCGGGCGGCGGTTGCAACACTCCGCCGGCCGCCATGGCGCGTCCGTAAGGCTTCATGCCGGCCCAAAAGATGAAAACAGCCGGCGGGCCCATGAGTAAAGCTGTGAGGAAGAGCGAATAGCGGATCTTCTCTTCCGAAAAGACGACGTCAGTGAATGTCGATACGACCAGCGGCCCCATCATCATGCCGATGACGTTCATGATGAATAGGAACATGAAGGTCACCTGGCCGCGCAGATGGTTGGGGGTCACGCTCTGCAGCGCCGCGTTTTCGACCGGCGCCGCCATGCCGCCCCAGAGCGCGGCGAAAAATCCGATGAAGGCGGCGAGCCACGGGCTCGGCATCAGAGGTTGCATGATCGCCAGCGGCACGGCGACCGCAGTCGAGATCACGGTGACGCGAATATTCGCATCATAGATGTTTTTCTTCCACCAGCGTTCTGCGAGCCAGCTGCCCACGAAAAGGCCGATGGGCATGGCAATCATAAGACTGATGCCGGCCACATAAGCGTATTGCACGCCTGACCAGCCGTAAGTGCGGGCGTAGAACGGCGCGCCCCATGTCTGCAAACCGAACATCTGCACTGAGCGCAGCGCGAGACCGGCGAAAAGCGGGATGTAGACTTTCCAGTGATGCCCAACAAAGCCGAAGACTTCCCCGATCGGGCGGGATTTTTTCTCGACAACCCCGCGGCGTTTCGGCTCCTTCACGGTCAGCATCAGGCCCGACACGATAAAGCCTGGAATGCCAACAAGGATCAGGACGACCTGCCACCCGCGCAGATGGATGCCGAGCGGCAGATCGTAACCGCCGCTCGTGCCGACAAAGCTGATGATCACGCCTCCGATAATCATGGAGAAACCGACGCCGGCGACAAAGCCGAGATTCATCACCGCAATGGCGCGAGGCAGTTTTTCGGGCGGAAAATAATCGGACAGCAACGAATAAGCGGAAGGACCGCTGGTCGTTTCCCCGACGCCGATGCCGACGCGCGCGAGGAAGAGGTGCCAGAAATTCGACGCAAGGCCGGACAAGGTCGTCATCAGCCCGAAAATGGCGATGCCGGCCGCCATCATGTGTTTGCGGCTCAAGCGGTCGACCATCACCGCCACCGGCCAGCCAAAAATGGCGTAGAAAATCGTAAAAGCGGCCCCAACGATGAGGCTGATCTGCGTGTCCGAAAGGCCGAGATCGGCTTTGATGGGTTCGATCAGGAGATTGAGAATCCCTCGGTCGAGAAAGTTCACCATCACCGCAAGAGCGAGGATGGAAACGCAGTACCAGGCCTCGCGGGGCGGCGGATAGTCACTCGCACTGGCGGCGGGGGCGTTCGGCGCCTTATCTGGCGCGCTGGCGCCGCCTGCTGTGATATCCATCCTTATTCCCTTCCCGAAGCTGACCAGTTTACATGAGCGCCCCCGTTTGGAGCGTCTTGGTTTTAGCGCCGGCGGGCGCTCATTCCGCCGAAACCCCGCGCCCCCGCTTGGCTCCGGCAGTGAGAAAGCAGCTTATCCGCCGACGCGAAAGTATAGTTGAACCCGAAAGCTTTGCCAGTTCCGCGCTTCGCAAACCGGCGCTGTTTTCGTCAAATTCCGCATAGGAATAGCTCCAAGCGGGAAGCGGGAGAAAGGGCGTCGGCGCAGGCGCACATGTCGGCTGACTGCCATTCGTCACAGATGCAGCTTCACATCGGGTCGCGCCGATGCGCCCGCCGCAGATATCTTTAAGGAAGAAGAACAGGAGACAGGGAGGCTCATATGAAAATTGCTATTGTCGGCGCCACCGGAAATGTCGGTCAGCGTTTGTGCGCTGAAGCCTTGTCGCGCGGTCATGAGGTCACGGCGATCGCCCGCAAAGCGGGCGATATTCCAGATGCTGCGAAGTTTGTGAAAGCAGATGTGACGAGCGACGGCGCCGAAAAAGCGCTCAACGGTCATGACGCCGTCATCTATTCGCTGCGGTTCAATGGATTTGATTTTGACAAGGCGATCGCGGCCTTTCGCGCCTCCGATGCGCCCCGGCTGCTGATCGTTGGCGGCGCAGCATCCTTGAACGCCGCGCCCGGCGGGCCGGCGCTGATCGACACGCCCGGCTTTCCCGAAGAGATCAAGATCGAAGCCGAGCCCGCCCGTCAGGCACTGAACAAACTTAATAGCTCGAAGACGTCCGATTGGTCGTTTCTCTCGCCATCGATCATGATCGGTCCGGGTGAGCGCACCGGAAAGTTCCGTCTTGGCAAGGACGAAGTTCTAAAGGATGCGGAAGGAAACAGCCGCATCAGCTATGAAGACTATGCGGTGGCGATGATTGACGAAGTAGAATCGCCAAAACATCAGGGCGAGCGATTCACGGTCGGGTATTAGGCAAAAGAAAAACGCCGGCCTTCTGGCCGGCGTTTCCAAACCGTCTAGCGGTAAAGCTGTTTGTTGATGGGCAGGTTGTTTTCCCGGCAATAGGTCTCGTAGTGGTTGATGAACCACCACACATCAAGTGTTTCGATGAAGTTGCCGTTGTCGTCGTAAAACTCGTTGGCGCCTTGCATCCAGCCGAAGAGCTTCACGCCTTGCGGGTGGTCGGTGACGAGCGTGTGAGCTTGCCCCGGCGCTTCTGAAATGAAATCGCCAGGCTTCGCCACCCAGTCATATTCGAGATAACGCACACTGCCTTCAAGGCACATCATGATGACCTGACCGCGATGCTTGTGCGTGCCGATGACGCCCGGCGATTTGATCCACAGAATGTTGCCGTACCAATTCTGGCGCACATCGAAAGCGAGGTGGCGGATGGCGGCGTTATCGCCGAACGGCACCCATGGACTATCCACCTCTTCATGGCCGACGAACCCGCCGGGGACGAGATGCCGGTCGAGAACCTTTTTGTGCTTCTCGGGCACGTCGATGATTTTGTAATTCTCTTTGGTCTTTGACAGCGCGCCAATGTTGCTCATAATTTGCTCCTTGCCGCCGCGCTTAAAGGTAAAGCTGTTTGTTGACGGGAATGCCCTGCTCCTCGCAATAGCTTTCATAGTGATCGAGGAACCACCACACATCGACTGTGTCGATGAGATTGCCTTCTTCGTCGTAAAATTCATTGGCGCCCTGCATCCAGCCAAAGAGCTTGACGCCGTTCGGGTCATCCGTGACGAGCGTGTGCGCTTCGCCGGGCATTTCGTGAATAAAGGCGCCGGGTTTCGCCACCCAGTCATATTCGAGATAGCGGAACGAGCCTTCAAGACAAAGCATCAACACCTGGCCGCGATGTTTGTGCGTGCCGACAACACCCGGCGTTTTGACCCAGAGAATATTGCCGACCCAATTGTTTCTGACGTCGAAAGCAAGATAACGGATCGCCGCATTCTCGCCGAATGGCACCCATGGGCTCTCCACATCATTGGCGCCCACATATGTGCCTTCGATCCCGCAGCGTTTGATGACGTCTTTGAACGGCTCGGGGACGTTGACGATCTTGAACTCGCCGGCCTGCGCCGCTGTTTTTGAAGTGTCGGCTACGCTGCTCATCTGACGTCTCCTCTTGCTCTATTTCTTTTTACCGCCGGGCACGCCATGGGCGATACGCTTTTCATATTCCGGGTCGTCTTCGGGTTTTGCAAGCGCCGCCATGACGCGGGCGTGAATATCCTCCAGCGTTTGCCGGAATTCCGGATAGGGAAGAATGTAAAGGTCGTTCTTTTCAACGCCCTTCAGCACATATTCGGCGAGGCGCGACGGTTTCATGCCGACTTCAATGACCTTTTTGAGGTGCGCCATCACATTCGGATCTGCGCCGTAATAACCGGTCTTTTGCAGATGCGCCGGACGGGTCAGCACCGCCTCGTGAATATTGGTGTCGACGGCGCCCGGGCAGAGCATGGAGACACGGACTTGCGTGTCTTTCAGGTCCATCGCAAGACATTCCGAATAGCCGCGGATCGCCATTTTTGCGGTGCAGTAAATGCCGGTGCCGGGCAGCGCGACAAAAGCCGACATGGAGGCGGTGTTGGTGATGTGACAGTCATCGCCGCGGTCGAGCATGCGCGGCAGGAATGTCTGCACGCCATTGATGACGCCCATGAGGTTGACGTCAAGCTGCCACTTCCAGTCGTCAAGCGTCGCCTGCTGCAGCGGCCCGAAGATCGAAACGCCGGCTGTATTGAAGAGAAGCTGGACAGGTCCGAGTTGCGCCTCGACCTCATCGCCAGCGCGGGCGTAGGCGTCCGGATCGGTGATGTCGAGATGGACAGGCATCGCCTCGACGCCTTTTTCAGCGAGCGCGGCGACGGCGCTTTCGAGGTGGTCCTTGCGAATGTCGGCGATGGCGATCTTGCAGCCGGCCTTGCCGAAGACTTCGGCCTGACCGAGCCCGACGCCGGATCCGCCGCCCGTGATGAAAGCAACCTTGCCCTTAACGTCCGTCACATGCGTCTCCTTGACCGTTCTACTCTGCGAGGCCGAGCATCTTGCGCGCTTCTCCGGCGCTAGCCACGTCGCGGCCGAGTTTTTCGACCAGCTCGACGCCCCATTGCACGAGATCGGCGTTCGAATCCGCCTTGCGTCCCCGGCGCAAGTAAATCGTGTCTTCGAAACCGACGCGCATATTGCCGCCGAGCAGCACCGCCTGCGCCGCCATGGGGAAGGAGTGCCGGCTGACGCCGAACCCGGTCCAGACGGCGCCGCGCGGGATCTGGTTTTTCGAATACATCATGGCTTCCGTCGTCGCCGGCAGGCCATATTTGGTGCCGAGCACGAACGAGAAGGGCGCGTTTTTCGGGATTGCGCCTTTTTCCATCAGATCGTCTGCGAACACGAAGTCGCCCGCTTCAAAACATTCGATCTCGGGCATGACGCCCGCATCCTGAATCATATGCCCCATGCGCGTGATCATCGGATCGAGATTGATCGCGACGCCGCCCCAAAGCTGCATGGTGCAAATGTCGAGGGTGCACATGTCGGGTTTCAGATCGAGCACATGTTCGAGCCGCTTTTCCGCGGTGAACATCAGCGTTCCTTTTTCTGGCGGCGCCGGAAGCGAAGGGTCTTCATCGCTTTGCATCCAGGTGCAGCCTGGCCCTGTGGTGATGTTGAAGATCACTTCATTGTTTTTCTCGCGGATCAGCGAAGCGACTTCGCGATAATGCTCAAGCTCGGTGGAGATGCCCCCGGTTTCCGGATTGCGCACATGGATATGCAGGATTGAGGCGCCGGCCTCGGCGGCGGCGATCCCCGCCTCGGCGATCTGTTGGGGCGTCACCGGGAAATTCGGGTGATCCGGCAGGGGGGAGGAGCCGGTCAGGGCGCAGGTGATGATGACTTTTTCGCTCATGGAGTTTTCCTTCGATTGGCGGTGACTTCGCCCTTGGTCGCAATATGAATCCCAATTCAGTCTGGTCGAGGACTACTATTATCGGTAATACGATAAACTATGCAGCAGAATCGGAATGAACTCGCGCGTTTTTTGCGAAACGCCCGCCACCGGCTCAGCCCGGCGGACTTCGGAATCGCGGCTACGGGCCGGCGGCGAACGCCGGGCTTGAGGCGCGAAGAAGTGGCGACGCTCGCTGGCATAAGCCTCACCTGGTACACATGGTTCGAACAGGGCCGTGATATCCGGCCTTCTTCAGAAGTGCTCGACAATCTGAGCGTCGTTTTGCGGCTGGATGAGAAGGAGCGTGCATTCCTGTTTCATCTGGCCCAGGGCCGCCCGCCGCCGCTCGTTCCTTACGTTCATGAGAAGCTCAATCCCGGCGTGCGGCTCGCCCTCGACACGGTAGGCGTGCCGGCGATTGTCATCAACGAAAACTGGTCCGTTATCGGATGGAACGACCTTTATGCGCATATCTTCCGCGATTACGGCGCCGTCCCGGCGGAGGAGCGCAACATGCTGCGCGTCCTGCTTCTGTCCAAGCGCTATCAGGAAGATGCTGACGAATTCAACAAGATGGTGAAACGGCTCACGGCGAAGCTGCGCTGGGATTACAGCCGTTCCAAAGATCAGGCCTATTTCGACAAACTCATCTCGGAGATGCGCGCGCAATGCCCAGCCTTTGATCAGTACTGGCAGGGCACGGAAATCACCGACAGTTTCGAGGCGTCGCACTCTGTTAAGTTTGAAGGCGTCGGACGCATTGATTTTCATCATACGTCTTACGCGATCGAGGGCGTGCTTGGTCAACGCATGGTTTTGTACACGCCCGAAAACGAGACCAGCAGAAAGCGCCTTGAAGAGCTGAAAGACACCATGAAAAAAGAGTGCGCCGATGCATGACGCAACGACACGCCTGCAGTGTTGCGCTGCCGCAACGCCGAATATTCTCGGGCACGAGAAATTCATGCAGTTCAACATGTTAGCGCAGATAACAGGTTTCGCTTTTCATTGCTTATGGAAGCGCGCGCCGGAAAGTATTTCCGGTCTTCATCGCCTATAGCACAGGCAAAACTGACAATAGTCGAAACTCAAGGGAGCAGTAGTCCATGACGTCGAAAAATCTTGAAGAGGCCATGAAAGCGGCGGGCGGGCCGGTCAACATGCTCCGCCATTCGCAAGCCGGTCCCAACGTCTATCCAGGCGTGCCTCCGGAATACACCAACTGGCGTGACGAACAACGCGCATGGCAGGAAAGCTGCGTGCTTTTCAACCAGTCCTATCACATGGCGGACCTTGCGGTCGAAGGGCCTGGCGCATTCGATTTCCTGAATTATCTCGGCATCAACAGCTTCAAGAATTTCACCGTCAACAAGGCGAAACAATTCGTGCCGGTGACGCCCGACGGATATGTCATCGGCGACGTCATTCTGTTCTACCTTGCTGAAAAGAAGTTCAACCTTGTGGGCCGCATCCCGACCCTCAACTGGATCATGTTCCACGCCGAAAGCGGCAAGTGGGATGTGAAGGTAGAGCTCGACGAGCGCACCGCCATGCGCAAGGACAAGTCGCGGCGCAAGGCCTATCGTTATCAGATCCAGGGCCCCAACGCGATGAAGCTGATGGAAAAGGCCCTTGGCGAAACCCCGCCGGATTTGAAATTCTTCAACATGACGACGCTGAAGATCGCCGGCAAAGCGGTCGGCGCGCTGCGTCACGGCATGGCCGGCCAGCCGGGCTTCGAGCTTTACGGCCCCTGGGACGACGGCGAAGCGGTTCACGCCGCGCTCGTCAAAGCCGGCGAAGAATTCGGCCTCAAGCTTGTGGGCGGCCGCGCCTATTCGTCGAATACGCTTGAATCGGGATGGATTCCGTCTCCGCTGCCCGCCGTCTATTCGGGCGACAGCCTTAAAGACTATCGCCAGTGGCTGCCGGGAACGAGCTATGAGGCGAACGCCTCCATCGGCGGCAGCTTCTATTCGGACAAGATTGAAGACTACTACTTCACGCCTTGGGATCTTTCTTACGGCGGCTTCGTGAAGCATGACCACGACTTCATCGGCGCTGCTGCGCTGAAAGAAAAGCAGGATGACAAGCATCGGGTCAAAGTCACCCTCGCGCTTGACACTGAAGATGTCCTGCGTTGCATCGGCTCGCAATTCGACAAAGAAGACCGCGCGAAGTTCATGGAGTTTCCGTCTGCGGTCTACTCCATGCATCCGTTCGACCGAGTCATGGTTGGCGACAATCTCGCAGGCGTCTCGACCTGGGTTGGGTATTCGTCGAACGAGCGCAAGATGCTCACCCTCGCCGTGCTCGATGCGGACTACGCCAAACCCGGCCAGAAGGTCACCTTCATCTGGGGCGAGGAGAATGGCGGTTCGAAAAAGCCGACGGTCGAATCGCATTCGCAATATGCGATTAGCGCCATCGTCAGCCCCGTGCCTTATGCGGAAGTCGCCCGCACATCCTACGCCGGCAATGACGGCTGGCGCGGCAAGCTTTAGACTCTGCTCCAGAAAGAACTGCGAAAGCGCCGGCGGAAACGCCGGCGTTTTTCTTTGGACTAGTTCCGATACTGAGAGGCGGGCTACTAAAGTGTCGCAACATCGATCACGATGTCGGCGCGATCGGGCAGGGTCTCAAGGCAATGGCGCGTTAGCCGTTCGTAATGCTGGATAAACCGCGCCACGCCTTCGTCGCTTAGAAGGTCAGGCGCATCGGGCCTCGCGGCACGCAGCTTTCTTTCCTGCAGCAGACGGTTTTCGAAAACCGTTTCCATCCCGTCGACGCGCAGCATGATCAGCTTGTCGATGCGCGCGAAGAGATCTTTGTAATCTGTCTTCAGACGCTCATTCACATATCGGCGCCAGGCGCATTCTTTGTCTTCATCGGATTCCAGCGCATTGACGGGCTCTATAAGCGCCGCATCTTCCTGCGCAACGGCGCCCACGCACCAGCCTTCGAAAAGAATGACGTCTAAAGGACCGTCAATGTGCCTCATATTCAGACTGCGATCGTCGGCGCCCTTGTCGAATATGGGGGCGGCGGCGCTTTCACTCGCGCGTAGTTTATCGATGACAACGCCCAACATGGCGGCGTCATGGGTCCCGGGAACGCCGCGCGTCCTCAGGAGCGGATGGATTTTCTCGGCCAGCGCAATGCGGTCTGTTTTTGGCAGATAAAAATCGTCCAGCGATATCACGGCGGCTTTTAGCCCGATTTCCGGAAGCAACGCTTGGGACAAGAAGACGCAAAGCGTGGTCTTGCCGCTGCCCTGCGCGCCGTTGACGCCGATGACAATCGGCCCGTCCTTGTCTTGCCGCCATCGCGCGATCTTAGCGGCGAGGGGACGCCAATGATGCTCCACAATTGTTTTGTAAGAAGCGGGAAGCCGCTCGCGCGCGATCAATCCGTCGATCCTGGCGCCGGTCATTATCAGACGACACGGTCGGGAAGGGGCGCGCCCGCCGCAAAGGCGTCTACGTTTTTCGCCGCGCGCATCCCCATGGCTTCACGGGTTTCGACTGTCGCGCTGCCGAGATGCGGCAGGAGAACGATATTCTCCATTTCCAACAACTCTGCAGGAATTTTCGGTTCGGCGGGATAAACATCGAGCCCCGCCGTGGCGATTACGCCTGATTTCAGCGCCAGCGCCAGCGCGTCATGATCGATGACGCCGCCGCGCGCCGTATTGATGAGAATGGCGCTTCGTTTCATGGCGGCGATTTGTTCGGCGCCGATCATATTCTGCGTTTCGGCGCCGCCCGGCACATGCAGTGAAACTACATCGCTTTGCTCCAAAAGAGCTTCAAGGCTGTTCACGCGTTTTGCGCTTAGGTCTTTTTCAACGGCCTCCTGCGCCACGCTGCGTGAGTAATAAAGAATGTCCATGCCGAAACCGTGATGCGCGCGCTTTGCGACGGCTTGGGCGATGCGGCCAAAACCCACAAGCCCCAGCACCTTGCCGGAAAGCTGGCGGCCCGTCAGATGCGTCGGCCGCCAGCCGGTCCAGTTTCCCGCGCGCAGTTCGCGTTCGCCTTCGCCGGCGCGGCGCGCCGCCATCAGCATCAGCGTCATGGCGAGATCGGCCGTGGCGTCGGTCAATACGCCCGGCGTGTTGGTCACCGCTACGCCAGCCGTCTTACAGGCTGCAAGATCAATATGGTCATAGCCTACGCCGAAATTGGCGAGGAGGCGCGTGCGTTGTGGCGCTGTTCCTATGATAGCGGCGTCGATTTTATCGGAGACGGTTGGGCAGATGACGTCATAGGCGTCAAAAGCCTGAGACAAGGCTTCCTGCGTCATGGGACCATCGTTGCTATTGAACACGGCATCGTAACGTTCCGCGAGATAGCTTTCTGCAGCCTCCGGCCAGCGACGCGTCACGAGAAGGCGCAATCGCTTTTCCGTCATGATTCGGCTTTAGCGGATTCAATGTCCCGCCGCACCGTGCGTGAGGCGAGATAATAATGAACGCCGGACCAGATGTTGAAGAGGGCGATCGTCACCAATGCGTAGCGCAAGGCGTTCTCATTGAACGTTGGCACTAGAATGTCCGAAATCATGCCGGCGATCAGCGGGCCGAGGCCGAGCCCGATCATGGTCTGGATGAAGAGCAGGAGTGAGGCGGCGAGGGCGCGGTTGCTGGCGGGCACCAGCGCCTGCGCCATGGCGAAGGACGGTCCGAAGAAAACCGAGGCGAAGAATGCGTTGATGGCGAAGCCCGCCATGACAAAATCCACATTGGGATGGAGATAGCAGACGAACTGAAACGGCACGCCAATGATAACCGATGCTCCAGGCACCAGCATGTAAAACCGTTCGTCATTATATTTCTGCGACAGCCGGTCCGACAGAAACCCGCCGAAGAATGTGCCAAAGGCGCCGACCAGCGCGAAAGAGGCGAAATAGGTGCCGACCTGGCTTGTCGTCATGGCGTGGTTTTGAACGAGAAAGACGGCGTTGAAATTGCCGGCGCCGTACCAGACGAGCGCATGCATCGCGGCCGCGAGACACATATGAAGAAAAGCGGGACGTTTCGCCACCAGGCTGAACGCCGAAAATGGGTTGTGCACCTTGCCGGCGCCTTTGTTTTCTCTTTTCGGTTCTTTCACCGTCAGCGCCACAAGCAGGGCGACCGCAATGCCGGGCAGGCCGGCGACAATGAAGGTCGTGCGCCAGCCCCACCAATCATTGCCGTGCCCGCCAAGATAAAGTCCCAGCATGCCGCCGAGCGGCACGCCAAGCGCGTAGATCGACAGGGCTGTGCCGCGCTTTTTGAGAGAGAAGTAATCGGAAATAAGCGAGTGGGACGGAGGCGAGCCGCCCGCTTCGCCGATGGCGGTGCCGATGCGCGCCGCGAGCAGCATGGGGAAATTGCGGGCGAAGCCGCACAGCGCCGTCATAACGCTCCAAAAGGCGATGGAGCTAGCGAGGATCCACTTGCGGCTGGTCCGGTCGGCGAGGCTCGCAATGGGAATGCCGCAGGTCGCATAAAACAGGGCGAAGGCGATCCCGCCTAAAAAGCCGAGTTCCGTATAGCTTAACGAAAACTCTTCCTGAATGGCCGGAAGGAGAATGTTGAGGATCGAGCGGTCCAGCGCGTTAACGACATAGCCGAGAAACAGGACAAACAGAACGTAGTTGCGATAAAGCGGCTTGTACGGCTCGACGGTCGTTTCCTCCGCCATGATTTCCTCCACGGGTAAGGGTGATTTCCTTACATGTTGTATTTGTCGGGGCGCTGGTTCGGCTAACATGACGGCGAGGCGAAGGAGCAAATCCTTTCGCAAAGCAAGTTTGAATGCAAGAGCCCATGCGGTCTATTCTGACCGCGAAGGTGATAACAGTATTGCAGTGCAAGGCCGGTGAGATGAAAAACACAAATCAGAAAAGCTGGCGCGACTATGACCGGAGCGCAGGCTACCGACATATCGAGGTGCTGCCGCAGAACGGCGCTGTCGCCGCGGAAATTCGCGGGGCCGATCTGACGAAACCGTTACCCGATGAAATCTGGAGCGAGGTCGAAAGGGCGTTTGCGGAAAATCTCGTCGTCTATTTCCGCGGCCAGAAGGATTTCTCCCGGGAGAATCACCTCGCTTTCGCCCAGCGTTTCGGACCTTTGCAGAAGATCCCGCATATTTTCAGCGTTGACGGCTACCCCGACGTGCAGATTGTCGAGAGAAAGCCCGACGATACACGCCTCGTCGTCGGCGAAGGCTTTCACAATGACTCGACCTTCATGGACACGCCGCCGACTTCCGTCACCATGCATGCGATCGATGTGCCCGACTATGGCGGCGACACCGCCTTCGCAAATCTCTATCTTGCCTATGAAACGCTGTCGCCGCCCATGCAGGCTTTTGCGGAAACGCTGATCGGCGTGAACAACGCCAGCGTGCTTTTCGGCAAAGGCGCGGACCAGAAGCGCGTCATGATGAAGGAGATGAAAACCGAAGAGGGCGACCGCAGCGTCGAACATCCCATCGTATGCGTTCACCCGCGCACCGGGCTGAAGCACCTGTTCCTCAACCCGGTTTACACGCGCCAGTTGAAAGGGTTTTCCGACAAGGAAAGCCGCCTCATTCTCGAGTTTTTCAATAATCACATCTCCTCCATGGCGTTCACCGGCCGCGTGCGCTGGGAGAAGGGAACCGTGCTCATTTGGGATAACTGGGCGGCGCATCACAGCGCCATCGCTGACTATCAGGGAAAATATCGCTATATGGAGCGTGTGACCACCGGCGGGCTGAGGCCCAAGGGCGTGAACTGACGGAGAGTGATGAAATGAAAGTGCAAGTCGAAAAACCTCATCCTCTTTGCGGGGCCATCGTCACGGGGATCGATCTATCCCGCACGCCCGATGAGGAGACTGTCAGGACAGTGGAAGATCTGATGGCCGAACACGCCGTCATCTGCATTCGCGGCTCGCGCGCCACGGACGATCAGCATATCGCCTTCAGCCGCGCCTTCGGCCCTCTCGAATTGCCGCCCGATATGAAAATCAAAACCGGCTTCAAGCCGCGGATCGGCTACGGCCTTTACGACGCGTCCAATCTCGATGTGGACGGCAATATCGTCATCAAGGATACGCCGCGCCATAAATATTCGAAAGGCAATGAACTCTTTCACGCCGACAGCACGTTCAACTCCCTGCCGACGAAATGGTCGCTCTTGCTTGCGCATGTGGTGCCGCCCGAAGGCGGCGATACGCAGTTCATCGACACGAGAGAGGTTTATGACGCCTTGCCGGACGAGATGAAGCGGAAAATCGACGGCCTCGTCGCCGAACACAATATCTGGCATTCGCGCGCTCGCGGCGGCTTCACGACCGTGACCGACGAAATGAAAAATGCGATGCCGCCGGCGCGTCATCCGGTCGTACGCCCATCGGCGAGCGGCCGCAAGGCGATCTATCTGGGAGCCCACGCCGCCAATATCGTCGGCATGGACCCGGAAGAAGGTCTGGCGTTGATCGACGAACTCAACGCATTCGCAGCGCAGCCGCATTTCATCTATGCCCATAAATGGCAGGATGGCGATCTCGTCATCTGGGACAATCGCTGCACCTTGCACCGCGCAACCGCGTTTGAGGATCAGAAATACAAACGCGACATGCGCCGCACAACGATTAACGAATACGGTCCGGAAATCGCCTCAACGTCGCTCGCGTCCTAGAGACAGGCGCTGATAGCCTGATCTGCGCTCCGCTTGATCGTCTGACGCGCTAATTCAAATTTTGCATCAATTGTCTGGATTTTATTCAGCGCACTTCATTACTTATCAGCAAGACGACCTTGCATCGCGCGCCGCCGGACAATTGCAATTGTGCGCTTAAATCGATTTTAAGTGTGAATTGAATATACCGGAAATTGATGCGGCATCTGAATAAAATGCCGTTAAATTTTACGGGGCGCGCATGAGGCATCTGAAGACAGGCTGGGCGGCGACAGGCGCATTGACGATTTTATCGTCGCCGTCTACAGCGCAAACCACGGTCAGCGATCCGCAAGGCTCCGGCCCCATTGTCGCCGCGCTTGATTGGCTGCAGGGGAGTCTCCTCGGAAATGTGGCGACCACGGCCGCCGTCATAGCCGTCGCCGCCGTCGGTTTCATGATGCTGACGGGCCGTCTCAACTGGCGCTACGGCATCACCGTAGTCGTCGGTTGCTTCATTCTCTTCGGCGCGACCTCCATTGTCGCCGGCATTCGCGCGGCGGCGGGAGGGTGAGCCATGGAAACGCTTCACACAGCGCCAGTCTTTCGCGCGCTGACCCAGCCGCAGATGTTTGCAGGCGTCACTTATAGTTTCTTCGTCATCAACCTTGTGGTGACGACGGAGATATTCCTGATTACCCGGTCGGGCTGGTCGCTGCTGGCGGCGCTTGTCATTCACGCGGCCGGTTATCTCGCCTGTCTTTACGATCCGCGCATCTTCGACTTGTGGATCACCAAGGTGAGCCGCTGCCCGCGCGTACGCAACTACGCCTTCTGGCGCTGCAACAGCTACGCACCCTGAGAGTGCGGATGGGAAGGCGCATGAAACATAATCCCGCGGCGCGGCTTGCGCGCCGGGAGCAGAAAGCGGGAACGCGCTTGCCCTATCGCCGCCATGCGGATGGCGCGACTCTGTTGTTGAGCGATGGCGGGCTGATGCAGACCCTCCATATTACGGGTTTTGCTTTCGAGACCGCCGACACTGAAGAGCTTAACCACCGGCAGGCCGTGCGCGACGTGATGCTGAGAGCGGTCGGCAATCCGCAATTCACCCTGCATCATCATATTGTCCGCCGCCGCGTGTCGCCATCGTTAGAGGGGCGTTTTGCCGATCCTGTCAGCGCCGGCATCGACCGGTTATGGCAAAAGCGCCTGGCTGAGCGGCGGCTCTTTGTCAATGAGCTCTTTCTGACTCTGGTCTATCGTCCCACCTCGGGCAAGCGCGGGCTGCTTCACCGGCTGTCGCGGCAAAATACGAACGCCGATGCGCAGCTGGCGCAGTCGATCAAGGCTCTGAACGGCGCGCGAGAGAGCGTCATGGCATCGCTCGGCGTCTATGGTCCGCGGCTCTTGCAGTGTTACGACGCGGGCGGCCAGCTCTATTCCGAACCGCTCGCCTTCTTGTCTCTCCTTTATAATGGCGAGTTGCAGCCGGTGCTCGCGCCGGACGAGGATTGCGGCAATTACATACCCTACAAACGCACGTCCTTCGGCGCCGACGCCTTGGAACAGCGCGGCGCGGGGCGGGACGTCTCGTCGCTCGCTGCGATTCTCTCCGTCAAAGACTATCCCTCGGTGACGACGCCCGGAATCATCGACAATCTCCTGCGCCTGCCTTTTGAACTTGTCGTTTCTGAAAGCTTTCACTTCGCCGACCGACAGGCGGCGCAGGAGAGGATCGATCTGGCGCTGCGCCGCTTGCGCGCCGCTGACGATGACACAGTCACGCTGAAACGCGGGCTCAAAGCCGCCAAGGACGATGTGGCGTCCGGCGCGGGCGGTTTCGGCGAACATCACATGACCGTTATGGCGCGCGCCGGCACAATCGAAGCGCTCGATAACGCCGCAGCGCAGACTCAGGCCGCGCTTGCCGATATCGGCGCCATCGCCGTGCGCGAGGATTTGAATCTGGAGCCCGCCTTCTGGGCGCAGTTCCCCGGCAATGAAGACTATATCGCCCGCAAGGCGATGATTTCGACCGCGAATTTCGCCGGGCTCTGCTCCCTGCACGGCTTTCCCATGGGCGCCGCGGAAGAGAATTTTTGGGGCGCGCCGGTGACGATTTTCGAAACGACCGCGGCGACGCCTTATTATTTCGATTTTCACGAAGGCGATCTCGGCAACTTCCTGATGATCGGCCCCTCCGGGTCGGGCAAGACCGTTTTCCTCAACTTCCTCATGGCGGAAACGCGCAAGCTCGATGCGCGCATGATCTTTTTCGACAAGGATCGCGGCGCGGAGATTTTCCTGCGCGCCATTGGCGGGCATTACGACATTCTGCGCGAAGGCGAACCCTCGGGCCTTAATCCGCTCGCCATTGCGGACACGCCGGCGAACCGCGCCTTCCTGCGTGCTTTCATCGCGCGGCTTGTCAGCGCGCCGGGCATGGAGCTGACGCCGGAAGAACGCGGCGTGATCGCCGACGCCGTCGACAGTAATTTCGAGCAGGACCCGTCCTTCCGGCGGCTGCGTTATTTCGTGGAACTGTTGAGCGGCGCAAGCCGCAGCGTTTCCGGCGGGCTCGCCGCGCGCATGGCGCGCTGGCACGGGACTGGCGAATATGCATGGCTTTTCGACAACGCCGCCGACCGCCTGCGCATCGATGCGCCGGTCATCGGTTTCGACATGACCGATATTCTCGACGCGCCGGACCTGCGCGGGCCGGCGATGATGTATCTTTTCCATCGCATCGGTCAGCGCCTTGACGGAACCCGCACAGCGATCGTCATCGACGAAGGCTGGAAGGCGCTTGATGATGACGTCTTTTCCCGCCGCCTCAAGGACTGGCTCAAAACCATCCGCAAGCGCAATGGTATAGTGGGCTTCGTTACCCAGTCGGCGCGCGATGCGCTGGACAGCCAGATCGCGGCGACCATCACCGAACAAACGGCCGCGCAATTTTTCCTCCCTAATCCGCGGGCGCAGGAAAAGGAATATTGCGGCGGCTTCGGTCTCACTGCGCATGAATTCGACATTGTGAAATCCCTCCCGGAACAGTCGCGCTGCGTCCTCATCAAGAAAGGCGGGCATTCTGTGGTGGCGCGGCTCGATCTTTCCGGGCTGCCCGGCGTTTTGAAAATCCTGTCGGGCCGCGAGGAGAGCGTGCGTCTCGTAGACCGCTTGCGCAGCGAGCATGGCGACGATCCCGCCGCCTGGCTGCCTTTCTTCCTCGGCCGCGACGCGAAAGCGTTCGGCCTAAAGCCGGCCCTTTACCGGGAGGCTGCGGAATGACGGCGGGTTTCTGCACTTCTCCAGTCGACGGCATGATCGCGCCGCTTCTCAATGAAGTGGACTGCCAGATCGCGACCTATGTGGAAACGACCTATGGAACCCTCTTCGGGCCCTTCGGTTTTCTCGAACCCGTTCTCACCGGCGCGCTCACCTTATATATCGGCTTTTACGGCTTTCAGCTCATCACCGGGCGAGGGGGCCTCAGCCTTTCCGGTCTCGCGCCGAAAATCCTGCTGATCGGGCTGGTGCTTGCTTTCGCAACGCGCTGGGGCGCCTATCAGGCGGTGTTCCTCAACCTTTTTTACGGCGGCGCGGACGAGATCGCAGCGGCGATGCTCGGCGGCGGTCATGACAGCGTCTTCCTGCGTCTCGATGCGGTGCTGAAGGAGATCATCCGCCTCGCCAATGAATGGAACATGACGTCCATCAATCAGGCCGATCCGTTCGGCGCGGGCGCAGCAACACAACAAGCGATGCCAGAGCCGGCGCTGCCGAAATCGGCGGGCGCGGTCAACCTTCTCTGGTTCAGCGCTGTCACCCTGGCGCTGTCGACGGCGGGCGTTTTGATCATCGCCAAGGTCCTGCTCGGCGTTTTGCTCGCGGTGGGGCCGTTGTTGATTTTGACCGCACTATTTCCGGGGACACGCGGGCTGTTCGAAGGCTGGCTGAAAACGCTGGCGCTATATGCCCTTGTCGCCGCCTTTGCGACAGCGCTCGCGGGCGGACTGATGCAACTCGCCGAGCCTATGGTAATTGAGATTTCTGATATGCGGGCGTCAGGCCTCGCCGATCCGCAGCCGGTCTTTGTGCTTGCCGTGACGGCGTTCATCTTTGCGCTCTTGATGGCGCAGGTCTTGCGCATGTGCGGACGGCTGACCTCCGGCTGGCGCCTGCCGTCCGGTCAGGCTCCGCAAAACTCCGCACAGCTGCAGGCTGAAACGGCCGCATCCTCGGCAAGACCGTCCAACGACAACGCCCGCCTCGCCGACATGGTGGTGGCGGTGGAGCGCAGCGGCGGCGCCTCGCGCACGCGCAGCGTCATCGAGTCTGCGGAGGCGACGGCGCCCGCCGCCTCCGCTTATGGGAGCCGCCGCACCCGCCAGACTTATCGCGGCTTCGGCGCCGCGTCGATGAAAGGCAAGTTCGCATGAAGCGCTTTCCGGTCATCCTGACGCTTCTTTTCTGCGCGCTCTCGACGGCGGCGCAGGCGGATTCGCGCATCAAGACGAAGACCTTTGCGGAAAACACCGTCTATGCGCTCACCGGTCATCTCGGCTTTCAGACGGTCATCGAATTCAATGATGACGAGATCATCGAGAATGTGGCCATCGGCGATTCCGTCGCCTGGCAGGTGACGCCGAACCGTCGCGGCGATGTGATGATCCTGAAACCCATCGCTGAGGCGCCGCCCACCAACATGACGGTAGTGACGTCGCTGCGCCATTACATCTTCGAACTGCGGGTCAAGAAGGCGTCGGAAGCAAAGCCGGGCGAAATGGTTTTCGTCCTGCGCTTTTCCTATCCCGGTGAAATGAAAGCGCAGGAAGCCCTGCAGGCCGAGGCCGCGAGCTTTGTCGCGCCGCCTTCGCCGGAAGAGCGCGCTGTCAACCGCAATTACACCTATGACGGCGACCGGGAGATCCTGCCCGCGCAGGTTTTCGACGACGGGCGCTCTACTTACTTCCGCTGGGCCGAAGGCATGCCGGCGCCGGCGATTTTTCTCGTCGATGAAGACGACAAGGAAAGCGTCATCAATCACGGTTTCGAAGACGGCTTTGTGGTGGTTGACCGCGTTGCGCCGGTCTTTTCTCTGAAACATGGCGGCTTTGAAACGCTGATCTTCAATGACGGTTATCAACCCATAGATCCGGGGCCGGAAGCGCCGCGTGCGCGGGAGAAAAAGCGCGGCTTTTTCGGCCGCGTCTTTGGAAGCGACGCCAGTGACAGTAATGGGGATGCGGGGTGATGTGGACGAAAGGCGGGCGCGACCCGCGATCCGACATGCCGAAAAGCGCGCTTGAAACGGCGAACGCTTACGCCATGCCGCGCGTGGCAGAGAGCGGCGGCGACCGGCTTGCCGGTTTTCTCGGCGCGACTGTTTTGCTGATGCTTGGTCTCTTTGTTTTCAACCAGTTGAGCAAGGGACGCGAAAGCGCCTCCATTGACGCCATGATGGCGGAAACCCGCGCGCAGCTTTCCCTCGCACAGTCGCAGGCCGAAGAGGCGCGCCGCGAAGCGAGAGCGGCCCAGGCCCAGGCGAGGCGTGCGGAGCAACGGGCCGCGGTGAATGCGCGAACATCGTCGCGCATGCCTGTGACGCAAGTCGATGACGGCGCGCCGGCGCAGGCCAATCTGCGTTCGCCGGCGCTTGTCGTCGATAACAGCCGGCCGGAAGCGGGCGCGGTTGGTGAAGCGGGCGATCCCTCGGGTGCGGTTGCAAACGCCGTGAACGGTCTCACCGCGTCGGACGTTTTCGCGCAACGCGTCAGCGCCGCTGGGCCGGAGACCGTGCGCGCCACTATGATCGAAGACATGTCCCGCGTCGTGCCGCAAGGGACGATCGTCTCTGGCGTTCTCGAAACGGCGATCAATTCCGATCTGCCCGGCTTCGCACGCGCCATCGTATCGGAAAACATTCGCAGTCTCGATAACCGCACGGTGCTCATTCCTCGCGGCAGCCGCCTCATCGGACAGTACCGGTCCGGCCTCGCCATCGGCGAATCCCGCGCCTTTGTCATCTGGACGCGATTGCTCACGCCGGACGGCGTTTCCATCGAACTTGCCTCGCCCGCCACGGACACGCTCGGGCGAGCCGGTCTAGACGGCAAGGTCAACCGCCACTTCTTCCAGCGCTTCGGTTCGGCGATTCTCCTGTCGGTCATCGATGTGGGCGCCAACGCACTCATTTACGACAACAATTCCAGCATCGTCATTGGTTCGACCTCGGAGGCGCAGGCCGTAGCCGCGCAGGCTTTATCGCAGCAAATGAATATCCCCCCGACGATCACCGTAAAGCAGGGAACGGAAATCAGAATCTTCCTCGCACGCGATCTTTATTTCCCGCCGGTCGCGGAGGCTGGAGGGTTGCGGCCATGAGCGTTGTCGAACCCATTCCCGCCGCCGCAGAGCGCGATGTTTATCTCAAATCCTTCCTGAAGCCGTTCGAGCGCTGGCTTGAGGATCCGGATGTCACCGAAATCATGGTCAATCGTCCCGGCGAGGTCTGGATCGAACGCCAGGACGCGACGGGATTCGAACGCTTTGAAGACGCGACAATCAACGCGCTGCTTCTGCAGCGGCTCGCCGTGCAGATTGCGCGCGTCAGTCATCAGGGCATCAACCGGGAACAGCCGCTGCTTGCGGCGTCACTCCCCACAGGCGAACGCATCCAGATCGCAGGTCCCCCGGCGGCGGGCGAGAACTGGGCGCTCGCTATACGCCGCCATATGGCGAGCAATTTGACGCTTTCCGATTTCGGCGGCGCGCACAACTTTGCCAAGGTGGCCGTGGGGCGCGCCAAAGGCTTGAGCGAGGCGGACCGGCGGCTGAAAGCGATGCTCGACGACGGCCGGATCGAAGAGTTTCTGCGCGCCGCGGTGCGCGCCCGCAAGACCATGCTAATTTCGGGCGGGACATCCACCGGCAAGACCAGCCTAGTGAACGCGCTGTTGCGCGAGATCGGCGATGAGGAGCGCATCATCACCGTAGAGGATGCTGCGGAACTGCGTCTTTCACAACCCAACCATCTCAGCCTTTCCGCCGTGAAGGGCGAGATGGGCGAGGCGCGCATCAACATGACCGATCTTCTCGAAGCCGCGCTCCGGATGCGACCCGACCGCATCATTCTCGGCGAAATTCGCGGCGTCGAAGCGGCCGCCTGGCTGCGCGCCATCAACACTGGCCATCCGGGTTCCGTCACAACAGTGCATGCGGACAGTCCGGAAGGCGCGCTTGAGCAATTGTCGCTGATGACGATGCAAGCGGGCCTGCCTCTGAGCCGGGATGAAACTATCCGCTATATAAATTCAATTGTGGATATAATTATCCACGTCTCGCGCATCGATGGCGCGCGCGTGATCGAGCGCATTGTGTTTACACGCGCAGAACAAAATTAAGCACACAAATTCGTAATGCACGGAAACGCCTTGAAAAACTCAATCAGTGTGCGGAATCGTAATACAGATTTAGATAAATTACGCCTTGCAAATTGACGGGCTTTTACCAGCCGGCCGCATATTTCTCACGATACATGAGACAGCATTGAGTTGTGCGAAAGGGCGAGGGCATGCGTGGTCTTCATTCATGCGTGATGTTGAAATCTGCGAGAGCGACGCTCACGGCGGCTTCAGCGTTGTTCTTGTCGGCGTGTTTTGGCGGCGGCGGTGACGACGCCGCCGAAGAGCCCGCCGCGCCAGTGACGCCGCCGACGGCCGTGGGCGACATCATGACCAGCGAGGAAGCGTCGCGTTTCCTTTCGCAGGCGACCTTCGGGCCGGGCGAGGAAGAAATCGACGAGCTTGTCGCCATGGGCGTCTCCGCATGGCTCCAGGCTGAGTTCGCAAAGCCCCAGGAATCGATGCTAGAGGAAGTTCTGATCCGCGAGCAGTCCGGAGAAGATGTCGGCCCCGACGAATTGTCGGAGGCGTTCTGGACCCGCGCGATCAAAAGCGACGACCAGCTTCGCCAGCGAATGGGCTTTGCGCTTTCGCAGATCATGGTCGCCTCTTTCAGCGACGCTCAGCTCGCGGAACGGCCTATCGCCATGGCGAACTATATGGACATCATGTCCGCGGGCGGTCTCGGCGACTTCCGGCAAACGCTGGAAAACGTCACTTACAGCCCAGCCATGTCGATCTTTCTCACCTATCTGCAGAACCAGAAGGCGGACGAAGAGCGCGAAGTCGTGCCCGATGAAAATTATGCGCGCGAAGTGATGCAGCTTTTCACCATCGGTCTTCTGGAGCTCGAGCCCAATGGCGATCTTCGCCTTGACGGCATGGGACAGCCGATTGAGACATATGACAATGTTGACGTGACCGAGCTCGCCAAGGTTTTCACCGGTCTTTCGTGGGCGGCGTCCGATAATTTCTTTAGCCGTGGCGAAACTGTTGAAGCCGAATATTTGCCGCTGGTGATGTTCGAACAGCATCACTCGCCGGAGCCGAAAAATTTCCTCGGCGCGTCCATTCCGGCGAACACGCCTGGCGATGAGAGCATCGCCATGGCCCTCGATGCGCTTTTTGACCATGCGAATACGCCGGCGTTTATATCCCGCCAGCTGATCCAGCGCCTGGTCACCAGCAATCCGAGCAGCGCCTATGTAGGCCGCGTCGCCGATGCGTTCCGCAGCGGTTCTTTCCAGTTGCCAGACGGCTCTACGGCGGGCGGCGGCGGGCGCGGCGACATGCGCGCCGTAGCGGCGGCGATCCTTCTCGACCCCGAGGCGCGCGACCCGGCGCGCATCAACGACCCTGCTTTCGGCAAGATCCGCGAACCGGTCCTGCGCTTTACGCACTGGGCGCGCGCTTTCGGGGTCGAGGATACAAGAACGGAGGATGCCGAAATCCTGCGCAACACGGCGACGCCTGCGAGGCTAAACCAGCAGGCTTACCGGTCGCCGTCAGTTTTCAACTTCTACCGGCCTGGTTTCGTCGCTCCGGGAACGGAAAGCGCCGCAGCGGGTCTTGTGGCGCCGGAGCTTCAGATCATCACGGGATCGAGCATCACCGGCTATGCGAATTTCATGGAAGGCTTCGTTTTCCGCAATGATGCGGACGCCAATTATGTCGCTGATTACGCCGAGGAAATTGCGCTCGCCAACAATCCAGCGGCGCTGGTCGATCATCTGGATGGAATTCTCACTTATGGCTCGCTGCGCGGCGAGGCGCGCACGCGCATCATCGACGCGGTCGAGGCGGTCGGCGGGTCGGGCGCCGAACAGGCGCAGCGGCGCGCCGCGCTCGCTGTCCTGATGATGATGAATTCGGCCGACTACATCACTCAACGATAGGCAAGGGGCGGCGTCATGCGGTCTTCAAGAAGGCAGTTTCTGAAAACGTCGGCGGCGCTTACTTTTGGCAGCGCGGCTGGATTTATGGGCGATCTCCATCGCTTCAACGCGTTTGCAGCCGATACGGGCGGCTATCGCGCGCTGGTCTGTGTGTTCCTGTTTGGCGGCATGGACTGTCACGACACTGTCCTGCCTTACGATACTGGCAGCTATAATCAGTATACAGACATTCGGCGTGAGCTCTTCAATCGCTATGACGATCTTGAAGGCGGATCGACCCGAGAGCGCGAACGCTTGCTGGCCATGACGCTTGCCAATGCGTCGGATTTCGGCGGCCGCCAGTTCGCCTTGCCGCCGGAGCTCGGTCCCTTGCATGAGCTTGTCGATAGCGGAACCGCCGCCATCGTCTCCAATGTGGGCCCTTTGGTGACGCCCGTCACGCGCACGGAATTCGAGGCGCGCTCGGCGCCATTGCCGCCGCGGCTTTTCTCTCATAACGACCAGCAATCCACCTGGATGGCCTCGCAACCAGAAGGCGCGCGGTTCGGCTGGGGCGGGCGTCTCGCCGACATCATGCTGGCGGCGAGCGCCAATCCGGATGCAACATTCACGGTGATCTCTACCTCGGGGAACACGGTGTTCCTGTCCGGCGAACTCGCCGGGCAGTTCGAGGTAGGCACGAACGGACCACAAGATATTCGCGCTATCAGCGATGGGTCATTCCTCGGCTCCAACGCGCTGCCGGACATTTACGAAGCGCATCTGCGGGCCCAGAATGAATCGCTCGTTAATTATCTTCAGCAGGACTATGCAAACGCCGTGCGGCGCTCCATCGACGCCAATCGAACCTTAAGTGAATCCTTCGACGCGCCGGCGCCATTTGCGACTGCCTTTCCGGAGACCAACCTTGCGCGGCAGCTCCAGGTTGTGGCGCGGATTATTGCGCTTCGCGATGTTCTCGGCGTCCGGCGGCAAGTGTTCTTCGTCTCGACAGGCGGCTTCGACACCCACTCGAACCAGGCGAACTCAATTCCGCGTCTTCATGGCGGCATCGCCGGCGCGATGCGCGCGTTCTACGACGCAACCGTGGAAATGGGCGTCGCCAATGACGTCGCCTCGTTCACAGCATCGGATTTCGGGCGCACGCTCACCGTCAATCGCGACGGCACGGACCATGGCTGGGGCGCGCATCACTTTGTCGTCGGCGGCGGCGTTCAGGGCAACCGCATGTATGGAAGTTTTCCGCCGCCGACGATCGGGCACAGTCAGGACTCCGGCAATGGCCGCCTGATCCCGACCACGTCAGTCGACCAGTTCGCCGCCACCTTCGGGCGCTGGTTCGGTCTTAACGACACCGAACTCAATGACGCACTGCCGGGCCTGAGCGGCTTCAGCACAACCGATCTCGGATTTATGGACGGCGGCGTCGTCTGACGGGCGAACGCAAGCGAATAGGGGCGATCCATGTTCATGAAAAAAGCGCTTATGCTTGGGGCGGCGGGCCTCAGTCTTTCGGCTGGCGCATCCGCGGCTGAAATCGAAAGCGTGACGCCGGCGCCGACGCTCTTGCGCGACCGGCCGCTCGAAGAGCTCTCTCAATGGAGCCGTCCCGCGGCGGCGAGCCGGATCGAAGCCAGCGATTATGTAGATAACTACGCCAACGATGCGGGTGATGCGTTCTTTTTCGCGCCGGGCGTCACCGTAAATGCGCTCGATCTCAACGAACCGCGCATCGTCATTCGCGGTTTCGCTATGGGCAACAGCCAGCACCGCTCCACAGTCGTTGTCTTGCGCGACGGTGCGCCGCTGACCGATGTGCATGGCGAGACCAACATGGTGGAGGTCGATCTTCTGTCCGTCGCCCATGTAGACGTTTTTCGCGGCGGCGCGGGCGATCTGATGTTCGGCGGCGACAATCTCGGCGGCGTTGTTAATTTCGCGTCGACGACCGGCCTCACTGCGCCAGGCCGGGCCTTGCGTTTCGAGGGCGGGTCTTCCATCGAGGCGAGCCCCGGCGGGCAAGCGCATGCTTCGGTCGCCGCCGCCAGCGGAAATATGGACTACTATATGGGCCTCACCGGCCGCTATGAGACCGGCTATCGCGATCACAGCCAGCGCATCGACGGCCATTTCAACGCCAATGTCGGCTTTCAGCTTGCGCAGAATTTTACGACGCGTTTTTTCTTTGAAGGTCTGCGCAGCGATGTGGAGTTTCCGGGCATGCTCACGCCAGAAGCGGCAGACGAAGACCCGACACAGGCGCTCGAAGACTTGATCCTTGGCCCGCTCTTTCCTGGCGGGCCGCTCGTTTATCTCGCTGACGGCGCTGCGCAGGACGAGCATGGCCGTACGCTCTTGTCGGCGCGCCTCGCCAACGCCACCGAATTCAAGCTTCTCGGCGTCGATTTCGAAACCGGTCTTCATTATGTCCGCCGCGACATCGAGAATGCGCAAATCGACTATATCGGCATCATCGAGGATGAAGGGTCGGAATGGGGCGCCAGACTTTCCGCAGAACGCGTCTTCGGGCTTTTCGGCATGGAGACGATGATCCGCTTCGGCGGGAACTACGCGACCGGCTCCAAATCCTCGAACCGTTTTGAAAACATCGAAGGTGAGCCTGGCGATCAGTTGTTTGAAACGGACCTGACTTCCAAACGCATGGCCGGTTTCGTCGAAGCGGCGGCGAGCCCCTTGCGCAATCTCGTCGTCAATATCGGCGCCAAATTCACGCGCACCAAACGGCTCCTCACCGCGGATGGAGGGGATGATGTTGACGATCAACGCACTTTCACGGGCGTCACGGCGAAGGGCGGGGTCGTCTACAAGCTGACCAAGTCGCTGCAAGTCTTCGCCAGCGCATTTCGTTCCTATGAGCCGCCGAGCATGGACGAGCTTACATCCGACGATCCCGAAGATCTTAACGGTCTCGAAGAACAGGACGCCTTTTCCTACGAGGCGGGATTGCGCGGCCGGGTGAATGACTGGATCGGCTGGGAGATCGCCTATTTCAACTCTGACATTGAGAACGAGATCGTCAATATTGAGGAGCCCGAAGAAAACGGGTTCGGCGGATTGTTCGCCAACGCGCCGGAAACCAATCATCGAGGCGTCGAGGCGGGCGTCGATTTGAATCTCTTCCCGGGCCGCTTTGCGCGCTCAGGCCACGCGCTTACCTTGCGCAATGTCTATATGTTCAACGATTTCAGCTTCACAGAGTCAGGCTTTCTCGGCGTTGACGGCAACAAGCTTGCGGGCGTTCCGACCCATGTTTATCGAGGCGAGCTGCGTTATGCGGCGACGGACCGCTGGTTTGCGGCGGTCAATGTGCAGATGGCGGCGGGGGATTATTTCGCCGATCACGAAAACCAGGTTTCGGCGCCGACCTACACGCTGGTCGGATTCAGCGCCGGCATGCGCATGGGCGAGAACGCCGAGCTTTACGTCTCGGGGGAGAATCTCACCGATGTCAATTTCGCGGCGGGTCTGACGCCGATCCTCGATCAGAATGTTCAGGACGGCCGCATCTATTCTCCGGGCGCCGGCGCTTCGGTTTACGCCGGGCTGCGCTATCGTTTCTGACAAACGGCAAATTCCAGTTTTGTGATCCTGTAAACAGGCGTAGGCTTTTTGTCTGCGCCTGTTTATCCGTGAGCTTTCCCATGACAGTCCGTCTCGCCGCCGCCGCCCTTGCCAGCCTCTTGCTTTGCGCCTGCGTCCGGGAGGCGTCTCCGCCTCCTGACATGATTTTCGTGAATGGAACGGTCTTCACCGCCAATGACGCTGCGCCTTCCGCCGAAGCGGCGGCGGTGCGGGGCGATGAAATCGTTTTTGTCGGAGACCGGGAGGCGGCTATGACGCTTGTCGGCGAGGCCACCGAGGTCGTGGACATGAAAGGCGGCATGCTGCTGCCCGGTTTCACAGACGCTCATGTGCATCTCGTTGATGGCGGCGAAACCCTGACCGCGCTTTCGGTGCAGGATGCTGAGTCTCCGGAAGAGGTCGTCAGGATGGTCGCCGGCTACGCAGCGGCGCATCCCGAACTCGATGTGATTTACGGATCGGGCTGGGCCTTGCCGCTTTTTCCGAACGGCAATCCGCACAAATCCCTGCTCGATAGGGCGGAGGCGGACCGGCCTGTCATTCTGTATTCTGCGGACTGGCACAATCTCTGGGTTAACTCCGCGGCGCTCGCCGCCGCCGGCGTCACCGCGCAAACGCCGGACCCCGCCAATGGCCGCATTGAGCGCGACCCTGCAACTGGCGAACCGACCGGAACCATGCGGGAATCGGCGGCTGAGCTTTTCTCTGCGCTGATCCCGGAAAAGACAGTAGAGACCTCGCTGGCCAATCTTCTAGCGGGCATGAAGTTCCAGAACGCAATGGGCTACACCGCTTCGATTGACGCGTCGGTTCCGCCTGGTCCCATGGAAGACGCGTTCATCGCTGCAGTTGAAAATGGCGAAGCGAGCCTGCGCATCACGCTCTCGCTGCTGCCGACGGAAGACTTTACGGACAAGGCGTTTTCGAAAGAGCAGATCGCTTCTCGCATTGAGGCGCTGAAAGCCCGCCGCGACAGGATCGGCGCAGCCGATCCCGACCTGCTGACCGGGGGCATGGTCAAGATCTTCCTAGACGGCGTTCTCGAAAACCAGACTGGCGCGCTGATCGAGCCTTATCTGGGGCTGGACGATACGGCGGAGCGCGGCGTTCTCAACATGCCGCCGGCGCTGCTGAATGACTACGCCATCGCCCTCGACGGCGCCGGCTTCGACATGCACATGCACGCCATCGGCGATCTGGCGGTCCGAACGGGGCTCGACGCCATTGCAGTCGCGAAGGAAGAGAACCCGGCGCGCGAACGCCATCACCATCTCGCGCATATCGAGCTCATCGACCCGGAGGACTTTCCCCGCTTCGCCGAAACTGGCGCTGCAGCCAACATGCAGACGCTCTGGGCTTACGCCGACAGCTATATCACCGATCTGACTGAGCCATTCCTGGGTGAAGAGCGTTCACGCTGGCTCTACCCCAACGCCGCCCTGCGCGACGCCGGCGCCGAACTCGTCTCGGGCAGCGACTGGCCGGTGTCGACCTCCGATCCGTTCGACGCCATCGAAGTCGCCGTAACGCGCATGGCGCCGGACAGCGAGTCTCCAGAGTGGCTTCCCGGGCAGCGCCTGGAAGTCGCAGACATGTTGAAGGCGCTTACCATCAATGGCGCGCAACTGATGGGGCAGGATCGCTGGCGCGGTTCTGTCGAAACCGGCAAGCGCGCTGATCTCGTGCTCATCGACGTTAATCTTTTGGAAGCAGAACCTGCCGCCATCAGCGAAACAGCGGTGGTGATGACGCTTCTCGATGGAAAACCGGTCTACAAGCGCGGCGTCGACGCCGATGAAACGCCCTGAAAAGGTGTTGCCAGTCTACCTAGTGCGAAATGACTATCGACGTTCGGCGAAATCATTTGCAGCAAAAAAGATCGGGTTCTCTTTGCGTTTTGACAGAGCGTGCTGCAAACCGGAAACGCGTCGAAGGAAAACGTTCAACCGGCTTTTATGCGCTAAAGCCTGAAACTTGAGCGCCAAAGTGGTATCGCAAGATCATTTTCAAGCCTAATCAAAGGGTTGATTCTGGTAGTCTGCGTTTGTTGCGATGCGATGGTGTTTTTTGCAGTTGCGTAATGGCTGTTGTAACCGCGCTACAGCTTGAAAATTGTTTCCTGGGCGTGATTTTCAGGTCAAGACGAAAACGATCCATACGCGGATTAATTCCGCCTTTTCAGGCTTCCGAAACAATATTGAAGGCCCCCTGAAAGCAAGTCATGATGTTTTCAAGTCCGGGGGGATTTGTATGCGCTATCTGAAAAAATGCGCCTGGGCATTGAGTGCGAGCGTCGCCGCTGCGGTCATTTGCGGATCGCAGGCGGTCGCCAGTGAGAGTTCGGAGCCGCCAGTGCTCGTGATGTACGAAAAAGTCGGGATGTCTGGGAAAGCGGTCACCTTTAACGAGGCTGTGGCCGATATTGACGTCCGCTTTCCGTTTCACAGCACGTCGGTGAAATCCGGCCGCTGGGAGATTTGCACCCGAAACGATTTCCGCGGCGCCTGCATGGATGTGGATGCGGGGGCTGAGATTGTCAGCCTGAAAAAGGAATTCGGTTTTTTCGCACGAGTTCGGTCCTTGCGGCCGATCCGTGAGGCGGCCCCTGTCGCCGCGGCCACGGAAGCTGCATCTATCGCGCCAAAATCGCCGGAAATCATCAGCGCGCCGGCGCTGGAAGCCGGCGCAGCCGCCGAGGAGGCCGTAGGCGCTCCGGCAAAGCCCGTCGCCAGCGCCGAGGCTGTCCTGCGCGGCCATCGCGCCCATTTCTTCAAGACGCCGATGTTAGGCGGCGCGCCCATCGACGCCGACGATGCGGCGTCGGCCGGAGACTTTTGCCGCGAGGCCGGATTCGAACAAGTCGAGTTTATGGATTTCGTGCTGAACGAAGGGCGCCAGGTGATCGGCGATCTCCTTTGTGCAGACCCACAGGGCGGTCCCTAAGCGCGTTCTTCGGGTAACAGTTTGTAAAGCAAATAAGAACAATAAAGAGTTAACCAACTAAGGATGAGTAGGGGAAGGGAAATTATATGAGAGTCAAATCTCAGTCACGATCAAGCACTCGTGCTGCAGCTCAACTCGGCGCCTCTGTTGTTGCGCTCGCGCTGGCCGCGCCTGCGTTCGCTCAGGAAGATGCGTCCAGAGGCGGCATCGATACGATCACGGTTACAGCGCAGTTCCGAGAGCAAAATCTCCAGGATACGCCGCTGTCGATTACAGCGATGGACGCAGAGCTTCTTGAATCGCGGAGCGCCGACAGCATTTTTGACGTAGCCCTTCAGGCGCCGAACGTCATTTTGCAGGAAAACACCAGCACTTTTGGCACCGGCATCGCAACGCAAATCCGGGGCGTTGGCCAATTCGACTTCAATCCCGCGCTTGAACCTGGCGTTGGTATTTATGTCGACGACGTTTATTTTGCGACACTGGTCGGAGCGAACCTCGATCTTCTCGACCTGGAGCGTGTTGAAATCCTGCGCGGCCCGCAGGGCACGCTTTCCGGCCGGAACTCCGCCGGCGGCGCGGTCCGCCTGATCTCCAAGGCGCCAACCGGCGACGGAAGCGGTTTTTTCAGCGCTGGTTATGGCGCCTTTAATGCTGTCGACGTGCGGGCTGGCGCCGACCTTGGCATCTCCGATACGCTGGCTGTTCGTCTTAGCGGCGTCCATAAGCGCAAAGACGGCCACATCAAGAACATCGACTATGGCTGCGCCGTTCCCGGCAACCCCGAGGGCATCGAGCCGACGATCCAGACCGACAACTGCGTCATCGACCGGTTCGGCGAGGAAAACTACACTGGCCTGCGCGCGCAGGCCTTGTGGGAGCCGATGGATCGTCTCGCGATTACGATCACCGGCGATTACACAATACAGGATCAGGCGCCGGGCGGCGACGTGCGTGTTGCGCCGGATGGAACGCCGAACGCTCTTTTCAATCCGAACTTTGTGTGCGGTCCATATTGCAACTATGCGGACTTTATTGTCACCAACAACACCGGCATGCCGCAGTTCACCAATTTCGGACCCGGCGCGCCGGAAGCAATTGAAACGACATATCCGCCGCGCAATCGCACGTTCGACGGTTGGGGCGTTTCCGGCAAACTGGAATTCGAGCTGAGCGAAAATCTTCAGTTCGTCTCCATCTCCGCCTACCGGGAGTACAACACGGTTTTCGGCACAGATGATGACTTCTCGCCCGAACCGATTTTGGCGGCAGGCGGCTACAACGAACTCGACCACGAGTTCTTCAGTCAGGAAGTGCGCTTGAACGGTAATTTCGGCGACTTCGCCGAGTTTACAATCGGCGGTTATTACAGCGACCAGTTGACGACCTACTTCACGGTGCAGGACATCCGCTATCTTCCGATTCCGGGTTTTGCATTCCAATTTGTCGGCAACGACCCGGTGAATGCAGACTCCAAAGCCGTATTCGGGACACTTATTCTGCACCCGACAGAAGACCTCACGATCACCGGCGGGGTTCGCTACACGGATGAGCACAAGGACTATACCTTTAGCCGGACAGGCCTTGCTAACCCGAGCGATTCACCTGGTCTCGTCGGGCCGCTCGACGGCACGACGGCTATCTATGACGGCGACAAAGTCGATTACCGGGTATCCGTCGACTACCGTTTCTCCGACGCGCTTCTTGCTTACGCAACGGTTTCAACCGGCTTTAAAGGCGGCGGCGTGACGCCGCGTCCGTTTAACGTCAACCACGCGTTGAACGGCTCGTTCGATCCGGAAACGGTGACAAACTACGAGATCGGCTTCAAATCCGACCTGTTTGACAATCGGCTCCGGGTCAACGTCGCCGGCTTCCTTATGAAGTACAAAAATATCCAGTTGCCGCTGACGGATTGTTCGTTCATTGATCCGGGTGGTCCGGCGGCCCCGTGTGCTGCGATCGGCAATGCTGGGGATGGCACTTACAAGGGCGTTGAAGCCGAAGTCTTGTTTGCACCGACAGACTCATTCACGGCGGACGCCTCCGCCAGCTATCTCCATACTGAATATGACAGCGTTCTTCCGCAGGCAGGCGGCGGGGTGATCCTGTTCCCCGGTGACGCCGCCTCCAGCGCGCCGGACTGGAAATTCAGCGCAGGCGCTCAGAATGTTTTTGAACTTGGCGGCAATAAAGGAACGATTACGCCGCGCTTTGACATCGCGTATGTCGGCGAACGCCTGCTTGGGCAAACTCAGGCGTTTATTCCCGACTATATGCTGGGCAACGCTCGCGTAACTTGGCGTAATCCCGGAGAGGACATCTCAGTTGCGCTCGAAGTCACGAACCTTTTTGACAAGTACTATACGTTCTACCGCTTCGATGCGCTTTATACGAGCAATGGCAACGTCCAGGATGCAGTCGGCCGTCCGCGCGAGTGGATGCTTACTGTGAGAAAAGATTTCTAATATCTACGAAGGGAAGGGAATCATGAAAACGAACCATACATCTACTCTGGGCCGGCGGACTTCCGTCCTGCTCAGCGCGTCCGTCGGGGCGCTGGCGCTGAGTGCGCCCGCGTTTGCGCAGGACGAGGAAGGCCGTGGCGGCCTCGACCAGATCACGGTTACCGCCACGCGCAGCGAGACGAACCTTCAGGACACGCCGTTGGCCATCACTGCGGTGACGGCTGGCGAGTTCGAAGCGCGCGCCATGGACAGCATCGAAGACGTCGGCCGGCTTGTGCCGAACGCGAGCTTCGAACAGGCCCAGGCCGCTTTTGGCCGCGCGGTGACCGCTTATATTCGCGGCATCGGTCAGAATGACTTCAACCTCGCCTTCGAGCCGGGCGTCGCATTTTACGTTGACGACCAGTATTACGCGCTTCTCGCCGGTTCGGTGTTCGACCTTCTCGATATAGAGCGGGTCGAAGTGCTGCGCGGTCCGCAAGGCACGACCTTCGGCCGGAACGCAATCGGCGGCGCGGTGAACATCATCGCAAAGGAGCCCGGACCCGAGCCTGAAGCCTATATCGATGCGACCTACGGCGCGTTCAACCGCACCGATATTCGCGCCGGTTTCAACTATCCGCTATCGGATAACCTGTTCTTCCGCATGTCGGGTGTTTCGAAAAGCCGAAAAGGCTATCAGGACCTTCTCGATTTCCGCTGCGCCATGTTCCAGAACGGCACGCCGGAACTCGCGGGCACATTCCCGTCGCTCGATCCGTCTGGCGGTTTCGCAAACCCAACTGCGGGCGCAACCTCCGGCGATAATTGCGTTCTTGACACCTATGGCGGTCAGGACGTGCAGGCGCTTCGCGGCTCGTTGAAGTATGAAGGCGCCGGCTTCGATGTCACCTTCACGACTGATTACACAAATGACCAGTCTTCGCCGGTGGCTGACAAGCAAGTGCAAATCGTGCCGACAGGTTACGATTCCATGGGTAATGCTATTGATAGAGATATGAATGGCATTGCAGATGGCGGCATAGCCTTGCTAGACCAACTCGTCTATCAGCCGCTTTGGGGAATTAGTTATGACGAGCGTTTCCTGACGGATAGCCTTTACACGACCTACGCGACCTATGCTGACCCTATTCCGGCAGGAACAAACATTCCGGGTACATATTATAATGGCAGCGGTGATCGGGGCGGTGCACAGTTGCCGCGCAAAGCTGTAATTGAAAATTACGGCTTTGCTGTGAAAACCAATGTTGAGTTGACGGAAAGTCTTACCTTCACATTGAATGCCGGTTTCCGCGATGTCTACACGACGGGCATCAACGATACCGACGGTTCGCCGCTCGGTATCCAGACCGTCAAATCGGCAATTGACCATCAGCAATGGACGGTTGAACCGCGGTTTAACTACAGCAGTGACTTCATGGACCTGACTGTTGGCGGTTTCTTCTATTCATCGGACGGGCAAACAACATCGAACGTTTCGATTCCGTTTATCAACCTGCAGCAGAATGCGGTTATCGACTTTGACTCAAGCGCAAAGGCTGCTTTTGCTCAAGGCGTCTTCCGCCCATTCGGACCACGTCTGGGCATTACGCTGGGCGGACGCTATTCGGATGACGAGAAGATCGTAGACTTCAACAACGGCGCAACCATCGATACGCAGGTTGTGGTCGCAAGTGACAATTTCGACTGGCGTGCAGGCCTCGATTACCAGTTGACCGAGGACATCACGGTCTATGGCTCGGCGGCTTCCGGTTACCGCCCTGGCGCTTTCAATCCGCGTCCGTTCCAGGCGTCGCAACTTGTGGCCGTGGATCCGGAAGAAGCGCTCGCCTACGAGCTTGGTTTCAAGGGCGATCTCTTCGACAATACGATGCGGGTGAACATCGCTGGCTTCTATACCGACTATAAACAGCGGATCACGCCAGCTGGCGGCGCCGAGTGTATCGACAGCGGCGTAACCGGCGACTGCGTCGTTCCGGGCTCTCAAAGCTATATCATAACGGGTGAGAACACCACGACCTGTGTCGATGTTGGCAATGAAGGTTCCGTCAGCGGCACTGTCGCAGCTATCGGGGTCACATGTATACCCAAGACCAACTACATCAATACGCCTGGCAAAGTGAAAGGCATCGAGGCCGAAATCGACTGGCGTCCGGTGCAAGGTCTGATGATCAACGCGTCAGGTGGCTGGACTCAATTCAATGCTCCTGAGCTGCAAAACAATCCCGCGATCGTAAACACCGATCCGGTCTATGTTCCCGAATGGACGGGGTCGGCGGGCGTCGCCTACGAGATTCCGGCGCCGGCGCTTGGCGGCTCCATCACGCCGCGCATGGACTGGTACTATCAGTCGTCAATTGCGTTCAACGCGACGACGGCGATTGCCAGCATTCCGTCGCAGTCGGTGTTCAATGGCCGCGTGACATATGTGAATGACGATGGCGATTTCCAGGTCGCTGTCGGCGCCACGAACCTCTTCGACAAAGAGTATTTCCACAACATCTTCGACCTGACCGCCTTCGGTCAGCCGGGGACGGAGGGCCAGCCGGCCGCGCCGCGTGAGTGGTATATTCAGGTCAAGAAGAGCTTCTAAGACTGACGCAATTCAATTGCGAAACAAGCCGCCGCCCCGTATTCTCGGGGCGGCGGTTTTTTCATGGGAGCACGGATGGCATGACATATCAGGTCAACAGTCTGCATCCGCTGTTCGCCGCCGAGATGCTCGGGTTCGATCTCGATGCAGAAATCACCACAGAAGACGTTGATCTGGTCGAGCATCTGATGGCCGAACATGCGGTGCTGGTGCTGCGGGGTTTAACGCCCAGCGACGAGGGCCATCTTCGCTTCGCGCGCAGCTTCGGCCCGCTCGAGCTGCCGCCGAAAATGTCGGATCGGCCTTCGACCCTTAAATATCGGATCAGTCCCGAGCTTTACGACATCTCGAATCTGGATGCGGACGGGACAATCATTCCGGCGGACGACCCGCGCACGAAGTTCAATCTCGGCAATGAACGCTTCCATACCGACAGCTCGTTCAATGCGCTGCCGTCGAAATGGTCGCTGCTGCTTTCCTATGAAACGCCGGCGGAAGGCGCGAATACGGAATTCATCGACACGCGCGTGGTTTATGACTCGCTTTCGGACGGAATGAAGAAACGGCTTGAAGGGTTAAAAGCGGTGCACGATCTCTGGGGGGTGCGCGCCAAATATGAATATGGCGGCGCCGTTTCCGAAGAGATGAGGCGTCTCATGCCGCCGGTCGAGCATGACGTGGTCCGCGTTTCGGCCAGCGGCCGCAAAGCGCTCTATATCGGCAAGCATGCGTCTCATATTGTCGGCATGGACGAAAAGGAGAGCGACGCGCTGCTCGCAGAATTGATGGAGTTCGCGACCGAGCCGCGTTTCATCTATTCCCATCAATGGCGTCCCGGCGATCTCCTGATCTGGGACAATCGCTGCACGCTGCACCGCGGCACCACCTTCAATCGTTTTACGGACCGGCGCGATCTCCGCCGCGCCACGATCAACGAATATGGGCCGGAGACGTCGTCTACGGGGGCGCTGATGGCGAACGCGGCGCAGTAAGTCTTATTCGGGGTTGCTTTCCTTTTCGGCGAGCGCCCGCGCCAGCGTGTTCACATAAGCGCGGATGGCTTCGGCCTCATGGGCGTTCATATAGTCCCTGAAACTCGCCATGCCGTTGTCTTCAAGCGCGCCGTCGATGATGATGGCGCGCCACGCCTCGGCGTCGCGCATATACGGCGTGCGGTCCAGTTCGGGATTGGTGGGGCCGTTGTGGCAGATCATGCAAAAGGTGATGTATTTTTCCTGACCGGTTGCAACTTGCGCGTCTGTGAACGTTTCACTGGATGGGGCGGGCGCGGGCCGCGAGACTGGTTCGTAGATGGGTAGCGTTTCCTCGCCATTCAGTTTGAACGCCATGATGACGCCGTTGGGGGGAATATATTTGTTATTCGCATCGGGCGTCGCCATCCCCGGACCTCCGCCATAACCGCCAAGCACGGCCACATATTGTTCGCCGTCGACGCGATAGGTCGCGGGCCCCGCGATGATTCCGCGGTGACTTTGGAACGACCATAAAAGTTTTCCGTCATCGGCGGCGCGCGCTTCGAACTCGCCATTGGGAAGGCCCTGGAAAACGAGATTGCCGCCGGTCGCAAGCGTGCCGCCGTTCCACGGCCAGTCGCGCTCAACGGTCCATCGCGGCGCCTGCGCGACCGGGTCCCAGGCGATGAGATAGCCTTTCTGCATCGCGCGCATCTGCGCACGCCGCGCCGCCAGATCGCCTGTCAGCTCCGGCGTTTCCGGCGGATCGGTGAAAGTCACCCCGGTGTTCCAGCGGCCATAGTGAATCTCGTATCCGTCATTGCGCTCATACACGAGCGGGACGGTCATCGCCGGAATGTAAACGAGCCCGGTCCCGGGATTGTAGCTCATGGGATGCCAGGCATGACCGCCAATGCCGCCCGGCAGGACCATCTGCGGGCCGTCAATGTAACGCGCATTGGGTTTTTCAATGGGCCGGCCGGTATCGAGATCGATGCGCGCCGCCCAGTTCTGGTAGACGTAAGCTTCGGCGGAGATCAGTTTCCCATTTTGGCGATCGATTACATAGAAGAAGCCGTTTTTCGGCGCCTGCATCAGCACCTTTCGGGTCTCGCCATCGATCTCGAGATCGGCAAGCGTGATCTGCTGCGTGTTGGTGTAGTCCCAGGTTTCGCCCGGGTTCGCCTGATAGTGCCATTTATAGGCGCCGGTGTCGGGATCGAGGGCGAGAATCGACGACAGGAATAGGTTGTCGCCCTTGCCGTCGGAGCGGTATTCATGATTCCACGGCGCGCCATTGCCGACGCCGACGAGGAGCTGGTCGAACTCTTCATCGTAGACGACGGAATCCCATACCGTGCCGCCCCCGCCCAGCGTCCACCATTCGCCATGCCAGGTGGGAAGGGCGAGGTCGGCGAGCGCCTTGTCGGACGCGGCGCCGTCGGGCCCGTCCGCCGGATTGCCGGGCACGGTGTAGAACCGCCAGACAAGATCGCCGGTTTCGGCATCGTAAGCGGAGACATAACCCCGGACGCCCATTTCCGCGCCGGAATTGCCGATGATGATTTTGCCCTTCACGGCGCGCGGCGCCATGGTGATGGTGTAGGGCTTTTCCTGATCGACGGTGACCGCTTCCCAGACTTTGCTGCCCGTCGCCGCGTCGAGCGCGATCAGACGCCCGTCGATGGTCCCCACATAGACCTTGCCGTTCCAGACGGCGACGCCGCGGTTGACGACATCGCAGCAGGCATGCGCCGCCTTAGCGCCGATATTCTCCGGATCGAACTTCCAGAGGACTTCGCCCGTCGCGGCATCGAGCGCCATCACTTTCGACCAGGCTGTGGAGACATACATGACGCCATCGACGATGATGGGCGTCGCTTCCTGGCCGCGGTTTGTGTCGAGTTCGACCGCCCAGGCGAGACCGAGCTCATCGATGTTTTCGTCATTGATCTGATCGAGCGGAGAGTAGCGCTGCTCCGCATAGGTGCGGCCATAGGAAAGCCAGTTGTCGAGATCGTCGGCGGCCTTGGAAAGCCGCGCCGCATCGACGGCGGCGAAGGTCGGCGAACTGGTTTTTACAGTCTCGGCGACAGGAGTTTCTGTTGAGGCCGCCGCAGATTGATCCGGGCTGCGTCCACAAGCGGCCAAACTGGCGGCGGACAAGATGAAGAAAATTGTTCTGATGCGCCCCATGCCTGCCGCCTCTTTGATACGCGCGGGAAAGCTACCCTGTTGCGAAGCGGCCTTTCAATCCGATCGCGCGCCGTCTTGCGTTCACCGAAAGGAACGAATTCGTTCTTGGTTCGATGGCTGGAAAGCCGTGAATTATGCTTCAATGCAAGGGAAGAGGCGTCGCCGGTTGCTGCATTGCAAAAACCGTGCGGCGCTTGTTGTAGAGCGCGGCTCATATCCGGCGCTTTATGGAAAGGGACTCGCGCATGGCGCTCGACCGGCCATTCGATCCGGAAACCAAGATCGTCTCGCGATCCTCGCGCCCGGAGGTGATAGAGCGCGGCTGCGACATCTGCGTTGTGGGATCGGGCGCCTCGGGCATGTCAGCCGCGATCGAGGCGGCGCGGGCGGGACGCGAGGTCATCCTGATCGACGGCCTTCCTTCGCTGGGCGGACAGGCGGTGAACTCCATCATCGGCATGTTCTGCGGTCTCTATACGCCGGGAGACAACGGCCGCCAGCTGACCCATGGCGTCGCCGACGAGCTCATCGAAGAGCTTGGCGCGTCCGGCGATCTCAAAGTGGTCGGCGGCGGCGTCATGAAAGTCGCCATGTATGACGAGGTGGCGCTCGGCCGCTGGGTCGAAAGAAAGATCCTTGAAGCCGGAGTGACGCCGCTTACCGGCGCCATCATCCGCCGCGTCAATCGCGACGGGCGGCGCGTAACGTCCATCGACGCCGCGACGCGCCATGGCGATGTGCGCGTCAGGGCCGATGCGTTTATCGATGCGACCGGCGATGCAGCGATCACATGGGAGGCTGGCTTCGACTGCCGCATGCACAAGAACGGGCAGGTCTATGGCTCACAAATGCTGGTCATCGAAAATTTCGACGATGCGAAACGTCCCGGCTGGGAGGAGATGGGCGCACGCATTCGCGATAAGGGCGGCGATTACGGCATGATGCGCCGTGACGGCTTCGCTTTGCGCTATCCGGACCGTGACGTCGCCATCGTCAACATGACGCATATCGAAACGCCGCTCGATCCCTTTGAGGCGGCGGAAAAACAGATCGACGGCAAGGATCAGGCAGACCGAACGCTGGTGTTTCTGCGTAACGAATTTCCGGAAGCGTTCGGCAAGGCGAAAATCCGCGCCTACGGCCTGCCGGGCATACGCCAGACCCGCTGGATCGTCGGTACGCATCATCTGACGGTCGACGAGGTGCGCGCCGGTAAAAAATTCGACGACGCCATCGCTCGCTGTTCATGGCCGCTGGAACAGCACCACAATCGCGAAGGCTATGTGTGGGAGGTGTTCGACGAGGACCACATTCACACCGTGCCGCTGGGATCGATTACAGTGGCGGGCGCGGATAATCTCTGCGCGGTGGGGCGCTGCATAGACGCTGACTCTGCCGCGCTGTCTTCCGTGCGCGTTATGGGCCCCTGTATCGCCATGGGCGCGGCAGCAGCCCATGCGCTCGATCTTGCGGGGTCGGGGAGTGTTCATCAGATCGATATCGGCGCCCTGAAACAACGCATCCGTCACAATATCGAGGACTAGGCTATGCAATCGGCTCCGTCCAATATCTTCGATGTTTCGGCGTTCATGGACGGGCGCAAGCTGACGGCGTTCAACATCCGGCTTATCGTTCTCTCGTGGCTCATCACCTTCTGCGACGGCCTCGATATGATGATGATCGCCTATACGGCGCCTTATATCGCGGAAGGCATGGCGCTCGACCGGACGGCGCTCGGTAATGTTTTCAGCGCGGGCCTTCTGGGCACCATGCTCGGCGCCTTCGGTTTCGCTTATCTCGGCGACCTGATCGGACGGCGCATATCCATCATCGCCGCCGCTTTTGCATTTGGCGTTCTGACCTTTGCGACAGGTTTTGCGCAAAACTATGAGCAGCTTCTCGCGCTTCGTTTCTTGGACGGGCTTGCGCTTGGCGGCATGTTGCCGCTCGCCTGGGCGCTGAACATTGAGTATGCGCCCAAACGCCTGCGCGCGACGGTCGTGACGCTGATCATGGTTGGCTATTCCGTCGGCACGACCATGGCGGGGCCGATCACCAACTGGATCGCGCCGGGTTTCGGCTGGCAGGGCGTCTATTTCTTCGCCGGCGCCGCGACCCTCGCCTGCGCGGCGGGCCTGTTTTTCAATCTGCCGGAGTCCATCCGCTTCCTTGTGGCTAAAAAGCGTGGCGGCGATGAGATCGCCTCGATTCTCAACAAGCTCGAGCCTTCCGCCAACGTCAGCGCGGCGTCGGACTTCGTTCTGACGGACGAGCCGGAGGTCAAAAAGTCCTTCCGCGTGAGCCAGCTTTTTGAGGGACGGCTCGCTTTCATAACGCCGCTGATCTGGCTCGGCTTCGCCATGTCAACGCTCACCGTCTTTCTGCATGCGAGCTGGGGACCGATCATTCTCGAAAATCTCGACGTGCCGAGAAAGACAGCCGCCTGGGTCCAGTCCGCCGCCGCGCTTGCAGGCGCCATCGCGGGGATGTCGCTGATGCGGTTCACCGACCGTATCGGCCCGCGCGCTATCGCCGTCTTTCCCATCGCCAGTCTGCCAGTGCTTTTGGTCATGGGCCTCGTCACGATGCCGACGCCGCTGTTCCTGTTTTTGAACGTGCTTGTCGTGGCGCTCATCTCCGGCGGGCATTACGGCATTTTGAGCATTGCGGGGATTTATTACCCGACGGCGATCCGCGCCAATGGCGGCGGATGGGCGTCCTCAGTGGCGAAGCTCGGCGGCGTGCTGGGTCCCGTTCTCGGGGGCGTGTTTCTGTCGAGCGGCCTGCCGGTCATTCAGGTGTTTTTGTTCATGATGATCGGCCCTGTTGTCCTTGCGCTTTGCGTTCTCGGCATTGCGTCACTTGTCCGCGCGACGGGCGAACAAGAAGGAGGCGCCCATGCTGCGGCTAACGCCTGAAGAAGAGGCGATGGCGTCGGGCGCGCGCGGCAAGGCCGCCGAGAAGGCCATGGACCTCCTCATTCGGTACGCCAATGCGTTGGGCGCGACGCGTTTCGTGGAAACGAACAATGTCGCTGGCGTGCCGGGCTCGGCGCATCAATGGCTGAAAGACCAATACAAAGAGGATGGCGGCGATTATCGCGCTGTCTTCTGTAAGTTCGATCTCGACGCTGACGAAGTCTTCGACATTCCCGCGATGACGGGCAACGCCTGTCATCTGCAGGGCGGCATGGATCCGGAGCTGTGGCGGGAACAGGGCTATTCGCAGGAAGCCTTCGCCAATGCGCAGAGCGATGAGAGGGCGACGGCGGCGCTTAATATCAGGAATCTCAAAACCTGCACGCCCTATCTCGCCGGCAATGAACCGAAATTCGGCGAGCACTGCGCCTGGATGGAAAGCTCGGCGGTCGTCTATTGCAATTCTGTGCTCGGCGCGCGCACCAATACGGAAGGTCGCGAATCCACCAGCGCTGCGATGATCACCCATCGCATTCCCGATTGGGGGTTTCACCGGGATGAATTTCGTCTCGGCAATCATCTGGTCGAGGTCGATGTTCCCGTGAACAATATCTTCGAATGGGGGATGCTCGGTTATTATATCGGCGCGATCGTGCAGGAAGAGATTCCCGTCATCGACGGCGCCATCTCCAATGCGGGCCTGATCGAACTCAAACATTTCGGCGCGGCGGCGGCGTCGTCGGGCGGCGTCGAGATGTATCATCTGGTGGGCGTCACCCCCGAAGCGCCGGTGCGCGAGAAAGCCTTCGGCGGGAACCAGATCAAGAGCCGCATCCGTTACGGCGCGGAAGAGCGGCGCAAGACTTATGAAAATCTGAACATTCGCGGGCGTTCGACGGATGTGGATTACGTTATGCTCGGCTGCCCCCACGCCGCCATCGACCAGATCGAGGAAGCGGCGCGCCTCCTCGACGGCAAGAAACTGAACGATGGGACGGCGCTCTGGATCTTCACCTCGCGCTATGTGCGGACCGAAGCGCAGGCGAAAGGCTATGTCGACATCATCAAAAAGGCGGGCGGCCTTGTGATGACCGACACCTGTTCGGCGATTGCGCAGAGCGTGCCGAAGGGTACGAAAGTCGTTGCGCTCGACAGCGCCAAACAGACCCATTACCTGCCAGCGTTTCTCGGCATCGAAGCCTGGTTCGGCACGACCGAAGACTGCATCAACGCGGCGCTTACCGGCAAATGGCGGGGAGAGCTCTCATGAGCGCGGCGGAACTCTCTGCACCAATTGTCATCCGCGGGCGCGGCATCGTGCCCGGCGTCGCAGAGGCGGAAGCGCTTGTCACCCGCGAGACCATTTCCGGCTGGGGCGGGGTTAACCCCATGAAGGGCGAGATCATCGAAACCCGCCACGAACTCGTGGGGCAAAGCTTCGCCGGCAAGGTGTTGCTCTTTAAGGGCGCCAAAGGCTCGTCCGGCTGGTCGGCGATTTTCCATTTCGCGCGGCTCGCAGGCACGGCGCCGGCGGCGATGCTGTTCGTTGACATGACGGCGAAGGCCGCGCTCGGCGCGGTCGTCACCCATGCGCCGACCGTCACTGATTTTGAGATCGATCCCTTTTCCATCATCGAAACAGGCGACCGCGTGCGCGTCGATGGCGGCAAGGGAATCGTGGAAGTCTGGAAAAAACAGACGCCGGCAAACGGCGCGTTGAACCGCTAGGGAGGAAGCTATGACGACGGATGCGCACTCAGCGGCGCCGGAAGAAGAATCCGATTTTTCGATCAGGAAAATGAAGATCGCTTTCGCGATCCTCTTGGGCACGCTGTTCGGTTCATCGATCCTGCCCTTCATGGCGATCGGGCTATTGACGCTTCCCATGACGGAAGAGTTCGGCTGGACGCGCACGCAATTTTCCGGCGGCCTCACGGCGATGATGCTGGTCGGCTCAATATCCGCGCCGTTCCTAGGCCGACTCGTCGACAAGATCGGCGTCAGGCGGATGATTATCGGCGGCACTTTCGTTGTCGGCCTCATCACCATGGCGCTGTCGCGACAGGATGGCTCGCTCTGGCAATTTTATGTGGGTTTCGCCGTTCTCGGTTTCGCGGGAACCACAGCGATCGGTTATTCCAAAGTCATAGGCGCGCTGTTCAACAAACACCGCGGCAAGGCGCTCGCCATCTTCGGCGTCGAATCGAGCATTGCGGGCGCCTTTGCACCTAAGCTTATTCAGTTTTTTATCGATGATTTCGGATGGCGCGGCATGTTTGTCGGGCTTGGCCTCATTATTTTGTCCGTCATTCCTGTCCTGCTGATCTGGCTGAAAGAACCGGAAGCGGCGAAACAGGATGCAGCGCGCGGCGGCATGCCGGCAGAGCCGCCGGGCATGACTCCGGCGCAGGCGCTGAAGACTCGCGATTTCTGGTTCATTCTGATCGCCAGTTTCATTGCGCTAGCGCCGGCCATCGGCCTGCAGCCGCATCTCGTGCCTTACCTTGTGTCGCGCGGCATCACCGTCGATACGGCAGTCTGGATGTTCTCCATTGCCCAGCTTGCGATGGCGGCGGGTACGGTGGCGGGCGGCTTCCTGCTCGACAAGTTCGACACGGCGAAAGTGGCGGCGCCCTTCAGCGCTATGACCGCCGCAGGGTTGATGCTCTATCTTTTCCTGTCCGGCGGTGCGGCGGGTTTCGTCTTCCTGCTTGCGGCGACGACCATGATCGGCCTTGCGGGCGGCGCCAAACGGCCCATGGGGACGGTCTTTCAGCTGCGGTTCTTCGGCCTTAAATCTTTTGCGACTCTGATCGGCATACAGGCGCCGTTCCAGGCCTTCTGCATGGGCGTCTCGCCGCTTCTTGTGGGCATGTATTTCGATAAATATGGAAAGTACGAACCGGTCTTTGTCGTCATGGCGATCCTAATGGCGATTACCTTCTTCCTCTACTGGTTCCTCGGCAACTATCGCTACGACAAGAATCTCGCGCCCATAGACGGCCTCGCGCCGATAGAAAGCCAGACGCCTGTTGGCGCTATAACCGGGGCAACCGCCGCGATGAAACAGGAAGGCGCCTGAGACCATGACAGACATCTCGGCGCCGGCGCCGTCAACACCTTCAACAACGGCGAAGCCGCCGATTAGTCCATTTCGCGCATGGTGGGCGATCTTCATCTTCACCATCGCGCTGATGTTCAATTTTCTCGACCGGCAATTGCTGACATTGCTCATCACGCCGATCAAGGCGGACCTCAATCTCTCCGACACGCAGATTTCGATCCTTGTCGGCTTCATGTTCGTGCTTTTCTACATCAGCGTTGGCATTCCGATTTCGCGGCTTGTGGACCGGGGCCCGCGCAAATGGATCATCGGCGCCGGGATCGCCTTCTGGTCTTTGATGACGGCGGCCTGCGGGCTGGCGCAGAATTTCTGGCAGCTCGCGATTGCGCGCATGGGTGTCGGCATCGGCGAAAGCTGCAACGGCCCCGCGACCTATTCCATGACGGCCGACATGTTCCCGCGCGAAAAACTCGCGCGGCCCATCTCCATCATCAATATCGGCATGGTCATGGGGTCTGGCATGGCGCTGCTCGTGGGCGGCTATCTCATCGTCTGGCTGACCGCGCTCGGCCCGCAGACCTTTCCCATCGTCGGCACGCTGAAACCGTGGCAGATGACCTTCGTCATTGTCGGCCTGCCGGGGATATTATGGGCGCTCCTCATGGTGCTGACGGTGCCCGAACCGCCGCGCAAAGACGCAGGGACTGGCGCCGAGACGCCATCTTTCGGCAAGGTGCTCGGATTCCTGGGGCTGTGGGGCGCCGCTTATTTTCCCATGTTCATCGCGGCGGGCGTCAAGTCGATGCTGAGTTTCGGCAACGCCGTGTGGTCGCCCGCCTTTTTCGAACGCAGTTTCGGCTATGCGCCGGGCGAGCCGGGCCCGATCCTCGGCGCCATCGGTCTCATTGTGGCGCCGCTTGGTTTGATTATCGGCGGACAGGCGGCGACATGGCTCGCCGAGAAAGGTCATAACGACGCCAATATGCGCATCGTTTTATGGGTGTCGATTGCACTCGTGCCGCTCGCGATCATTTATCCATTGGCGCCGGCGGCATGGATGGCGTTCACGCTTTACGGCGCGCTTTTGTTTCTCGGTTCTCTCGGCGCCGGACCCGCCAACGCCGCCATGCAGGTGATTACGCCCGGCCGCATGCGCGGCACTGTCTCCGCGCTCTACATCGCCATCTTCAATGTCATGGGATACGGCGCCGGGCCGCTCATTGTGGCGCTGATGACCGACAATGTTTTCAGGAACGAGGCGATGCTCGGCACGTCCATGGCCGTCGCCGCCGCCATCCTCGGGCCCATTGGCCTTTTCTTAAGCTGGAAAGCGCTGAAGCCTTATGGGCGCGCCGTTATCGCCGCACGCGAGCGCGACGATTAACGCTTACGGCTTCGCTGCATAACGCGCCATGGCGCGGCCATAGCTTTCGCCATAGGGTTTGACGCCGATCCAGGTGACGACGCAGGCCGCGGGCGCCAGAATAAAAGCGAGCAGGGCCATGGAGTAACGGAGCTGGTCCTCGGCGCCGAAGAGGTAATCGGTGAAGAGCGCGACGATCAGCGGTCCGGCGGCGTAGCCGACCACATTGAACACGAATTGATAGAGCGCGCGCACCTGTCCGCGCATTTCCGCCGGCGTCACCACCTGCAGCGCCGCATTGCCGGGGGCGATGCCGATGGAGGCGATGAAAGTGTTGATCCCGTAAAGCACAATGGCGAGCCAGGCGTTATCGACCAGCGGATAGGCGATGGCGAAGGGCATGAGGCCAATGGAGGCGTACAGCACGAGCCGCATATAGGCGTCGTTGCGCCCGGCCTTCGCCCAGCGTTCGGAAATGAAACTGCCGAGCCACAATCCGATAGGCGCGGTGATGAGCGACAGAATGCCGAGCGTGAAGGCGATCTGCGGTGCTGTCCAGCCATGGGTGCGAATGAAGAGGGCCGGCAACCACAGAACCGCACCGTAGCTCAACAGCACTTTCACCGCGAGCGACATGAACATCGGCGCATAGGTGCGCCGTTCCTGGCTGAGATAACCGAAGATTTCCTTGATTGGCAAAGCTTTCGCCTTGCCGTCGGTCTGCTTTAATTGGCCCTTGCGTTTGGGCTCTTCGACTGTCGCCATCATCGCGGCGACGAGAAATCCGGGAAGTCCTACAAGAATAAACGTCATCTGCCAGGGTTTGATGTCGCCAAACAGCGGCACAGTGATGACGCCGATGGCGGTGACGGCGGCGATGATGGCGCCGCCGGCGAGATTTGAAATCCCGGCCCCGGCGATAAAGCCGAGCGAATTGATGGCGAAGGCGCGGGGCAGTTTTTCCGGCGGGAAGCTGTCGGTGATGATGGAATATGTCGCGGGCGCAAAAGACGACTCGCCTGCGCCAACGCCGACCCGCGCCCAGAAGAGCTGCCAGAAATTCTGGGCGAGGCCGCAGAGCATCGTGGCGAAGCTCCAGAACGCGATGCCGATCCCGATGATGACGCGGCGGCTTTTGACATCCGCAAGGCGCGCGATGGGTAGCCCGAGAAACGCGTAGAAGAAAACGAAAGCGAATCCGGTGAGCAAAGAGAATTGCGTGTCGGAAAGATTGAGATCGGCTTTGATGGGTTCGACAAGAAGCGAGATGATGGACCGGTCGAGTGTCGCGACCATCAGCGCGATGGTGAGTACCGTCAGGCCCCAATAGGCGCGTCCCGGCGACGGCCAGTCGTCGTTTTTGAGATCAACTTTCTGCGTCTGATCCACTCGGCCCGCTCCCTGGAAATTTTATGCGGCGCAACAGGTTCGCCTTGTTGTTCATAACTCTAGAGGAGGGGGCGCCGGCGGGCCAGTGAAAGCGGCGCAGGAGAAAGCGACCGAGAGCGCGGCCGGTTCCGTGATTTCTCGCGCTAATAGCGGTCGGCCATGTGGCCGCCGAATTTATTGGTCCAGCTTAAATTATCTTCCGGATAGGCGAGCATGGTCTCGTTCCATGTGGCCCATTCGCCCTGCATGCGCGCGAAGCGATTCGTCTCGATGGTTTTCTTGTTCGCCCGCTCCATGGGGTCGTCCTCGATATTAAAGAGATAGTCGTTTCCGCCGATGGAAAGATATTTCCATGGGCCTTCACGCATGGCTTTCTGGTCATGCGCCTGTTGACGCCAGAAAAGCTTGCGCTGAAACGCTTCGCCGCCGGTCAACACCGGCAGCAGGCTAACGCCGTCAAAGCCGGAAGGATCATACTCGACGCCCGCCGCATCCAGCATGGTGGGCAGCCAGTCCATGCTTATCGCCGTCTGCGCCGTTTCGCTGGCTTTTTTTATCCGGTCCGGCCAGCGCACGATCAACGGCGTGCGGATGCCGCCTTCGAGGAGTTCTCCCTTGATGCCATTAAAGGGCCAGTTTTTGGAAAAGCGTTCGCCGCCATTGTCGGAGGTGAACACTACGATCGTATTGTCGGCGCGGCCGGATTTTTGGAGGGTTTTGAGAACGGCGCCCACAGCGGCGTCGAGGCTTTCCACCATGCTGCGATAGATCTCCATGGAACCGCCCTCGAAATCGAGGCTGCTGCGCGCCTTTTGCGCCGCTTCAAGATCTTCCGGCGCCTCCCAGGGCCAGTGGGGCGCGGTGAAATGTAGGCTTAAGAGAAACGGCGCTTCATTGGCGCTCATACGCAGAATTTCCTCGCTCGCCCGGGCGCCGAGAAGGTCCGTCAGATAGCCGGTCTCTTCGATGGGAGTATCGCCATCCCAGAGGTCGCGTGTTTCATCCTCGCCCCAGATGAAACTGTGCCGGAAATAATCGACGCCGCCGGAACGAATGCCCCAGAACGACTGATAGCCATGCTGCAACGGTCCTGAGCCGTCGACTGTGCCGAGATGCCATTTGCCCACCAGAGACGTTTGATAGCCGACGGCGGCGAGCAGTTCCGGCATCGTCGCCGTATCTTCCGGCAGTTTTTTATCGCTGTGAAGGCCGAGCGGTTCTTCAAAGCCCAAAGGCAGACGGTACTGATAGCGACCTGTGATAAGGCCGAGTCGCGTCGGCGAACAGACGGAGGAGTTTGCGTACGCGTCGGTGAAACGCATGCCCTGTCGCGCAAGCTTGTCGATATTGGGCGTCGAAATGTCGTCACGGCCATAGCAGCCTACGTCCGCCCAGCCGAGATCATCCGCCATGATAAAGAGAAAATTCGGCGGCCCTTTGAGTTTCGCCATGGCGGGGAGGGAGGTCGTAGAAGCCGCCGCTGCAGTCGCCGCCATGAAGGTTCGGCGGTCGAAGTGCGAAAGTTTTCTCATTGTCTTTCCTTTTTGCTCCCGGCCCCGCAGCAGTAACAGATTTTTGTCTGGTTCAACCGAAAGAAAGGGAACCGCCATTCGCTATTGGGCGCAAGGAAATACCGTAAAATAATCTTTATACAGAATAAGTGGACCCTGCGGCGGGCGCATCCGGGTTCGGCGTGCCGAGGGAAGGGCGCACAATTTTAACGCGAATGATCGGCGTCGTTCGCCATGAAAGAGGGTGGCGGCATAATATCCTAACGGATTATTCACCGGGCCTATTTTCCAGTTTGTCGCCTTGATGACATTTTTTGCTCTGCAACACGCATATCTTGGCCGTCGGTTTTCGGGTTGGGGCGCTTTCTATCTCCCCCAGAAGCGTCTTGTCCCGGCGCCATCTCTCCCTGCCGGGGCGGTTTCGGCCAATGGCCCTGCCGCCCCGGCAACATTTACACTAAGTTTTCCACAGAGACCTTCGCGAGTGCGGGAAGGCGTTGATTTGGCGGGCGCATCCTGTCCAAATCAGGACAGACCATTCCCGCGGCGCTGTTCTCGCGCCTCTGCATCCTGAAAGGCCTTCCCATGAAAGCTCTCCCGGTTTTCCTTGCCGCCGCATGCGTATTCGGGGCCTCGCCCGCCGCTTTGGCCGCGCCGTCCGAACGGGCCGTGGAAATCGCGCATAAATATGTCATCGTCGACGGCCATGTGGACGCCCCTTCGACTGTGGCCGAAGCGGGCGCAGATATCGCCACGGGAACGAAGACGGTCGACTTTGATTATGACCGGGCCAAGGCCGGCGGGCTCGACGCGCCTTTCATGTCCATCTATGTCGCAGCGGATTATGAGGAGAAGGGCGGCGCCAAGGCGCGGGCGGATATTCTCATCGGCCTCATGGAAGGCGTCGCGGCGCAGTATCCCGATAAGTACGAAATCGCCTACAGCCCCAAGGACGTGCGCCGGATTTTCGCGGAAGGCAAAATCGCCATGCCGCTCGGCATGGAGAACGGCTCGCCGATCGAAGGCGACCTCCAGAACCTCAAACATTTTTACGACCGCGGCGTGCGCTATGTGACGCTGGCGCATTCGAAATCCAATCACATTTCGGATTCCTCCTATGATGAAAACAAGCGTTGGGATGGGCTTTCGCCCTTCGGTTTCGAGCTCGTGCGCGCCATGAACGATCTTGGGATCATGGTCGATGTCAGCCATTTATCGGATGCGGCGATCGAGGACGTTCTGGCGACGACCCGCGCGCCGGTGATCGCTTCGCACTCTTCCCTTCGCCATTTCACGCCGGACTGGGAGCGCAACCTGTCCGACGATCTCGTCAAAAAGATCGGCCAGAACGGCGGTATCGTGATGATAAATTACGGATCGGCGTTTTTGAACGAACCGGCCAATATCTACAACACGCCGCGCGACGCCGCCCGCAAGGCGGAAGAAGGTAAACTCGGCCGCGCGATGACCGAGGAAGAGGCGTCAGCCTTTAACGCTGCATGGCGCGAAACCCATCCTTATCCTTTCGCGACGTTGGATCAGGTGCTCGATCACATCGACCGTGCGGTGGAGCTCGCCGGGATCGATCATGTGGGGCTCGGCACCGACTATGACGGCGTCGGCGACTCGCTCCCCGTGGATCTGAAAGACGTGTCCTCCTATCCGGTGCTGATCGATGGCCTGCTCGCCCGGGACTATGACGAGACGGCGATCGAAAAAATTCTGGGCGCCAACGCGCTCCGGGTGTGGGAAGAAGTGGAACAGGCGCGCAAGAAGCGAAAATGGTGAGGCCGCCTCGTTTTATGCTTTAAACCGTCACACCGCCGCCGCAGAGGCTTGATACGCAGCGGCGCATGTCCATGCACACGATCTTCGAACTCGCCCGGATCTCGATACCCTATCTGAGCTTTCTCTATTTTCCGGCGGCGATTTTGCTGCTGTGGATGATGGTGAAGACCCGTGGGGCCCTGCGCTTCGGCGCGGCTTCGATTTTCACCGCCCTGACATTGATCGCCTATGGACGCTTTATCGAGCCGCGGCTGCTCGTCACCGCGGAGCACGACATCGCCCTTAAAGGATGCTTTTCGAAAGCTGGCGCGGTGCGGATCGCCGTCTTTTCAGACCTTCACATAAGCCCATATCGCTATGCGGCGCCGGTCGATCGTATTGCAGCAGAGGTTAACGCCGCAAATCCTGACCTTGTTTTCATCGCCGGCGACTTTGTTTCCTATGTGCCGCCGGAGGAATTCGACGAAACATTTTCGGCGCTCGCCGGTATTGAGGCGCCTGTTTACGCAGTGCTGGGAAATCATGATCATGGACTTCCCGGACCTGATGTGGCTGCGCCGCTGCGAGACAGCCTTCAACGGCTTGGCGTTTCAATGATGGACGATAGCGTAGGAGGCATCTCCGGCGCCGGTTTCGATATTGAGTTGGTCGGCATTTCGGATTTATGGGCGCGTAAACAGAAGCTCGATCTTTTGAACGCGGCCGCTGTGAAACCGCGCCTTTTGCTGACTCACAATCCGGAAACCATGGACGTCATTCCCATAGCGCACCGGCCGGACCTTCTGATCGCCGGACATACCCATGGAGGGCAGGTCAATCTGCCGGTTCTTACATGCGGGATCACGTTTGCCTGCCGGGTTGCGAGATATGGCTATCGCGAGTTTGAGGGCGGCGATGTTTTCGTCACATCGGGAACCGGTCAATCAATGCTGCCTGTGCGTTTTCGCGTTCCGCCGCGGATCGACATTCTGAATATTAGATACGCTGAATGTGTGGGCGATCCCACAATGAAGCGCCAAGGATGATGCGCTTTGTCGCGTTTCGAAAATCGATAAAATTTGAATCAACATTGAACAACAATATTTCTTCACATCTCCGGAACCGGTCTTGCCTCGCGCCGTTTAAGGCATCACCTTCGCGCTCACAGCGCGGCGGCGTTCTGCTGAATTCAATATGTTTGAAAGGAGATTTTATGCCTGACGAATCGCGCGGCCTGTCCAATCTTTTGATGATCAAGTCGCATCTCGACTCGCATGGGATCGGTTGCGCGGTCATGAAAGATCACATTGCGATTGGTGCGATGCGCGACGACCATAGTCCGGGCTGTCCTTGCGAGAAAATCACGCGAGTGACGTCGTTCAGAGAAGCCTGTGGCGCCATTGGCTGCGGCTGCGATAAGGGGCGATAAGCCTTACATGCTCAAAATGGTTGCGCCGGGCCGCGGCGGCGCTAGTCTCGCCGCCGAAAACGGAGGCCCGGCATGACCAATCTCAAAAACAAAACGCTTTTCATTACCGGCGCGAGCCGCGGCATTGGCCTTGCGATTGCGCTTCGGGCGGCGAAAGACGGCGCCAATGTCGCGATCGCCGCCAAATCCGCCGAACCCCATAAGCACTTGCCTGGCACGATCTACACGGCCGCCGAGGAAATCGATGCGGCGGGCGGCAAAGCGCTGCCGCTCGTTTGCGACATCAGGCATGAAGATCAGGTCCAGGCGGCTGTGGCGGCTACGGTCGAAAAATTCGGCGGCGTCGATATCTGCATAAACAACGCCTCAGCGATCTCGCTCACAGGCACCGAAGCGACGGAGATGAAGCGCTGGGATTTGATGCATTCCATCAATGCTCGCGGCACCTTTCTGACATCGAAAACCTGCATCCCTCATCTCAAAAAGGCGGAAAATCCGCATGTGCTGATGCTGTCGCCGCCGCTCGACATGTCGCCGAAATGGTTCGCCGGCCATACGGCCTACACCATGGCGAAATACGGCATGTCCATGTGCGTCCTTGGCATGGCGGCGGAATTTAAAAGTGACGGGATCGCCTTCAACGCGCTTTGGCCGCGCACTGCAATCGCCACGGCGGCTGTGAAATTCGCGCTGGGCGGCGATGCGATGATGCAGGCCTCCCGAACGACGGACATTCTCGCCGATGCGGCGCACATGATTTTTACCAAACCCGCGAAAGAGTTCACGGGGAATTTCATCATCGACGACACTTTCCTTTATGAGAATGGCGTAAAGGATTTCGAGAAATATCGTGTCGACCCGTCGAAGCAGCTTGCGCCTGACTTCTTCGTGCCGGATTCCTCGACACCGCCGCCCGGCGTTGCGGAGACCCTGATGAAAGGCATGCTTGGATAGGATGCGGGTTTCCTCGCTCCACATTTATCCAGTGAAGGGCGTGCGCGCTGTCCATCTTGACCGCGCAGAGGTGAAGCCGCGCGGCCTTGAAGGCGACCGGCGCTGGCTGATTACGGATGAGGGTGGCGGTTTCCTCACGCAGCGGACGTGTCCTGCGCTGGCGCGCATCGCCGCAACGCCCATTCCGGAAGGTCTCAATCTTTCTTATGAAGGCGCGTCCTTCGCCGCCGCCCGGCCGGCCAAAGCTTCGCGCCGCTCCGTCAAAATATGGAATGACGAAGTGAACGCCCTGGATGCGGGCGATGACGTGGGCGAATGGCTTTCGGCGGCGCTCGGACGTCCGGCGAGACTGTTTTACATGGATGCTGAGACGGCGCGTACGACCTCGGGCCGGTGGGGGCCGAAGCTGCCGGTGAGTTTCGCTGACTCTTATCCGCTTCTCGTGACGACGACGGCGTCGCTCGAGGCGCTGAACAAGGCGATTGGGGCGGATGGCGGCGAGGCGGTTCCCATGAAGCGGTTCCGGCCGAATATCGTCATCGACGGCGCCGATCCGTGGGCGGAGGATTTCTGGAAGACGATCCGCATCGGCAATGTGACGACCGATCTCGCCAAACCTTGCGACCGCTGCGTGGTGACGACCCTCGATCCTGAAACCGGCATAAAAACCGGACGGGAGCCACTGAAAACGCTTCATAAGATCCGCCGGTCGGCGCATCCGGACCTATCGAATGTCGTTTTGTTCGGCTGGAATTCGGCGCCGCGCGGGGAGGGGGCGATTGCGGTTGGCGACAAAGTCGAAATCGTCGAGGAGCGTCCGGAAGGCTGGCCGCTCGCCTAAGAGTCTTCTTAGTGATGATGGTGATGCGGTTCGATATTGATCTTGCCGCATTTGCCGCATTTGATGACGGCGCCATGGGCGTCGTGATGGCCGACATTGACTAAGAGTTTCGTCTTGCAGCCGCCGCAGCGATAAGTTTCGTCGCCGCCGCCCTCTCGCAGGGGTTTTCCGGCTTTATGCTCCTCGACCTCTGCGCCCTTGGCGCGCTCGGGGTCGATCACGATCATGTCGAATTGCGGCATCAGGGCTCTCCTCGGCTCTTTCGGGAGCTGAAAAGAGCGCATTCCGCCGCCAACCGCAATGGGCCGTTACGCGGTCAGGCGGGAATGTAGGTCAGCCTGATCGCTTTCTCGCCGATTGGATCATGTCCTACGAGGCGCAGCGGCGGCCGCGGTCCGGCGAAGTACGGCGTGCCTTTTCCGAGGACGACGGGGTGAAAGTAGAGCAGATATTCATCGATGAGGCCGGTTTCGGCGAGACTGTGCGCCAGCACTGTCCCGCCGACTTCGATCTCGCCTTTGATCTCGTCCTTCAATTTGCGTATCGCCGTCTCGGCATCGCCGGCGAGGAGCGTGGCGTTAGGGCCGACAGACTTTAAGGTGCGCGATACGACCCATTTCTTCTGGCGGCGCCACGCCTCAGCAAACTCTTTAAGGTCCGGCGTCCATTCAGGATGATCGTCGTCCCAATAACGCATGACTTCATAAAGGCGGCGGCCGTAGATGCTGCCGGTCAGGCTGTGCGCCTGCTCGATGAAATGACGGAAGAGCGCGGGGTCCGGCGCAAACGCGTCATGATCCACATAACCGTCAAGGGAAACGTTCATTCCGAAGATGAGCTTCGCCATAGGGTGATATCTCCGATGCGGAAATCACGCCGCTTCCCGGAAGTCGCCAAGCTGCGCATCAAGAGCGCGTTTGAAGGCGGGCCGGCTCGTACAGCGGTCGATATAGGCGGCGAGGCGCGGGTCGCGCTCGGCGATTTCCGGCATGCCGCGCAAGACAGTCGACATCACCAGATCGCCTGCAGTGAAGATGTCGCCGTCCAGGAATTTCTTGTCGCCTAGATTGTTCGAGAGCGCGTCGAGGCGCTTGTGCATGAACTCGACTGCGCCGGGCCTGCGCAGTTTCGCCCATTCCTCGCCAGCGTAGAACAGATCGATGATGGCGACGTTCGCAATGAACGGCTCTATGGAATTCAACGCCGCGAGCACCCATTGCTGCGCCTTTGCGCGCGCTTTTTTCTCCTTCGGCAAAAGCGCCTCGCAGCGTTCGCCGACATGAAGAACGATGGCGCCGGTTTCGAACATGACAAGCCCGTCTTCTTCAAAAACGGGCACCTGCCCGAAAGGCTGCTTGGCGCGGTAATCGGGCTTGTCCTGGTCGCCCTGTTCGAGAAGACGCGTCTTGTAGGAAAGGCCGGCTTCTTCGAGCGCCCAGCGCACGCGCAGATCCTTCACTTGTCCCTTGGCAAAATCTGGCACCCAGGCGAATGCGGATATGGTAATCATTCGGGTTTCTCCTTTGTTTGTTGTTGTTCAACATATTGTTGTTGCTTGTTGAACGCGCTCGACCATCCGCCCATCTGGCTGTCGCGGCTTTCGGTGTTGAGAATGCCGGCCTGATGGAAGATCTGCTCGGTCTTGCCGCCGATTTCGCGGAAGAGGATGGTGACGAGCTGTTCGACACCGTCCGACGGGCCGCCGCTGTCCCAGATGAAAGTAAAGACGAGACGCGAATTGGGTTCGATCTCTTTGTAAACGCCGCCGAACCAGTTCTCGCCATGTTCGTCTGACCGGATCATGGCGCGATAGGCGCCGCCGACGCGGAAATCCATCTCGACGACAGGACAGTCGAATGTCTCCGGTCCCATCCAGTTTTTGAAATGCTACGGGTCCGACCACATGGAAAAAACCAGATCGGCCGGCGCGTCGAATGTGCGCATGATCAGGAGTTCGTTATCGGCGAGTTGGGCGCTCATTTGGATTTCTCCTTTTTCTTTTTCTGTTTTTGCAGGCGGGCGAGATAGGCGCCCATCTTGTCGAAGCGCTGATCCCAGAAGCGCCGATAGAATTCGAGCCATTCGTCGATGCTTTTGAGCGCGTCCGGCTCAAGCTTGCAGGGCCGCCATTGCGCATCCCGGCCGCGCGAGATGAGGCCGGCGCTTTCGAGCACTTTGAGATGCCGCGATACAGCTGGAAGACTGATGTCGAACGGCTCAGCGATCTCGTTGACCGTCGCTTCCCCTTCGGCGAGGCGCGCAAGGATGGCCCGGCGGGTGGGGTCGGCGAGGGCGGAAAAGGCGGCGGAAAGCGGGTCCATATTTAACCAAGTCTGCAATTAACAGATATGTTAAATAAAGCGCCGGTCAGCGGATTGTCAAGCGGGCGGGCAAAAAAGGATGCGTCTTACGGTGCGCCTGCAGTTTCGCGCAAAAGCGTTTCGTACCATGCGGCGCCGCGGGCGAGATCCTCGATCAGAACGCGCTCGTCATTGCCATGAATGCGCGCAAGATCGTCCGACTGATAAATGAAGGGTGTGAAACGGTAATTGTCATCGGCGAGGCCGATGTAATGGCGCGTATCGGTGCCTTGCAGGGTCAGGAAAGGTGTGGTGGGAACTTCGCCGAAAACCCTCGCGACGGCTTTTTCCATAGCGCGGTAGCCGTCAGAGCTTGTTGAGGCTGACGGGCTCGGCTCGCGTCCTCCGACCGCTTCAACGCTTACGCGTTCATCATCGATCAGCCGGATGGCGCGTTCTTTTACTGCGTCGACATTGTCACGCGGATGAATCCGATAATTCACGAAGGCGGAAGCCCGCTGCGGCAGGACGTTTGTTTTCTCGCCGCCTTCGATAATAGTGGGCGCGGTGGTGGTGTGAAGCACTGCAGCGGTAGACGGATCGTCCGCCAGCTGATCTTTGATGATTGCGCCGGTAAGCCAGAGATTGGCGAGCGCCATACGCTGCAGGAACGGCATTTCCGGCGCAATAGCATGCAGGAAGGAGACGATATTGTCGTCCAGCTCCAGAGGGTAAGGGTTGTCCGTAACGGCGACGACGGCGCGCGCGGCGATGCTGACCGCCGTGTCCTTGCCCGGCGCCGAGGAATGCCCGCCCGGCGCGCTCGCAGTGAAGCGCAAGGTTGTTGAGCCTTTTTCGCCAATGGAAAGCAGCGCGACGGGGGAGGCGACGCCGGGGATCAATCCCTGAACGAGGCCGGAGCCTTCGTCCAGCGTCCATTCGAAATGGACGCCCCGCGAGGTTAGCAGTTTTGCGATCTCGCCGGCGCCGGAAAATCCCCCAAGCTCTTCGTCATGGCCGAACAGGAGATAGATGTCGCGCGAGGGAGCGAAGCCATCGGCGGCGAGTTTTTCCATCGCCTCCATGATCGCGATCAATTGCCCCTTGTTGTCCATGGCCCCGCGGCCCCAGACGGCGCCGTCGGCGATCGCGCCGGAAAACGCCGGCTGGGCCCATAAATTCTCCGTACCCGTCTCAACCGGAACGACGTCAATATGCGCGGTGAGTGCGACGGGCTTTTCAACAGCGCTTGTGCCCGCCCATTTGTAGATCAGCGAATGACCGCCGACGGTTTCGCGGCTCATGACGCCATGCGCCGCCGGATAGGCGCGCGTCAGAAACGCCGCGAAGCCGTCAAAAGCTTCAGCGTCCGGCGGCGTCTGCGTATTCCAGGAGATGGTCTTGAAGCGGATCGCCTCGGAAAGGCGTTCGGCGATGGCGTCGCCGTCATAGGCAGTCGGCGTCTGTGCGGTCCTGTCTCCTGCATCGGGTCCGCCGAGCATGAGCGTGCGGGTAATTACAATGACCGCCACGAGAGCGACAGCGCCTGCGATCCCGAAAGCCAGTTTTTTCATTTTCGCGGCCCCGATTTGCCTTATCGTTTTTATGAAAGATCTCGTTTTCCTGTCGAGCGTAAAAAGCAGCCCTCTCCGCCATTTCCAAGCCGACATCACGCAGATATGATCCCGCACCATGACCACGCTTTTATACACCCACGCCTCTTTCGGCGCCCATGAAGTGCCGCCCGGCCATGTGGAGCATCCCGGCCGTTACGCCGCCGTCGAACAAATGCTGGGGCGAGAAGATTTCGCATCGCTGGAAAGACGCATGCCGCCGCGCGCCAATGCGGAGCAAGTGGAGCGCGTCCACTCAGAGCGCTTCCGCGAACTCGTCGAGGATAACTCTCCGGCCGAAGGGCTGGTGCAGTTCGACGCCGACACCTTTGCGGGACCCCATTCGGTGGACGCGAGCCTCCGCGCCGCTGGGGGCGCCTGCGCGGCGGTGGATGCGCTTTATAAAGGCGAAGCGAAAAACGCCTTCGTCGCCGCGCGTCCGCCGGGCCATCATGCGGAGCCTGAACGCGCCATGGGGTTCTGTCTTTTCAACGGCGCCGCCATCGCCGCGCTACATGCGCGCGCCGCACACGGGGCGAAGCGCGTCGCCGTCGTCGATTTCGACGTGCATCACGGCAACGGAACCGAAGCCGCCTTCTGGCACGATGAAAACGCCTTCTACGCCTCGTCCCACGAATGGCCGCAATATCCGGGAACGGGCCGGGCGTCGGACCGCGGCGCCTTCGACAATATAGCCAATGCGCCGCTCGCCGGCGGGGAGGGGAGCCTCGCTTTCCGCCGCGCCTGGGGCGAGACGCTTTTGCTGGCGCTGTCCGACTTCGGGCCGGATCTCATTGTCATTTCCGCAGGGTTCGACGCCCATCGCGCAGACCCCCTGGGCGGACTTGAGCTGACCGAAGACGATTTTGCCTGGGTGACGCGCGAAATCGCCGCCGTCGCGAGGGACAAGGCCGCCGGACGGCTCGTCTCCATCATGGAGGGCGGCTACGACCTCAAGGCCCTCGCGGCGAGCGCCGCGGCCCATGTTAAAGTCTTGATGGACGTGTAGAAACCGCGCCATAAGGGACGGCGGGGCAAAGCAGTATCGTCATGACCGGCCGCATCATCACCGCACGCCATGGGCGCCCGAACCTCTCGCGCGACGTGACCATCACGGCGCGGGAATATGGCGACTGGTGGGCGCGTTACGATGAAAGCGGCCTCCACCCCGATGAGCGCCCGCCGGACGGCCTGATTGCGCTCGCCCGCGGTGCGAAGACGGTTCTTTCCTCGACTCTGCCGCGCGCCATCGAAACCGCGGCGCAGGCGACCGGCGGGGCGCGCGACGTTCCCGCCGACCCGATGTTCGTGGAAGCGCCCCTGCCGCCGCCGCCCTGGCCCGACTTCATCAGGCTGCGCCCCGGCCAGTGGGGCGTCGTATCGCGCGTCCTCTGGAGCCTCGGCTACGCGCCGCCCGGCGTCGAACATCACCGCGAAACCTGGGGCCGCGTCGCCGAAATCGTCTCCCGCCTCGAGACCCAGGCCGCGAAAGGCGATGTCCTCCTCTGCGCCCATGGCTATCTCAACTGGATGATCGACCGGCGCCTGCGCCGCGAGGGATGGGTCCGCGTCGAACGCGACGGCGGCAACCACTACTGGTCCTGGCGGATTTATGAGCCGGCGGGGGAGAAGCGTCCCGTCGGCGCGGCTGCGGTGGCGGAGTAGGCGGCTCTTACCATTGAGAGAAAAATGGCTGTGGTTAGGCGGCTTTGGAATAGAGAAGAACTCGTTCAGGCGCTTTACCTCTATTGCGTGACCCCGTTCGGACGGCTGCATGCGAGAAATCCAGAGATAATTGCTTTGGCCGAACAGCTCGGCCGTACACCCAATGCCATGGCGCTAAAGCTTGTAAATTTTGCGAGCCTTGATCCTACAATTGCGCGAAAGGGCATGGGTAATGTCAGCAGTTTAGATAAACAGGTATGGGCTGAATTTTTCAATGAAAGGCTAGGGACACTGGCATTTCCTGAAGAACGCCTTTCTGGTTTCTCTGAACAGCATGAGCAAGATTTTATTGCTGAGTTTGCTCCTGGTTTGGAGATCGAAACACGGACTAAGCGCAGAGTGAATCAGGGATTTTTTCGTCGTCTCGTTTTAGCGTCATACGATTCAAAATGTGCGCTATCGGGCATCACTACGCCGGAGTTATTAGTAGCCGGTCACATCGTCCCATGGAGCCACAATGTTGGCTTGCGAACAGATCCTCGAAACGGAATTTGCTTAAACCCACTTTTTGATCGTGCTTTCGATCAAGGGTTGATTGCTATTGATGATGATTACACGGTCTTATTTTCATCTAAATTGCATGAAGAAACTACGGCCAAAATGAAAAGTATAGCGAGCGAAAAACTCGTTTTGCCATCGCGATTTCAACCTCAGCGAGAGCATTTTGAGTATCATCGGGATATGTTATTTCAGCCGTAAGTTCGCCCCCTAAAAAACCCTGCCACGACGACCACTCCCGCTGAAAATTATAGCCGCCGAGCCAGCCGCTGACGTCAGCGGCGCGGAGCCGCAAAAGAGCTCCCAGACTGGCCCCCTTGCCTAATTGCTGCATTGCGGTAAGACCCGCCAATGCTGACGATCACCAATCTCGATTACCGTGTTGAGGCGCGCCCCTTGTTTGAGCGGGCGTCGGCGCAGATTTCGTCCGGCTGGAAGGTCGGGCTGATCGGCCGCAACGGCACGGGCAAGTCCACCCTGTTGCGCCTCATCCGCGAGGAGATCGCCAATCCGGCGGCAGACAGCGTCATCCGCATGAGCGGGCGGGCGCGGCTCGGCTGGGTCGCGCAGGAAGTCGCGGCGACGGACGAGACCATCCTCGAGGTGGTGCTCGCCGCCGATAAGGAACGCCACGCCCTGATGGCGGAGGCGGAGACCGCCGAAGATCCCATGCGGATCGCCGACATTCACACCCGCCTGATCGACATTGACGCCTGGTCGGCGGAGGCGCGGGCGGCGGAAGTGTTGAAGGGCCTCGGCTTTTCCGACGACGATCTTTCGCGCGCAACGCGCGAGTTCTCCGGCGGCTGGCGCATGCGCGCGGCGCTCGCCGGCGTTCTCTTTTCCGAGCCGGACTTGCTGCTCCTCGACGAGCCGACCAACTATCTCGATCTCGAGGGCGCGGCCTGGCTCGAAAGCTACATCAAGAAATATCCGCATACGGTGCTGATCGTCTCTCACGACCGCGAGCTCCTGAACCGCTGCGTCACGCATACGATGGCGCTGGAGCACAAGCAGCTCACCGTCTGCCCCGGCGGTTATGATGCGTGGCTGAAACTGCGGGCGGCGAAACTGGCGCAGCTTGAGAGCCAGCGGTCGAAGCAGGAAGCGGAAAAGGCGCACCTTCAGGCGTTCGTCGACCGCTTCCGCGCCAAGGCGTCGAAAGCGCGCCAGGCGCAATCGCGGGTCAAAAAGCTCGAAAAGATGCAGGACATTTCGATCCCGCTCGCCGAGCGCACGACGCCGTTCCATTTCCCTGCGCCGAAGGACGAGCTGTCGCCGCCGATGCTGCACATCGCTGGCGCTGACCTCGGCTATGGCGAGGATGCGCTGATCCTCTCCGGCGTCGATCTGCGCGTCGATCCGGAAGACCGCATTGCGATCGTCGGCGCCAACGGGCAGGGCAAGACGACGCTGGTGAAGTCGATCGCCGGACGCCTAAAGCTTCTCAGCGGGGACCTGACCGCGCCGCGCTCGATCCGCATCGGCTATTTCTCGCAAGACCAGCTCGATGAACTGACCCTTGGCGACACGGTGCTAGAGCATGTGCGCCGCGCGCTGCCCAAGGACACGCCCGTCGGCAAGCAGCGCGCCAAGGCGGCGCAGATGGGCTTTTCACACGAGAAGGTCGACACCAAGGTCGAGAAACTGTCGGGCGGGGAGAAGGTCCGCCTCCTGCTTGGGCTCATGTCTCTTGACGCGCCGCATATCCTGATCCTCGATGAGCCGACCTCGCATCTCGACATCGACAGCCGCGAGGCGCTGATCTATGCGCTCAACGATTATCCGGGCGCGGTGCTCCTCATTACCCACGACGTGTTCCTCGCCGAAGCGACGGCGGACCAGTTGTGGCTGGTGAAGGACGGCGCCGCGAAACCCTATGACGGCGACCTCGACGACTACCGCGCGCTGATTACGCAGGCGGATAAGCGCCAGAAAGCGGCGTAACTCAAACAACCTGTCCCGCCGCCCAGCCCGATGACCAGGCCCATTGGAAGTTATAGCCGCCGAGCCAGCCGGTGACGTCGACGGCTTCGCCGATGACATAGAGGCCGGGGACGGATTTGACTTCCATGGTTTTCGACGACAGCGCGTCCGTCGAAACGCCGCCGAGGGTCACTTCCGCCGTGCGCCAGCCTTCGGACCCTGCGGGTCTCACCCGCCAGTTCTTTACGGCGGCGGCGAGCGATCTCAATCGCGCATCATTGTAATCGCCGATGCGGCCCGATGCGTTTGCGCCGCCATCTGATTTTTGGGCGACCCAGTCTGCGAGACGCTTCGGCAGGATGTTTGACAACACCGTTTGCGGCGCGAGTTTTCCATTTGTCTGACGCGCGGTTTTGAGGGCCGCGAACATGTCCGTCTCCGGCGCCAAATCCACGGCGATTTCATCTCCCTCGCGCCAGTAGGATGAAATCTGCAAAATCGCCGGGCCCGACAGGCCGCGATGGGTATAGAGCAGCGCCTCGCGAAACTTGGCGCCGTTGCAGGAGACAACCGCCTCCGTGCTGACGCCAGAGAGTGGCGCCGTTTCCTCGAGTGTTCCCGCGGAGAAGGTAAGGGGAACGAGCGCCGGGCGCGGCTCGACGATGTTGAGACCGAATTGCCGCGCGATGCGATAGGCGAAATCCGTCGCGCCCATTTTCGGGATCGACTTGCCGCCCGTTGCAATGACGAGAGACGTTGAGGCGAGAGCGCCGTTGTTTGTCTCAAGCGAAAATCCGTCCGCGGTTTTTTCGACACGTTCGACGAACGTTGAAAGCCGCAGCTCGACGTCGGCCTCGCGCGCGTCATCGAGCAGCATGTCGATGATCTCTTTCGACGAGCCGTCGCAGAAAAGCTGGCCTAGAGTCTTTTCGTGATATTGGATGCCGCGCGCCGCGACCCTGGCGATGAAGTCGGCGGCCGTATAGCGCTTCAGCGCCGAGACGCAGAAATGCGGGTTCGCGGACAGGTAGTGTTTCGGGCCCGCATGGATGTTGGTGAAGTTGCATCGCCCGCCGCCGGAGATGCGGATTTTCTCCGCCGGTTTCGTCGCATGATCGAGGAGCGCCACGCGCCGGCCCCGGCGCCCCGCCTCGATGGCGCACATGAAACCGGCCGCCCCGGCGCCGATGATGATGACGTCGAATTTTTCCACCGGGCCTTCTTATGGCTTCCCGCGGACTGAGCAAGAGGGCAAGCGGGCAGGGGCCGCTTGCCCCGGTCTGCGCAGCCCGCTAAACAGCGCCTATGGCTAAAGCACCCAATGACATCGCCGCACTCTCCTTTGAAAAGGCCCTCGCCGAGCTCGAGGAGATCGTCAGCAAGCTCGAAAGCGGCGGCGCGGCGCTCGAGGAATCCATCGCGCTATACGAACGCGGGGCGGCCCTTAAAGCCCATTGCGAAAAAACGCTGAAATCCGCGCAGGAAAAGATCGAGAAGATCGTTGTGGGTAGCGACGGTAAGCCGAAAGCCGAAAAAGCCAGCTTCGAATAGACAAACGCCTTCGATCCTTCGAGACACAAAAATTCCTTTATCCTGAGGAGGACCAAAGGTCCGTCTCGAAGGACAAAGGAATTTTTGCTCCTCAGGATGAAGGCTTCTGCAATGGGGCGATCAAAGCCCTGCGGCGCGGCTCACCCAGTAGGTGAGGCCCGCGGCGGCGTAAGCCAGCGTGAAAAGATAGATGAGCGCGAAGGCGGGCCATTTCCAGGAGCCGGTCTCGCGCCGCATAGTGGCCAGCGTCGCGAAACATTGCGGCGCGAACACATACCAGGCGAGAAAGGCGAGCGCCGTCGGCAGGCTCCACGCCGATTGCAGGGTTTCGGAGAGGCCTTGCGCATTCTCCGCCCCGCCATGAACGGCGTAGACGGTGCCGAGGGCGCCCACGGCGACTTCGCGCGCCGCCATGCCCGGGACCAGGGCAATGGCGATTTCGAGGTTGAAGCCTATAGGCGCGAGCAAAGGTTCGATGAGGCTTCCGATGCGTCCCGCAAAACTTTCTTTCAAGGTTGTCGCCGACGCAGGATATGCGGCGAGAAACCACAGAATGACCGAGGTGGCGAGGATCACTGTGCCGGCGCGTTTGAGGAAGGCGGAGGCGCGCATCCACAGGCTGATGAAGAAATCCTTCGCATTGGGAAGCTTGTAGGTCGGCAGCTCCATGATCAGCGGTTGCGAGCGCGCTTTCGCAATCGTCCGTTTAAAGAGGAAGGCGATGGCGACCGCGCTGATGATGCCGGTGATGTAGAGCGCGAAAAGAACAAGCCCCTGCAGATTGAACGGGCCGATGCTGTCTTCCGGAATGAACGCGCCGATGATCAGCGCATAAACGGGCAGGCGCGCCGAACAGGTCATCAGCGGCGCGATGAGGATCGTGGTCAGCCGGTCGCGCTCGTTTTCAATGACCCGCGACGCCATGATGCCCGGGATCGCGCAGGCGAAACTCGACAAGAGTGGAATGAACGCTCGGCCATTGAGGCCGAAACGGTGCATTAGCTCGTCCATCAGGAATGCGGCGCGGGCCATATAACCTGACGCTTCGAGCAGCAGGATGAAGGTGAAGAGGATGACGATCTGCGGCAGGAAGACGACGACGCTGCCGACGCCCGCGATGACGCCGTCGACAAGGAGATCGCGCAGCCATCCCGCCGGCATATGCGCGCCAATAAATTCCCCGAGCGCGGCGGCGCCCGCGTCGAGCATGTCCACCGGTCCCGCCGACCATGAGTAGACCATCTGGAACATGAAAAAGAGAATGGCGGCAAGAATGAACGGTCCCGCCACAGGATGCAGCGTTACCCGGTCGATGGCGCGGGTCGCGCGGTTGAAGGGCGGCTCATAGGCGATGGCGGCGGCTGCGATGCGGCGCGCTTCTTTCTGATGGGCGCGGATGTCTTCGGGCGCGGGGAAGGGCCCTTGCGGCGCGGCGATCTCCTCTTGCGCCAGCGCCGCATCGAGCTTCGCCAGCAGCGCCTCTCGTCCAGCCTTGCGCGTCGCATTGGCGGCGACGACGGGAACGCCCAGTTCCTTTTCAAGCCGGCCGATGTCGATGTCGAGACCGTCGCGCGTCGCCAGATCGAACATATTAAGGACGACGATCATCGGCGCGCCGATGGCCCTCAACTGGAGAACGGATTGCAGGTGCGTGCGCAACGTGCCCGCGTCGATCAGCGCGAGGATCAGCTCGGGCGCGGCGCCGTCCTTGCCGAGCACGGTGTCGAGAGCGAGCCGTTCGTCGAGGGAGCGCGGCGACATGCCGTAGAAGCCGGGAAGGTCGATCAGGTCGATCTGACGACCGCCCGGCGTTGTGAACCGGCCGTGGCGCGTCTCCACCGTGGCGCCCGGATAATTGGCGACCTTGGCGCGCCCCCCGGTCAGCCCGTTGAAGAGGGTCGACTTGCCGCAATTGGGCGCCCCGACAAGCGCGACATGTGTGGGCGCGACCCGCGTCGGGGCGGCGCGCGCAGGCGCGAGGTCTGCTTCGGCGCCGGTCATCGGTCGACTTCGACCTCGATGGCGTCAGCCTCATCCGTGCGGAGCGCAATCAAGGTCCGGTTGAGGCGCACGCATATGGGCGTTTTCGCGAGCGGGCCCAGATGGGCGAGTTCGACGGCGTCATCTTCGGCGAACCCAATCTCGCGCAGCTTCGCCTCGATCAGCGGATCGTCACCGCGGATCGCCACCACCCGGCCGGCGGCCCCTTTTTTCATCTGGCTCAGTAGCATAGGCGCTCCGTTGGACGGCCTATGTCGGCTTTTTGAGAATGACTTGCAATAAGCGTTATTGCGTAGGCCCTGCGGCGGATTGGCGGGGAGACGGCGCGTCGATCAGGAACTGGTTTTTCGCCCCGCGCCCATTCGGCAACAACGGCCTTCAAATCGGTGTGGGCTTGCCTTCTTTTCACCATCCCGGGGGTGGAGAAATCCCCTGAAAGCGCTAGAACGGGCGCCTTGCCGCAATGCAGCGCAAAGCGCCCGCTTTACCGGCTCAGGGTATTAAGTGCTGATAATAATAAGAGGGGATTTCCCATGGCTGTAGACACGCCGCTGCTCGATACGGTCAAATTTCCCGCCGATCTCAGAAAGCTCGACAAGAGCCAGCTGCGCCAGTTCGCCGATGAATTGCGCGCGGAAATGATCGACGTGGTGTCGGTGACCGGCGGGCATCTCGGCTCCGGCCTCGGCGTTGTCGAACTGACGACGGCCATTCATTATGTCTTCAACACCCCGGAAGACCGCCTCGTCTGGGACGTGGGCCACCAGTGTTACCCGCACAAGATCATCACCGGCCGCCGCGACCGGATCCGGACACTGCGTCAGGGCGGCGGGCTGTCGGGTTTTACGAAGCGCTCCGAAAGCGAATACGATCCCTTCGGCGCGGCCCACGCCGCGACCTCGATTTCGGCTGCGACCGGTTTCGCTGAAGCGTCGCGTCACCTCAAGAAAGACACGACATCCATCGCCGTCATCGGCGACGGCTCCATGTCCGGCGGCATGGCCTATGAGGGCCTCAACAACGCCGGGCATCTTGGATCGAAGATGGTGGTGATCCTCAACGACAACGACATGTCGATTGCGCCGCCGGTCGGCGCCATGAGCGCCTATCTCGCTCGCGCGTCGTCTTCGGGCGTCTATCAGGGCTTCCGCTCCTTCGGAAAGCAGCTCGCGAAGCGCCTGCCGAAAGCCGTCTACAAACAGCTCGCGAAGGCCGAAGAATATGGCCGCGGCATGTTCACCGGCGGGACCCTCTTTGAAGAGCTAGGCTTTTACTATGTGGGCCCCATCGACGGGCACAATCTCGACCAGCTGGTGCCGGTCCTCGAAAATGTCCGGGACATGGAAGACGGGCCGGTGCTCGTCCATGTAGTGACCCGCAAGGGCGCCGGTTATCCGCCTGCGGAGGAATCCGCCGACAAATATCACGGCGTCGCCAAATTCGACGTCGTCTCCGGCAAGCAGCAAAAAGGCACGCCCAACGCGCCCGCTTACCAAAAAGTCTTTGCAAAGACCCTCATCAAGGAAGCGGAAAAGGACGACCGCATCATCGGCATCACGGCGGCGATGCCGTCCGGCACTTCGCTCGACATGTTCGCCGAAGTGTTCCCGGACCGCTGCTACGATGTCGGCATTGCGGAACAGCATGCCGTGACGTTTGCGGCAGGTCTCGCGGCGGACGGGTTGCGGCCGTTCTGCGCGATTTACTCTACCTTCCTGCAGCGCGCTTACGACTCTGTCGTTCATGACGTCGCAATCCAGAACCTTCCCGTGCGCTTCCCCATGGACCGCGCCGGGCTCGTGGGCGCCGACGGCCAGACGCACGCCGGTTCGTTCGATATCGCTTATCTCGGCTGTCTACCGAACATGGTCATCATGGCGTCGGGCGATGAAGCCGAGCTCGTTCACATGACGGCGACGGCCGCGGCTTACGATGAAGGGCCGATCGCGTTCCGCTATCCGCGCGGCGAGGGCGTCGGCGTCGACATGCCCGAGAACGGCAAGATCCTCGAGATCGGCAAAGGCCGGATCATGCGCGAGGGAACGAAAGTCGCGGTGCTGGCGCTTGGCGGACGTTTGCAGGAAGCCCTCAAGGCCGCGGACATGCTAGAGGCGCAGGGCATCTCCACGACCGTCGCCGATGCGCGTTTTGCGAAACCTCTTGATCACGATCTCATCATGCGCCTCGTGCGCGAGCATGAAGTCGTCATTACCGTCGAAGAGGGCTCGCGCGGCGGCTTCGGCGCCTTCGTGCTGCATTTCCTCGCCGAGACCGGCCTTCTCGACAACGGCGTCAAGATCCGCACCATGCATCTCCCCGATGTGTTCCAAGATCAGGACTCGCCGGCGAAGATGTACGACCAGGCGCGTCTCAACGCCGCCCATATTGTCGAGCGCGCCCGTGAAGCGCTCGGCATGGAATCGAACGTCGTCAATCTGCGCGGCTGAATTCCTGCGCCGCACTTTTTCAACCACTTTTGGCTATAACCCGGCGAGTTTCTGCGCCGGGTTTTCCGTACGCGGTTTTTTTCTTTTCAAGCGCCCCGATTTGCGGCTCAATAGCGCGCTTAGGCAGGCAAAAGGGGCGCCCAGTTGGACGATCTGTCACGAGTTGAGTTGTTGTTTTTTATCGCTGGCTATGTGGCGATCCAGATCGCCATCGGCTTGTGGTTTGCGCGGGGGACCAAGAGCGATACCGATTACTATATCGCCGGCGGGCGGCTCGGTTATTTCCCCATCACCCTGTCTCTTTTCGCCACCTGGTTCGGGGCGGAAACGATCCTCGGCTCTTCCGCAGCGGTGGCCGAAGGGGGGCTTTCCGGCGCCCGCGCCGAGCCTTTCGGCTACGCCATTTGTCTCGTAGCGACGGCCCTTTTCGTCGCAGGCAAGATCCGCAGCCACGGCTATGTCACGATCGCGGATTTTTTCCGCGACCGCTTCGGCAAGCATGCGGAGTTCGTGACGGCCATCGTGCTCGTCGTCATTTCGGTGATCTGGGCCGGGGCGCAGCTGCTAGCGATCGCCGCGATCCTTGAGACCACATTGGGACTGCCCGGCGTCGTCACGCTCTTCGCCGCCGCCGGCATCGTCGTTTTCTACTCCATGTTCGCCGGTCTCATCGGGGATGTGGTGACCGACGTTATTCAGGGGCTGTTCCTGATGGGGGGCGTCATCATCCTGTTCCTCGCCATCATTCACCAGTTCGGCGGTTTCGGCGCCATGCTGTCGGTGATCCAATCCGACCAGCTTCGTCTCATCGCGCCGGGCGAGTCGCTCTTCACCCGCGCCGACGCCTGGGCGATCCCGGTGATCGGCAGCCTCGTCACGCAGGAAATCATCACCCGTTTTCTCGCAGCGAAGTCGACCGCTGTCGCCAGGCGGGCCGCGTTCACGGCAGCCGGTCTTTATATCGGGATCGGCATGATGCCGGTGCTGATCGGCCTTTCCGGCGCGCATCTCGACGTGGCGGGCGCCGTTGGAGACAATTTCATCCCTGCGATGGCGCTTGAGTTCCTGCCGCCCGTACTTGCGATCGTCTTTGTGGGCGCGCTCTTCTCCGCCATTCTGTCGACAGTCGATTCCAACCTGCTTGCGGTGTCGTCGCTCATATCCATCAACATTCTGAAAAAGCTGCATGCCCGGTCGAGCGAGCAGCGCCAATTGATGATAGCGCGCCTCGGCACGGCCTTCGCCGGCGTCGGCGCGCTCGCCGTGGCGCTGAGCGGTTCCAATATTTATGAACTGATTGCGATGACCTCGGTCTTCGGGCAGGGCGCCATTGTCGTTGCTACGCTGATCGGCCTCCGGACGCGTTTCGGCGGCCCGGCGGCGGGACTCGCCTGCGTCTACACTTGCGTTGCGTTCAATCTCGCGACGCTTCTCATTCTCCCGATTCTGGATGCGATGAGCGGCGGCATGGCGATTGGTCCCGCCTTGCAGGCGGTGCTCGCCGGCGATGTGGAGCCTATCGACGGCTATTTCATCTATTCCGTGGTTGCAGCGCTCGCAGCCTATGTGATTGCCGGGCTTCTGGAAAACCTGTTTCTAACGCGGGCGAGTAAATAAACAGCAGGCGAAAGCCCCGCTGCCGGAGCGGGGCTTTGCCGATGCTGCGCTTTCGAGGGAACGACAGAAGGATTACGCAGCGATCGATTTCTTCTGGCCTTTGTGCTTTCCTTCGCAAAACTCTTCGATAATTTTTTTGTTGAAGGCGGGCAGGTCGTCCGGCTTGCGGCTGGTGACGAGGCCGTTGTCGACGATGACTTCTTCGTCGCTCACCTCGGCGCCCGCGTTTTTGAGATCGGGCTGTATGGCTTCGAAGCCGGTCATCTTGCGGCCTTTGACGACTTCGGCGGTAATCAGCACCTGCGGTCCGTGACAGATTGCGGCGACAGGCAGCTTTTTCGCGAAAGCGCCGCGCACAAAGGCGATGACTTTTTCGTCGCGGCGCAGGGCGTCCGGATTGAAAAGGCCGCCGGGAATGACGACGCCGTCATAGTCATTAATATCGGCATGCGCGATTTCCTTGTCGACCTTGATCGATTTGCCGCGCTCCATATGTTTGAACCCGGCGATCTCGCCGCTCTTGATTGAAATGATCTCGATCTCCGCGCCTTCTTCTTTCAGCGCTTCCAGCGGGGAAAAAAGTTCGGATTCCTCAAACCCGTCGGCGGCGACGATGGCGATCTTTTTGTTCTTGAGTTTGGACATGTGAGATCTCCTTTCTTTCAAATTTTCTTTGCCGTTTATGTAAAAGGAAACACCGGCCTCTGAGGGCCGTTCCAGAATTATCCGGGATAAATTTTACCGTCGGCGCAAGGGCGCAAGGCGCGGATTACGGCTTCATAAATTCGAGCAGGAATTCGACGTCGGAATAAGCGCCGCCGCGGCGGCGCTGGGCGAATTTGCGTTCGATGACCCGCGGATATTGCCGCACAATCACCACCTCCATTGAAGGAATAATATAAAGGCGCTGCCCGCCGGCGCCGGCCGCCATGAAAAGATCGCCGGGCAATTCATCGTGGCGCGGATGGGTGAAAAGGTCCGAAGCCACCGTCATGGTCCGCGAGGCGTCGAGCACGTCCGCGCTGGGTTCTTCGTTGAGCCACCAGGTGAGGCCATAGGCGGCGTTGACGCCAGAGCCGGTGAAATTCTCCGCCAGCGCTGACGGATCGACAAGCTGCATGCCTTTCCAGTTTCCGCCTTGCAGGATGAGCTGACCGAAGCGCGCCCATTCCCGCGCGGTGAGGTCGGCTCCTGACGGAAGGGTCGGATAGCCCCCGCGCTCGTTCCATTGCGCCGGATGAATGTCGAGCGGGTCGAGAATGCGCGCCTGCAGATAGTCGACCGCGTCGGCGTATTTTCCGCCTTCAACATTCTGCAGCTTGCGGCGCATGATCTCGCCGAAGATCTGGAAATTGACGGGCCCATATTCAAAATAGGTTCCCGGCGCATGGGTCATGGGCCGCGCAATCGCCTCCGCATAGCTTGGCGGCCGGAATACGCCGCCGCCCTCCACGCCGCTGGTCAAGGTCAGAAGATGCCGGATAGTGATTTGCGATTTCTGCGGATCGTCGCGCCACTCGCTCAGCGTATCCGCGGCGCGCTCGTCAAGGGAGAGGAAACCGTCCATCACCGCAGCGGCGGCGATGGCGCCTGAAAAACTCTTCGTGCCGCTGGCGAGTTCGTAGGCTTTGTCGCGGCCGCCCTTGTTCGGGTAATCTTCAAAGGCAAGTCGGCCGCCTTTCATGACCACCATGGAAACGCCGCCCTTTTCGGCGTTGTAGCTGGCGGCGTCCCGTTCATCTGCATGAGCGGGCGCTGCGGAGAGGGCGGCGATGCCGGCGAAGAGGGCGAAACGCATGGGGGTCTCTCCTTGGCGATGGGTCGAACCCTCTTTATACGAAGGACCGTCCCCGTTTCCGTCGGAAAAAATGCGCCTCGATCACTATCTCGTCCAGTCAGGGTTAATGGAAAGCCGCGCCCGTGCGCAGGAAGCGATCGCCGCCGGCCATGTGACGGTTAATGGCGCCGTGGCGGCGAAACCCGCGCAGAAAGTCAGCGAGAGCGATGACGTCGCCATCTCCGGCGAGGTTCCCCCTTATGTCTCCCGCGGCGGGATGAAGCTCGAAGCCGCGTTGCGCGCGATGGAGATAAACCCTTCCGGAAAAATCTGTCTCGATCTCGGCGCGTCAACCGGCGGTTTCACCGATGTCCTGTTGCGCGCCGGCGCGGTGAAAGTCTATGCCGTCGATGTGGGGCAGGGACAGCTGCACGAAAAAATCGCCGGCGATCCGCGCGTGGTTAATCTTGAGAAGACTCATGCGAAGGATCTGAACAGGGAGCTCGTTCCCGATCCGTTGGCAGTGATTGTCTGCGACGTCAGCTTCATCAGCCTGAAGAAGGCGCTGCCTTTCGCGCTGGCGCTGGCGGCCCCCGGATGTCAGGTGGCGGCGCTCGTCAAACCGCAATTTGAAGTCGGGCGCGAGGGTATCGGCAAGGGCGGTCTGGTGAAAGATGGATTGGCCGAGCCATGCGCGCGCGATATCGCGCATTGGATCGAAGCGCAGGGCTGGACCGTCGCCGGTCTCATAGACAGCCCCATCCTAGGCGGCGACGGCAACAGGGAATTCCTCATTGGCGCAACGAAGAAAGCATAGGAAATCACACAGCCCGCGCGCGAAGAAAGAACTTCCGTTGAAGCGTGCGGACGGGCGCATCGAATACATTGGCGCGCAAGGTGACGGTGTCGCTGTCATAGCGGGAGACCGCGTCTTTATTCCATACACTGCGCCGGATGACGTGGTGGAGATCGATTATCGGGGTCATTTCGGCAAGCTGCGACAGGTGCTCGAGAAAAGCGATGTGCGTGCGGAGCCCCCATGCCTCTATTTCGGCGAGTGCGGCGGCTGCGCTCTTCAACATGTGAATGCGGAGTTTTATTGGGCCTGGAAGCGCAGCCTCGTCGTGGATGCGCTGGGGCGGGAAGGCTTCGACGAGGCCATTGTATCGCCGCTTTATGCTTGCGCGCCCGCCAGCCGCCGCCGCGCGGTCTTCGCTGTGCGGCGCACTGCTGCGGGACTGGTGTTCGGTTTCAACGAGCGTGCGTCGTCGCACATTGTCGCCATTGATGAGTGCCTTGTGCTGGCGCCGAAGCTCGCCGACGCGCTCCCCCATCTGCGCGCCCTTGCGGAAGCAGCGCCGAAGCGATGGCGCAGCTTCGATCTTCACGTCACCTTGTGCGACAACGGTCTCGACGTTGCCTTTACGGGCGGGGATGCGTCAGACGATATCGACGGGCCGGAGATCATGGCGCTGACCGAGGCGGCTCGTGTCACCGGCATCATCCGCGTGACCGCCGATGGCGCGCCGGTGGTCATGTTTGAGGCGCCGGTTGTTCGTTTCGGCGATGTCCCGGTCGCAATTCCTCCCGGCGGATTTCTCCAAGCGAGCGCAGAAGGAGAGGCGGCGCTGACGGAGTTCGTTATGCGTCACGCGAAGGGCGCGAAACGTATCGCCGACCTCTTTTCGGGCTGCGGGACATTTTCGTTGCCGCTGGCGCAACAGGCGGCGGTCGATGCGTTCGATTCCGATGCGCCGGCGGTGGCGGCGCTGGATGCGGCCGCGCGGGCCGCAGGGTTTCGTCATCCGGTAAGGGCGGAACGGCGCAACCTCTTCGAGCGTCCGTTAAGCGCCGAAGAATTAAAGCCTTATGACGCCGTCGTCTTCGATCCGCCGCGCGCGGGGGCGAGCGCCCAGGCAGAACAGATTGCGCAGTCTTCCGTCCCGGTGGTCATCGGCGTCTCCTGCAATCCTGGTACTTTCGCCCGCGATGCGGCGATGTTGCGCGAGGGCGGCTACAGCCTGTCGCAGCTTTTGCCCGTTGATCAGTTTGTGTTCTCGGCCCATGTTGAACTCGCCGGGCTTTTCACGAAGGAGTGAGACATGGCGCCGCTCAACACGATGATCGCCAACAGTGCAAAGCGCGCCGCCTATGGCGCAGCGCAGGCGGCGCGGGTGCTTTGGTATACGGGCCATTACGCCTATGGCCGGCGGTTGATGGGCCCGCTCACAGATCCCGGCGAGGCGCCCTACGCCGAAGAATTCGGACCGCTCGACCGCGAGCGGCTGAAAACCGCCTTCCGCGAATTGTTTCAGCGTGACTTGCGGAATATCGAAGACGGACTTTACAAAATGCCGGCGGAGTTGCGGCGCGCGCCATCGCTGCCGAAACTCTGGCGCGAAAGCCGCGACTATCTTCTCGATGCGCGGCAGGTCGCGCGGCGTAAATATGCGCGCGCCCATTCGGAAGTGTTGACGGAGACAATGCGCGAGAAATATCCGCGCTATTATCTCCAGAATTTTCATTACCAGACCGACGGCTGGCTCAGCGACGCATCGGCCGCGCGTTACGACATGCAGGTTGAAACGCTGTTCACCGGTTCGGCCGCGGCCATGCGCCGCCAGGCGCTGCCATTTGTGCGCGCGGCGTTGAAAGGCAAAGACGCCGGGGCGGCAAGCCTTCTCGATCTCGGTTGCGGCGGCGGCGGGTTCCTCGCCGACGTCAAAGACAATTGGCCCATGCTCAGCGTGACCGGCCTCGATCTTTCGCCCGCCTATCTCGGCCGGGCGCGGGCGGCGCTTGGCGGCGCCAAGAATGCGATATTTATTCAGCAGCCTGCGGAAAAGACAGGCTTGCCGGACGCCTCCTTCGATATCGTGACCTCGGTTTATCTTTTCCACGAATTGCCGCCGAAAGTGCGGGACGAAGTCGCGGCGGAAATCGCGCGGCTGTTGAAACCCGGCGGCGTCTACATTCACGCCGACACCATTCAGTATGGCGACGAGCCGGGCTTCGACATTCTGCTTGAAAACTTCCCGCGCGGGTTTCACGAGCCCTATTACGACAGCTATTGCCGGACGGATTTGCCGGCGCTTTTCGGACGGGCGGGACTGACGAAAGGCGAAGAGACGCTGGCGTTTCTGACGAAGATCAGTTCGTTTCGGAAACCGGCGTAAGCACGCGGTCGAGAAACGCGTCCATATCCGCCGCTGTGCGGTCCGGCGCCTCCTCCATGGGAATGTGGCCGACGCCTTCATAGATGACGACCTCAGCCTGCGGCAGACGCTCCTTGAACGTGACGGCGGCGCTCGCATGAATAAGGGGATCGTCTTTGCCCCACAGGATCAGCGCGGGCGTCTTGATCTCGCCGATCCGGTCGGCATAGCCGGGTTCGCGGTCGGCAATGGCGCGGTCGCCTGCCGCTTCACGATTGCCCGGAAGGCGGTATAGCTCCCAGTACCGGTCGATCGTCGCTTCGTCGATGAAACTTTCGACGCTTACGCTCTGGCGCAGGGACGTTTCCATGGCCCCGCGCGGCGTGACGTATTTCAGGAGAAAGCGTCCGAGGGGATTTTGCAGTAGGCGAAAACCGAGATTGAGCGGCGGCGGGGTTTCTCCTTCCCGCAGCGGCATTCCCGATGCGTCGAGAAGGATCAGCGCATCGACTTTATCCGGATTAGCGAGCGCATAGCGCCAGGAAATCCAGCCGCCCATGGAATTGCCGCCAATGACAAAACGGTCGAGGTCTGTGGCGTCAACGACGAGGTCCACGGCCTCGGCCATGCCTTTATAGGAATAATCGCGATTGGCGTTCGGACCGGTGAGGCCATGGCCGGGTAGGGTCAGGGTAATCATCCGGTATTCGCCGCCAAGGCGCTGCACCAGCGGCTCCCATGTATGAAGCGTCGCGGAATTGCCATGCAGCAAGACTATGGGAACGCCGTCCTTGTTTCCCTCATCGCGGTAATGCACGCGCAGGCCGTTCGGCCCTTCAACAAATCGCGAGGCCGCGTTTGCATATTTCGCTTCCATGACGGCGGGGTCGGTCGCAGGCGTGCGCAGCGCCAGGAATGCGCCCGCCAGAAGCGCGATGGGGATCAGCGGGACCAGATAGCGTTTCTTCATGACAACAAGGTAGCGCTATTAACGCCTTTTGACAGGCGAAAAGTCAGTTATCGCATTATCCGCATTGGGCGCGATGCAAGAGCGCGTGGTCCGCAAGGACCAGCGCCATCATCGCGATCCCCACCGGGACGGCGCGAATGCCGACGCAAGGATCGTGACGGCCTTTGGTTTGAATGGTCGTCTCTTCGCCTTTCGCGGTGATGGTCCGCCGCGGCGTCAGGATTGAGGAGGTGGGCTTTACGGCGAAGCGCGCAACGATGTCCTGACCGGATGAAATGCCGCCGAGAATGCCGCCCGCCTTGTTGGAGAGGAAATGCGGCGCGCCGTCTTTCATGCGGATTTCATCGGCGTTTTCCTCGCCGGTGAGTGCGGCGGCGTCCATCCCGGCGCCGATCTCGACGCCCTTCACCGCGTTGATCGACATCATCGCGGAGGCGATATCCGCATCGAGCTTTCCGTAGACCGGCGCGCCGAGCCCCGCGGGAACGCCAGACGCAACGACTTCGATGACCGCGCCGTAGGATGAGCCAGACCTGCGCGCGGCGTCGAGTTTTTCCGCCCAGTCATCCGCGGCTTTTGCATCGGCGCACCAGAACGGGTTCTTGTCGACAGTCGTCCAGTCGAAATTCTCGCGGTCGATTTTGTAAGGTCCCATCTGCACCATGGAGGCGCGCAGCCACACGGCGCTGTCGAAGAGATGCGCGAGGATTTTTTCGGCTATTACGCCGGCAGCGACGCGCGCGGCGGTTTCGCGCGCGGAAGACCGTCCGCCGCCGCGATAATCCCTGAACCCGTATTTCGCGTCATAGGTGAAATCCGCATGGCCGGGCCGGTACTTATCGCGAATGTCTGAATAGTCTTTCGAACGCTGGTCCACATTCTCGATCATCAGGCTGATCGGCGTTCCGGTGGTGCGCGGCCCGTCGGTGCGGTCGTCTTCGAACACGCCGGAAAGGATTTTGACCGCGTCGGGTTCCTTGCGCTGGGTCACAAATTTCGATGTGCCGGGCTTTCTTTTGTCGAGGGCGGTCTGGATGTCTTCTGGGCGAAGAAGGATCCCCGGCGGGCAGCCGTCGAGTACGACGCCAAGCGCCGGCCCATGGCTCTCGCCCCAGGTCGTGAACCGCAGCATCCTGCCGAAAGAGTTGAAAGACATGCCTATCCCGTATTAATCGCTTGCCCCGCGGGCCGAGCTTATAGCCAATCCCGCAAGAATTTCCTAACTCGCTGTTAAAACTGGGCAAAGGAGCATTTATGGCCGATATCATTCCGCCGAGCCCGTCGGAAGAAGCCTACGCCGTCGACGAAGATCAGGGCGACGTCTTCACCGTGGGCGATCCCTTCGCGCTCTTTGCGGAGTGGCTGGCGCTTGCGGTGAAGAAGGAGCCCAACGACGCCAACGCCATGGCGCTCGCAACCGTCGATGAAACGGGCATGCCGGATGTGCGGATGGTGCTCCTCAAAGATATCGACGCCACGGGGCTCACTTTTTACACCAACACCGAGAGCGCGAAGGGACGCGAACTCGCCGCAAATCCCAAAGCCGCTGTCGTCTTTCACTGGAAATCGATCCGCCGCCAGGTGCGGTTTCGCGGGCCCGTGGAGCCGGTGACGGCCGCTGAGGCCGACGCCTATTTCGCGAGCCGCGCGCGCGGCGCGCGTATCGGGGCGCATGCGTCCGATCAGTCGCGCCCGCTCGAAAGCCGCTTTGCGCTGGAGAAGGCTGTGGCCAAAAAAACGGCGCAATTCGGCCTTGGCGACATACCGCGCCCCGCGCACTGGTCCGGATACAGAATAAAACCGGTGCAGATCGAATTCTGGGTCAACCGCCCGTTCCGTCTGCATGAACGGCTGCAATATAACCGGGAGAAGGCCGGAGCGCCCTGGAGGAAGCAAAACCTCTATCCCTGATCGGCGGCGTCATTTCAGAGCGTTTCCCGATAAAGCGGTTTGAATGCGGGATAAACGGAATAGGCGTGGTCATGCGACCGCTGTAGCATGTCTTTCCGGGTTCATTGCGACGAGGGGCGATCAAAATGAAAATTCATCTGTTGCTGGCGAGCGCCGGCATGTTGTTTTTTGTAGCTTGCGATCAGGTTGGCCGCGATTCCGGCGCGAGCGATGAAGCTGTTCTGGCGCCTGAAGCGCCGCAGGACGTATGGCTTGCGGATTTCGCTGCAATGCAAAGGTTTGCCGAACTCGCGGGGGGAGCTGAAGAGGCGGAAAAATTCGACGACGCAGCCATATATTATGAGCGCGCGTTCGTTGCCTCCGACAAAATTCCAAGCCCTACGGGCCTCGTGTTCGGGCCGCAGTCGGCCGTGAGCTATGTAAAAGCGGGAAGCCCGGACGATGCATTGCGTCTGCTTGAGGCTGCTGCGGAAAAGGGATGGACCTATGCAGAGTCCATCGAAGCCGCTGAGGAATTCGCAACGTTGCGCGACGCCGATCGCTTCAAGGCGGCCGTCGCGAAAATGCGCGCCAATCAGGATGCGTTTGCGGAGAGCCATCGCGACCCTGACACAGCCAAATTGATCTTCGATGATGTTGAGCGGTTCTGGGCGGCGTACGATCTGGCGTCGAAGGAAACCAGCAAGAGCAAAAAGGCTGCGATCCTGCGCAAGCATTATCTCGGACCCGGCACGCCAGGACTGATCGATTACCACCGCATCAAAACCGGCACGATGGAGCAGTTTGTTGAGCGGCTCGAAGAAAGTCCCGGCTATTATGACGGCATTCGCGAGCGAACCCTGATGGCGATGGAATTTGAAACAGACATCAGGGACGGCCTGCGCCGATTTGTGGACATCTATCCGGAGGCTAGCGTGCCGGACGTTACATTCGTCATCGGCCGCCTGAATTCTGGCGGCACGGCGGGGCCGACAGGCATGTTGATCGGCCTTGATGTCTGGTCATGGACCGAAGGCGTGCCGCTCGACGGAATCTCGGAAGGCTTCCAGCAGGTTGTGAAAAATCTCGACCTCAATTCGCTTCCATTCATCGTCGTGCACGAGCATATCCACGCGCTGCAGCAATATAGCGGCGAGCCGACTGTTCTCTATGCGGCTTTGATTGAAGGGTCAGCGGATTTCCTCGCGGGACTGGCGATGCCCGAAGCCGACAAGCCTCACTATTATAAATGGGGACTTGAGCGCGAAGAGATGATCTGGCGGCGCTTTCAGGAAGAAATGGACACCAAGAACATTCAGAATTGGTCCGGTAACAACGGACAGGTTGAGGACGAAGACTGGTACGCCGATCTCGGTTATTTTATCGGCGCGCGCATCTGCGAAGCCTATTACGAGCAGGCGGAAGACAAGAGCAAAGCGATCCGGGACCTCTTGTTCGTGTCCGAGCCCAACGCCATTCTTAAAGCGAGCGGTTACGCCGAGCGCTTTGACGATTAGCAGCGGAGAAAGCCGTCGCGAACACGACCGCGCAATTCGGGCGCGGCGACATTCCCCGGCCACCTCATTGGTCCGGCTACAGAATAATACCTATGCAGATCGAATTCTGGGTCAACCGCCCGTTCCGCCTGCATGAGCGGCTGCAATATAACCGGGAGAAGGCTGGAGCGCCCTGGAGGAAGCAAAATCTATATCCATAACCAGCAGTCGCCAGCTGCCGCGCACCGACATAACTCTGTCACATACTCCCGGGCATGAGTGACCTAAATCGCCCACTGAAAAATTGCTTGCGTGGTTTAATTTTGTGAGGTTAATTTTCCTCGGGGAATTGGGGCGGGCTATGATCTCGGAGCATCAATTTTGGCGCCGCGCGGCGTTGCTGGGCGTGAAAGTTCCACGCGGGGCTATTGTGGTCGATGCGCCGCTCGCGCAGGGCGAAAATGCCGCGCAAAGCTATGGCGTGTCGAAACGCATCAACACATCTTTCCTGACGCCGAACGCCATTCAGCAGGATTTCGTGCGCGCCGCGCTGACCTACGCGCAGGCGGCGACGGACGCGCGCGGCTCGCAATTGCGGCTCGCGGTTATTTCCGGTCTGGTTGTCGACGCGATCGTGGGGCTGGCGCTCGCTTTCTATGCGATGAAGTCGGAAACGGGCATGCTCACGACGATTGTTGCGGGCTCCGTTGCTGCTCAACTGTTGCTCGCCGTCGCCGGATTTCTGTTCTTCTCGGGCGGCATGTCCGGCGAGCAAAAAAGACGGTTCTTCATCTTCCTCCTCGGCGCTTCCTTTGTCCGGGTTTTTGAATTCATCTTCGCCGCCTTCGCGTTTGTCTTTGTCATTTCCGGAGTGACCGGCGGCGCCGGCGGCGCGGTTGTGAGTTTCGTGGATCAATGGACAACGAATGTCGCAGATTATTTCTACGACCTCGAAGGCCGGTCAAACCGCGATCTCATGATTGTAGACATAACCAAAGCGGTCTTGGCGTTCATGCCAACGGTCATTCTGGCCATGACGGGAGGGCTCGCTTTCGCCCGTCCGCGTCCTGCGCTTGCATAGTCAAATCAGGTTGCCGGGGAAGTTGAATGAGCTGGTTTCTGAGATTTCTGGTTGCGCTCGGGGTTGATCTCTTTGACTTCACCATCGGACGCTTCCTTTTTGTCGCCCCTTTTTCGGGCGAGATCATCGGCATCGTTATCGGATATGCGCTGTTTGGTCCCAAGGCGTTTTGGTATCTGCTGGAGGCGCTCGATCCGACGGAACAGCTCGATGGCTTCATTCCGACAGCGACCTTGATAGCGCTGGCGGCGCGGAATGACGAGCGTTTCGCCTGAAGGCTGTTTCAACGGCTTTTTCCCAAAACCGTCTGCGTCCGATTTCCAATACGCCTTCCTTTCCAGCGCGGTTTGAGGCGCCGCGCGCTGTAATCTCCCCTTGTTACGGAAAACAACAGGGAGACGCGCCATGGCTGGAAACTTGAGAACCATCGCGACGGAAGAAGCCTTTTCCATTCCAGAAGTCGCCGAGGCGCTGAAACATGTGTCGCGCGGACCGAGCCAGTCCCTCGACAAGCTGCTGGTCAAGGGCATCTACGATTCCAATGACGGCAAGGGCTATGACGCACTGAACTTCCTCGATGGTTTGCTCGACGTCGAAGGCCGGCGCCTCAAACAGATGGACGATCTTGGCATTGACATGCATCTCCTGTCGCTGACGGCGCCCGGCGTGCAGATGTTCGACGCCGACACGGCGACGGATCTGGCGGCGCTCGCTAACGATGTCCTTGCCGATATCTGCAAGCGTCATCCGACGCGGTTCGCGGGGCTGGCCGCCTTCGCGCCGCAATCGCCGAAGCGCGCCGCGAAAGAAATGGAGCGCGCAATCAATGATCTTAAACTCAACGGCTTCATTCTGAACTCGCATACGAACGACGAATATCTCGACGATCCGAAATACTGGCCGTTTCTGGAGGCCGCCGAAGCCCTCGACGCCTGCATCTATATTCACCCACGCGCCGCATCATACGGTCTTAAAGGCCCGTTGCAGGATTACGGCATGGACTCGGCCATGTGGGGCTATGGCGTCGAGGTCGGCACGCACGCCGTTCGGATGATGACGTCCGGCCTTTTCGACAAGTTTCCGAAGCTCAAAATCTGCATCGGCCATATGGGCGAGGCGATCCCGTTCTGGATCTGGCGCATCACTTTCATGAATTCCCGCGCGCAGGAGGGCGGACGCTCGCCGAAGACCTCGCTGACGATGGAGGAATATTTCAAGCGCAATTTTGTCATAACGACGAGCGGCGTCGAGGATCATCTGGCGCTCGATTACTCCATCAAGAAGATCGGCGCCGACAATGTTCTGTGGGCCATCGATTATCCCTATCAGCCCATGAAGCCGGCGGTGGAGTTCATCCGCTCTGCGCCGCTGGATGAAGAAACCAAAGCCAAGGTCGCCCACAAAAACGCCGAGCGCATTTTCCATATCAAGCCGCTGGACTGAGGCCTGATTTGTTATAAGCTTTCCCTGTATTTAAATACAGGGGGGCGTCATGTTTTGGATTATACTTATTGTTCTTGTTGTGGGTGGGGCGGTCTTTGCTGCCGCATCAATGAAAGGGAAACAGCAGGCATTTGTGGATATGGGGGACGTAACAGGCAAAACCATAAATGAAATCATTGCAAAGGTGGGGCCGCCTAGCTCGGTTTCAGCCGTAGGAGCTGGCGAGGAGTTATATCAATGGATAGAGACTAACTCTGCTGGTGGGTATCATTACGCGCTTCTTTTTAAAGATGGTAAGTGTGAAGGATACACTCACCAACACGCGCAGTGAGGTTTTGCTCATGCACATCATCATCGCCATTCTGGGCGCGCTGGCGGCGGCCTTCTGGGCGTTCACCCATTTCATGAACGCCGCCGGGCAGGGCCGTGAAGCCATCGGCGAGGTGAAGGGCGTCATCCGCCGCGGCAAATGGAGCCGGCGCATCGACCAGCGCCTCATCGAAAATCTTTCCGATCCACGCGAGGCGGCGGCGGTCCTGCTCTATCAGATAGCGGCCTATGACGGCGCCGTCACCGACCGCCAGCAGGCGCGGATCGTCGAGGAAATGCGAGATGCCTTCGAGGCCGATGAGGAAACGGCGCACGGCCTTTACGCCTTCGGACGCATGGCCGTAGGCGAGATCAACGACGCCGGCAATAATGTGCGCAAGATCCTGCGGCCGGTCGCCGAAGTCTGCACGGAAGATGAAAAACGTCACTTGGTTGAGATGCTGGAGCGGACCGCGGAGATTGAAGGTCCGCCCACGGATATTCAGCGCCGGCTCATTCTGGAGGCGCGGCGCGTGCTGCTCAGCTCTTAAACGCGCATAGCGATAGACAAGCCGGCAAAAAAGACCGGCGAGGAGGAAACAATGACGCAAGCGCAAGGGCGCCTTGCTCTCAATTCTGTATCGGTGAGCGATCTCATCGACATCATCGCCGCGGGCGCGCGGGATTTTTTCAACGCGCCGGTTTACGGTCTTGTTTTCGGCGCGCTCTTTGCCATAGCGGGATGGCTTTTGATCGCGCTCCTTTTCGTGTTGGGACTTCCCTATCTCGCTTATCCCCTCGCCATGGGGTTTACACTGGTGGCGCCGTTCGCGGCGGCGGGGTTTTACGCCGTCAGCGATCATCTGGAGCAGGGCAAGCCGCTTTCCTGGGGAAGCATTCTCGGCGGCGTCAAGGAAGCGATTGGCCGTGATCTGCGCTGGATGGCGCTCGTCACCGGCTTCGCCCTCGTCATCTGGATGGACATTGCTGCCTTTCTGTTTTTCGCCTTTACCGGCTTTCACGGCGTCGGCCCGGATTTTCTTGACCGTCTCCTGTCGACGCCGTCGGGGCTGGTGTTTCTGGTGTTGGGCAATCTCAGCGGCGCGGTCATCGCGCTCTTCATCTTTTCTCTTTCGGTGATTTCCTTTCCGATGCTCTACGACCGCGACGTTGATTTCGTGACGGCCATGATGGCGAGCGTGCGTCTCGTGATGGCCAACCCTGTCGCCATGTGCGTCTGGTGCGCGCTGATTGGCATCGCCATGGGGCTTTCGGTATTGTCCGGATTTACCGGTTTCCTGATCGTCCTGCCGGTGATCGGCCACGCGACCTGGCGGCTTTACCGTCATGCGGTTCCCATTGCAGCGCCTAATGACGGGGCGAACTTTGCCGACATGAAAGTTGTTTAAGACGCGGGAATTTGATCTGGCGGCGGATTTGCGTTTAAGGTCCCCCGCGAATTCATGTGGGCCGGGCAGGCAGGGAAGGAGACTGAACACTATGGCTAAATGGTTGATATCGATGGCGGCGGCGGGCGTTGCGCTCGCAGGCGCAGCGTTCGCGCAAGAAGAAGTGGAAGAAGCGCTGACCGAGCCGCCAGAGCCCGTGGCGCAGTTCGGCGACTGCATCCTGATGGTGGATGCCCCCGAGATGCCCGATCCGAGCGACGCGACGGCGGATGACCGCGCGGCGACGATTGAAGAGATCAAAGGCTTCCAAGGCGCGCTCAACGAGTATCGCGAATGCCTGAATGCGATCGCCGACAATGAAGAAAACGAAGTCGATCATCGCGAGGCGGCGCTGAAAGAGTTCAACAAGACCGTGAAAATGGAAACCGACATGGTCGCAGACTGGCAGAAATTCAGCAAGAAATACGACAAGGCGAATAAATAGTCTTTCGCCGCTTCGATATAAAAGGCCCCTGCCTTGCGCAGGGGCTTTTTCGTTTTCGGGATAACGATCAACGCGAAAGCGCAATGGCGCGCGCCGCGGCAATGAGATCGTTGAGAGCGCTGCGCGGCGGCGATGCGCCTGCCGGCCGCGGGCCGTAAAACAACATCGATCCTTCAAGCAGGCTGGCAAGCGCGATGGCGCGCCGTCCGGCCTGTGCTTTTGACAGATCCGGATTAAGCCGCCGGATCAGATCGGCGAGAAACTCGCGATAAAGGCTGAGATATTCATCAAGCGCGGCGGCGGCTGTCTCGTCGACAAAAGCGAGCGCCCAGAATTGAATCTCAAACTTCGCCAGCTCATTCCATTCCCGCGACGGCGTGAGCAGCCACGCCATCGCCTCATCGAATGTTTCCTCTACATTGCCCCGGTCTTCCGAAAAGCCGGTCAGCGCCGAACGATATTGCGCCACGGCGTCTTCCACCAGAAGCGACAGAAGGGCGGATTTTGTGGGCACATGATATTGCAGGGAGGCAAGCTTGATCCCCACGCGCTCCGCAACAGCACGCAAACTTAAAGCCCCATATCCTTGTTCGACCATAAGCATGCGGGCTTCACGGATGATCTCCGCCTTGCGGTCCGGGGCGCCTGATTTCTTCGTTTTCGCCATCTCCTACGGCTTTTCTCAAATCGCGTTGTCTGTCAATTGACAGATTAGCGTACCTGTCATATGACAGGTTAGCTTAAATCGAGGGAGATGCGGATCATGGCGACAAGCCGGCGTCATTTTTTACTGGGGTCCGGCGCCGCGGCGCTCGGCGGCGGTTGCGCCGCCCGGCCGCGGGTTGAGCCTGGCGCGAAGGTCTTGATCGTCGGCGCCGGTTTCGCCGGGATTGGCGCTGCGCGCGTGTTGTTGAAAGCCGGTTACGACGTTGAAATTGTCGACGCCCGCAGCCGCGTGGGCGGGCGCGCGTGGACAACGAAGGCAACGCCCGCGCCGGTCGATCTCGGCGCGTCATGGCTGCATTTCGGGGCGGAAAACGCATTGGCCGGCCTCGCCCGCGAAAGCGGCGTTCCGTTTAATATTTCCGACTATGACAATGTGGATGTGTTCGGTCTCTCGGGACCGGTTGTCGAGAAAAAACCGATCACAGATGTTTATGACGAACTCGATATTTCCGATCGGCTCGAGGCGCATCTCTTCTGGCCGTACTTGCGCTGGCGTCTTGGCGGCGGCGCGTCCGGGCGCAGCATCGGCGACGTCTGGGACGCGGTGGTTGCAGGCAAAGTCGATTCACTTAGCGGCGACGCCTACCGCATCATTCTTGAAACCCAATATGCGGTTCCTCTGCATGAAGAGGCGATGGAGTCTCTCTTTCTCGGCGGCGAAGCGTTGCCAAATCACGAATGGTTCATGACTGGCGGCATGCAAGCATTCGCCGAATATCTTGCACAGGATATCCCTGTGCGCCTGTCCACGCAGGTGAGAGAAATCGAGTGGCGTCGCGGCGCAGCGCGGGTCGCAACGGACAAGGGCGACATCGAGGCGGCGGCGGTCGTCCTCACCGTTTCCGCAGGGCTCTTGAAGCGCCAGGCGATCAAGTTGACGCCTGGCTTGCCGGAGGATGCGCGCGCGGCCCTAAACCGGATCGGGATGGCGTTGCTGAACAAGATCGCCCTGTCTTATCCATCCGCATCCTGGCCGGCGGACCGGGAATATTTCGTGCTGGCCGGCGGCGAGCTGCCGTCGATTATCGCAAATCATGCGGCCTATTCCGGCGCGCCGCTTTTGCTTGCGCTTACCGGCGGCGCGGTCTCTCGGCAACTGGAAGCGATGAGCGACGAAGAAGCCGCCGGGCGGCTGCATCGCGATTTCGAAAGGGCGCTTGGCCGCAAGCTGCCGGAGCCTGAGAGTGTTGTCGCAACCCGCTGGGCGTCGGATCCACTGGCGGAAGGGTCTTATTCGCACCGAAAGCCAGGCGCGCGCCTTGATGAAGACGATGTTCTGGCCCGGCCTGTTGACGATACGCTGTTTCTCGCTGGCGAAGCCATCGTGCCGGACGATGATGTCTGCAATGTTTCCGGCGCCTATCGCAGCGGCCAGCGCGCCGCCGCGCAAATTGCAGGGCTTGCTGCGCCAAAAGGACGAGGCGCGATCCTAGTCTGATAGTCGGTAGGTTGCTTTCATCCCCGGTTCGCCGTCGCAGATGACGGCGCCGTTCCGGACCAGCCGGATCAGATGCGCGAGCACATTCAGCGCCGCCGCGCCGTGCAGGCGCTTGTCGACATCCGAATACATGGCGGCGGTGATGTCCTTGATATTGTCGCGCCCCTTTTTGAGCTGGTCGAGGATCTGCGCGTCGCGCATCAGGCGATGCGTTCTGACCGCGCGCACGAAGCGTTTCGGATTGGCGATGGGCGCGCCATGGGTCGGAAAATAAATCTCGTCATCGCGGGCGAGGAGCCTGTCGAGACTGTCGAGATAGGCGGTCATGTCGCCGTCGGGCGGCGCGACGACGGTCGTCGCCCAGCCCATCATGTGATCGCCGGTGAAGAGCGCTTTTTGTTCCGGTAACGCGAAACACAGGTGGTTCGATAGATGCCCCGGCGTGTGCACGGCTTCGATGCGCCAATTCGGGCCCTCGATCACCGCGCCGTCGCCGATGATTTCATCCGGCGCATAAGAATAATCCGCGCCTTCATCGAGCGCCGGGGCGTCGTCTTTCTTTTCCCGCACCGGATGCGCGCCGAAACCGAGGAGCGGCGCGCCGGTCGCTTCCGCGAATTTCATCGCAAGGCCGCAATGGTCGCGGTGGGTGTGGGTGATGAGAATGTGCGTGACGCGCTCGCCCTTGAGCGCTTTCAACACCGCTTCAAGATGGGCGTCGTCATCGGGGCCGGGATCGATGATTGCGACCTCACCTTCGCCAATGATGTAGGTTCCGCTCCCCGTATAGGTGAACGGCCCCGGATTGTTGGCGATCACACGCCGGACGCCGGGCGCGAGGCGGTCGGGAACGCCGGGCGTGAAGTGAATATCCTTGACGAAGGGGATCGAAGCCATGGGCTTCTTTAATCCGATCTGACGCAAAAGGCGAAGGGGGTCAGCGCGCTTCCGCGAGCTTTGCATCGATGGCGGCGGCGAAAGCCTCGGCGAGCGCCCGCATGGCGGTAAGCTTGTCCTGGGCGCGCATGGCGGCCGGCGGGCCCATATCGGTCTTGTTGGCGTCGACGATATAGATGCGCCCGTCATGGCGGTCGCGCAGGATGTCGAGCCCGCCATAATCGAGATGCATGGCCGCGGCGAAGGCGGCGATCTTTTCCTGTTCATCGCGGGACAGCATGGCGTCGATCGGCGCCAGATCGACGCGGTGATTATCATTGGTGAAACGCAGGTCCCGCGTGCGCTTTTTCAAAAACACATAAGGCGTCGTCTTGCACCCGACGATGGGCGTCCTGATGTCCACATGTTCCCGGCCGTCGAAGGTGTTCTCGATGATGCGCTGATAGACATGGCCTGGTTTCGGCGCGGCGATCGGTCCTTCGATCTTGCGGCCGTCATGCTTGCCGTTAAGTTCGGATTTTTCGACCATCGCGCCTTCATGGCGCGTGGGGTCGACAGCGAGGCTGTAGCCGAAGGTCTCTTCAAAGATTCGCGCGACAACGCTTTTCCTGATGTCGAAGCAATCCACATTGAAGGCGGGCTTCGCGGTGGGGGCGAGGCGCGGCGCGGTCAGGAATTCCCTGTCCTCGAAATAGAAGTGAAGGTCGGCCTCGCCGGGGTCGTCGACGATCTTCACATCCGCAAGCTGGCACACCGGCCAGATCGCGTAATAGGAGCGCGGCTTCTTCGGAAAGAAGGAGATTTTCGCGCGCGGTTCGCGTCCGCGCATGATTCGCGTCGCGCGCAGCGCGTTCACGAGCCAGACGAAGCTCGCGATGCGCAGAGCATCCCGCGCAAACCCTGCGTTCAATGGAATCTGTGCGCCCGTTTCCACGGCGACAAGCTGATTACCGTTAATTTTAAAGTCGCCCAAAATCGACATCGTGTTCCGCCCCGAACATCCCCGCCGCCGGCAATGAACATGGCTTTTTGGGCGATGACAAGGAAATAAAATGGCTGTGAGGCGCGGATTTCCTTGGATTGCGGTGAACGGCGCGGCTTTTGCGACGGGGCGCGCATGTGTGCCGTTCGTAAACAAACCGTTAATCTGATCGCTGCAGCTCTCGCGGCCGCGTTAACTTCGCCTGTCTCGGCGGAGGAGCTTGCGGTTCCAAGCGCCGGCGCAGTATCTATTGGCGAAGGCTCCGGCGGCATTACGGACCGGGCCTATGTGTCGGCGCCGCCGAACTATCTTTATGTGGTCGAAAAAGAGCGCGGCAGTTTCCTCGATTGCGGCGAGGGGCGGGACGGCCGCGCCACGGACGAAGACGGCCGCGACATGGCCGTGCTGCGCTGCGGCGTGACCCTGACGGAAACCGTCGTCATTCCTACGGCGGCGGCCAGCGCGCGCATCATCATTCACTATTAGAAAATAGAAGAAAACGGATTAGCCGCCCATCAGGCAGCTATCGGTTTCAAGTTCGCCGTCATCGTCCCGGCGTGCATAGACCGTATATTTTTTTCCGTAGTCGAACGAAACGCCGCACGCATCTTCGTCGATATTGTGCCAGACGGCGGTCCGCCCGGAGACAGATGCGTCGCTGGACGATTTCACATCGAAGATCGTCGCCATGCGATCCTCGACGGAACGCCGATCTGCGCCGAGGATGATTTTCGCATCCACCACATAGCCGCTGAGCGTCACCTCATGCGACGCATCGGCAGGGCAGGTGCATTCGGAGTATTTTCTGATCTCGGGAGGCGCGTAAGGATCGGCGCTTTGCGCCGCAATCGCCAGCAACAACACTAAACCATACATTCCGAGGCGTATTCCTTGTTTCTCTAGGCGGCGCTGCTGAGCGCCCGGAGCGCCGGAGCGTGGCCGGAGATGTCATACCCGGCCGCCGCCGCTTCGGCGATGATGTCTTCCGGCGCGCGGCCTTCCGACGCCTGCAGATAAGCGCGCAGGATCGTCGACCGGGTCCCGGAACGGCAGAAGGCGAGAACCTTGCCGTCTTTGTTTTCTTCTAGCGCTTTTTTAAGGGCGGAAATATGGCCCGGTGAAATCCCGCTTCCGTCCACGGGAATGTGAACATAGGCAAGGCCTGCATCGGCCGCCGCCTTGGCGATCTCCGCGCTTTTGGGCTGACCCGGCGCCTCGCCATCGGGCCGGTTGTTGACGATCAGCGTCACGCCTTCTTTTGCGGCCTCCGCGGCGTCGGCCGGGGCGATCTGCGGCGCGACCCAGAACCGGTCGCTCAAAACCTTGAATTTTTCGCTCATGCGTTTCTCCGGGCGGGTTCTTGGCCATTCCTGCGGCGGAGCCGTATAAGGCTCATCACGAAGTCAGGAGCGATATAATCATGGCCGCGCCCTTGTTCCACCTTGCAATCCCGGTTGACGATCTTGTCGCAGCCGAGGCGTTTTACGGCGATCTCTTTGGCTGTCCCCGGGGGCGGCGCTCGGAGAACTGGATCGATTTCGACTTTTTCGGCCACCAACTGGTGACGCATCTGGCTCCTGAGGAATGCGGACGCGCCGCCGCCAACGAGGTCGATGGCAAGAAGGTGCCGGTGAAGCATTTCGGCGTCATCCTTGACGGCGCGGCCTGGCGGGCGCTCGCCGACAAGCTGACCGGAGCGGGCGTCGATTTCGTGATCGAGCCTTATGTGCGCTTCAAGGGCGAGCCGGGCGAGCAGGGGACGTTCTTTCTCCTCGACCCGGCTGGCAATGCGCTGGAGTTCAAATATTTCGACGATATGGGCCAGGTGTTCGCGACATAGATCGTCGACGCCGCTTTTTGTGAAAGCGCCGGTCAACTTCTCTGCCGTGTCCGGCCTTACCAGCTATCGTTGTCGTCATCGTCGAGCGAGCGCATGGCGACCCAGATGTTCCAGAAGACGAAGACGGCCAGCAGCAGGAAAATCAAAAACAGCCAGAACGTCATGATAAGGAATATGGGGAGGAGAAGCCTCTCCTGCAAATGCAATGCAAAGACGGATAACGGGAAAGAAGAGAGGCGCCGTGACGGGCCTTAAAAGCAACGCCGGATATGCAAGCGAGGCGGAGGATCTTCTCCAGCGTTATGAGGCGCTTGCCTTTGAGGAGGTGCATGCGCCTGTGCTGCACCTGCTGCCGGAAAGGCCTACGCGCATACTCGAGATCGGCTCGGGAACCGGCCGGGACGCGGCGGTCTTTGCGAAGCAGGGACATCAAGTGACGGCGGTGGAGCCCACCGACGAATTGCGCATCCCTGCCATGTCTCTGCATCCCGATTCGGCGATAGAATGGATCGGCGACAGCCTGCCGTCGCTGGCGCAGTTAAAGGAGCGCAGCGCCGCATTCGACATCATCATGCTGACGGCGGTATGGATGCATCTCGATGCGGACGAACGCGCCGCGGGCATGAAGGAGCTTTCCCGGCTCGCCACGCCCGGCGCGAAAATCTTTTTCCTTTTGCGTCACGGGCCGGTTCCGCCGGGCAGGCGCATGTTCGAGGTCAGCGGCGAGGAAACCGAGGCGCTGGCCGCGCCCTATGGTTTCTCGCCGGTCTTCAGCGCGCGTCACGGGTCGCTGTGGAAGGCCAATCAGGATAACGGCGTGACCTGGACGCGGCTGGTTCTCGCACGAGTCTGACGTATCCGATCACTCGGCCTGAAAAACGATCTCGCCCTCGACAACGGTCATCACCGATTTCGCGGTTAGAATGTCTTCTTCGGGAATTGTCATGATGTCTTTCGAAAACACGGTGAAGTCGGCCTGCTTGCCCGGTTCGATCGTGCCGAGCATGTTTTCCTGAAAGGCGGCGTAGGCCGGCCAGACCGTAAACATCTTGAGAGCCTCCTCGCGCGTCACCGCCTGATCGGGCCGCCAGTTTGCGTCCTGATAGCCGTCAAGGCCGCGCCGCGCGACGGCGGCGTAGAATTCGATCAAGGGATCGCCGCGCTCCACGGGCGCGTCGGAGCCGCCGGCGATGATCGCGCCCGCGTCGATGAGCGCGCGCCAGGCGTAGGCGCCGGCGAGCCGGTCGGGACCAAGCCGGTCCGGGGCGAAATAAAGATCGCCGATGGCGTGCGAGGGCTGCATGGAGGCGATGACGCCCAGCGCCGCATAACGCGGAATATCCTCCGTACGCAGAATTTGCGTATGCTCATCGCGCCAGCGGACGTCAGTTTTGTCGGGATGCGCGGCGAAGACCTCTTCGTACCAGTCAAGGAGCAGCTTGTTGCCGCGGTCGCCAATCGCATGCGTGTTGACTTGGATCCCGGCCTCCAGAGCCTTTTCAAGCATCGGGACCGCCTCTTCCTTTTTCATCAAGAGGAGCCCGCTCGTATCAGGACGGTCGGAATAAGGCGCTATGAGTGCCGCGCCGCGCGAGCCGAGCGCGCCGTCCATATAGAGCTTGATGGCGCGGGTTGTCACATGCCCGTCGGCGCTCATGCGCGGGCCGCTGTCGATCAGCGCGTCGAGCCCGCTCTGATCGATGGAATTATAAACCCTCAGTTTGATCGCGTCCTCATCGGACAGGTCTTCGATCATGGCGACATTTTGCGGATCCACGGACATGGCGTGAATGCCGGTCCAGCCATAGGCGGTGTAAACCGCCGACGCCTTTGCATAGGCGTCACGCTTTTTGGCGTCGCTGGTCTCGCCAAGAAGTTCGCGCACAAGTCCTTGCGCATTGTCGATGAGAATGCCCGTGGCCCGTCCTGCGTCGTAGCGTTCGATCTTGCCGCCATCGGGGTCGGGCGTTTCATCGTCAATGCCCGCGGCGTCGAGCGCGGCGGAATTGGCGACCAGCGCATGGCCGTCGGCGCGGATGAGAATGACGGGATTGTCCGGGCTCACGGGGTCGAGATCGTCGCGCGTCGGCATCCGCTCTTCCGGCCAGGCGGTTTCGATCCATCCCCGGCCGTAAATCGTTTCGGTTTCGCCCGTGTGCTGAACATTCGCTTCAACGATTGAAACGAGTTCCGCAATCGAGCTGACGTCTTCCAGATTGAGCGTCAGCTCGCGCATGCCAATGCCAAGAAGGTGTGCATGGGCGTCCGTGAAGCCGGGATAGAGAGCCGCGCCGTCCAGATCGACGATCTGCGGGCTCTCACCGGCGCTCGCCACCACCAGATCGCGGGTCCCAACCGCCAGGATGACGCCATCCGAAACCGCCACCGCCTCTGCGGGGCCGGCGCCCTCAACCCCCGTATAAACCGGGCCGCCCGTAAAGATCGTGACCGGGGCGGGAGCGCTGGCGGCGGGAGGGGCGCCGTCGCGGGCGCAGGCGGCCAAAAAAGACGCACAAAGTGCGGCAATAAGGGCGGCGGATCGTGACATGGACGGGCTCCTCATGCAGAAGTGAAAGGGCAAGCGGATGCAGTGCACAAAAGGTCTATCCGCGCCCTCCGCCAACTGCAATCTGAGGGCGCGAATCGGAATTGACGGCCGGGGCGGCTCAGGCCGGAAACTCCCTTTATTGCAGAGGGTTATGGTTAACAGCTCTGAGAAATACACGCTATGAGGGAATTGTTTTTGTTAATTGCTCTAGTGTGTTGCGCTGCGGTATTTTTTTTCGGTTAACCCGTCCTATTTGAATTGACAATTTGCATAAAATTGGGAGATTTGGGCCATCGTTAAAAAACGTTTAACGATGCGCTTCCGGCGTATCCCGGATTATTTAGTTTTGAGTGGGGGACTACACCATGAAAACCCTTCGCTATCTTGCTGCCGCCATTGTTGCGGCAGGCTTTATGGCGGCGCCGGCGAACGCAGCCCTTTTCGTGTTTAAAGGCGACGGCCTCAACGTGACGCCTGACAATGTCGGCAACGTCAACAGCACTTGCGCCACCTCTGGCGGCGTCAGCAACGACCTCTGCACGATCGACCATGCAGAAGGTTTTGATTACTCGAAAGACGGCGTGAACGTAACGGTTACGGCTTATGCCGGCGTTGGCGGCATTGACGATGTCAGCGACAACTACGCAACGCGCCTTATCCAGGACATCAATCCGGCCGACTCCGGCCTCGGCGCCTGGTCTGAAAACAACACTTCTGACGACCAGACCCAGTTCGATTCAGGCGAAGCTATTCGCTTCGTGTTCGATCAGGAATACACGGTGACGAACGTCGAATTTAACCGCGGCGGCGACACCAACTGCACGACGCCGGCTACTGAAGGCGATTGCGGCGCGTTCGATCTCTATATCGACGGCGCATTCATTCAAACGATCGTCCTCGGCGCAGCCATTGACGTGATTGGCCTGCTCGGCACGGGCACAGACTTTGTTCTGATCGCCATCACCGAAGGCGCCGGCTTCACCATCGCGACGATGGAAGTCAGCGACGTTCCGGTTCCGGCCGCGCTTCCGCTGCTGCTGTCCGGCCTCGCCGGCCTCGGCTTCGCTTCGCGCCGCCGTAAAACGGCCTAACGCGCTAAGCGTTTAACTGAACGGAAAAGCCGGCCAAAGGCCGGCTTTTTTGTTGTCTGGTTTTCTAAAAAGGCATTGGTCTCGACAAGCCGCGAACAAGGCCAGCGCCATGCCGATCCCCGCTTACGCGCGCGTTGCGGCTTTTCTTCCGGCGATGATCCGGCTTGCGATTGCGAGCGTTTTCTCATTATCAACGTCGATGGGCGCTTCGGGGAAGGGCATGTCGACCACGCCGATGTCGGCATGGAACTTCCGGCTCAGTCTCCTGAAGGCGCCTTCAAGCGTGAACCAGCCGTTTCTGTAGCCGATAGCGTTCAACAGGCCGAAAGTTATCACTGCGCGCAAGGGCGAGGCTTTGAGAAACTGGCCGCCGCCCCGGAAGATCTCCGCCGCGTTTACCGCCTTGCGGTTCATGATCCCAAAAGTGTTGCAGTTTGTGTATTGTCCGTCGCGGAAGCGGTGGAAGCGCGGCTGTCCTTCCGGATATTTGGAGGCGAGCGTTTCCTTGCTGCACAGCGCTGCGGAGGCGTCATGCTGTTCAGCGCGCTCAGCGAAATAGCGGTACATTTCGCCCCGGAACAGCACATTGTCGGCTGTCGTGATGATGGCGGGAAGGTCGTCGTCATCGGCGAGCGCCGCCGCGACGCTGTCAAAAAGGTTGCCCGTTGATTTAACGAAGCGGACCAGCCCCGCATCCATCAGGCCGCGCACATAGCTGTCGCTTGTCAGGGGCGCGATGTCCTCAATGGAAACGCTTATTCGGCGGGCGAGGCCGCTTGCGAGGATTTCCGTCAGGGTGCGCTCGATCAGCGATTTTCCGTCGATTTCGACAAGGCACTTGTGGCTGACGCAGGCCGCTTCGGCCAGCGGATTAACCACCCCGGCGCGCTGTGCGGCCATGATGACGAAATGATACTTCTTCTGCTGCCCGCCACTCATGAATTACTGGTCTTCGCGCCCGGTCCCCTTGCGTGACCCATAAGCGATGACGATCACGGAGGCAATGAGCCGGCAAACGGCGGCGCAGCGCGATTGAAAACCGGGCCAAACAACCCCTATTTCACGGAGCTTTGAAAACGGGAAGGGCGATGACGGCCAGCGACAAGGAAAAACGGCAAGGCGGGCCGGTGCGCCGCATCATGGCGAACGCCGGCAAGCTCCTTTCCGGCAAGGCGGCGGGCGGGATTTTGAGCCTTGCCTATCTCGCCATCGCCGCGCGCGGGCTCGGGCCGGAGGGCATGGGCGCCCTCGTTCTCGCCCACGCTTATGCCACAGTGATCGCGGGGGTCGCCCGGTTCCAGTCCTGGCAGGCGGTGATCCGGTTCGGGTCGCCCATGATCCGCGATGGGGACGAGGCGCGATTCAGGGATCTCATGCGCTACACGATCCGCCTCGATCTTTTGAGCGGCGTTGCGTCCGTCGTTATCGCTCTTGCGGCAGCGCCGCTCGCGGCGCGATGGTTCCAATGGTCCGACGACATTCGCGGGCTGATCACCGTCTATTGTTTCGCGACGCCGTTCCTGATCGCCGCGACGCCGACGGGCGTTCTGCGGCTTTACGACAAGTTCAAACTGCTCGGCTGGCAACTGACGCTGATGCCGCTCATTCGTTTTGTCGGCGCGATCATATTGTGGCTGACGGAGGCGAGCGTCGGCGCCTTTCTCATCGTCTGGATCGCCAGCGTGTTCGTGCACGGGGCGAGCCTGTGGATTCTCGGCTGGCGCGAACTGCAACAGAAAAACCTGACGCCGAAACTCTTCGGCAAGGCTGAGCGCAAGGCGGACGGCGCCTGGCTCCCCTTCATGATCAAGACGAATTTTTCGAGCTCCATCGATCTCATGCACAATAACGTGCCCCTGCTGATTGTCGGCGGCGTGTTGGGCCCGGCCGCGGCGGCGCTCTTCCGCATCGCCTACAATCTCGCCAATGTGTTGGCGCAGCCCGTCACCATGTTCAATCAGGCGAGCTTTCCGGAGCTTTCGAAGATCGAAGCGGAGGAAGGCCGTCACAAAATGGCGAAGGTCGCGTTCCAGTCCATCGGAACGGCGATCCTCATCGCGCTTCCGATTGTGGGGCTGTATTTCCTGTTGCGCCGTCATCTGGCCGTCGGGATCGGGGGAGAGGAGTTTCTCGCCGCCGCGCCGCTGATTGCGCTGATGGCCTTTGCGCAGTTGTTTCAGATCGCTTCGCTCGGGCTCGAGTCGGCCGTGCTTGCGCGCGGACGCGCAGGATGGGCGCTCACCGGACAAGTCGCCGCCGCGGTCGCGCATCTGGGGTTTCTGTCTGTGATGCTGTCGGCCATTGGCGTCATCGCCGCGCCGATTGCGATCATGACCGGATGGGCGGTGTTGATTGTCGTATTGTTGGTGGCGCTGCTTAAGCCCTAGAACAGCGTCGATGCGCCATTCGCGATGTTGTGGGCGAGGATCGGCAAGAGCAGGCTTCCGGTTTTCTCGCGGATCCACAACAGCAAGAGCGACGGCCCGCCGGTGACGGCGAACATCATGGCGTCGAAGGAAAATCCTTCCGCGCCGTAATCCATGCCGTGAACGAGGCCAAACAAAACGCATGTCAGAAGACCGCCCCAGGTGATCGGTGCGCCGAGAATGTTGGCGGCCTTTCTGAACGCCTCGTTCATGGCGAGCAGCAACACGCCGCGGAAGAACAGTTCTTCATCAAGCCCCGGCATGGTCCACTGAAAGGCGATGGTTTCTAGAGTGTCGGGTTCGCCGTCTGCGCCCGAAATTGCGAAATAGAAAAAGAGCGCCGAAAGCGCGGCGAAAAGGATATAGGCGGAAATCGATCCCGGATTTTGTTTCAGCGTTAGTCCGACGCGCTTGAAGCCGAACATCGGCAGCGCCGCGATAACCAGCATGCCGGTGAACGACGCGATCTTTCCGAGCCAGTTCCAGTCCGCGCCTTCGGGCCAGTTCGGAATCGCGTAGAAACCGCGGGTCAGCAGGAAATTATAGAGAGCGTAAAGGAGGAGCGCGCCGAGGAACCATCCGGCGTTGAAGCTCTTTCGGAAGAGAAGAGCGCCGACGAGCCCCAACGCAGCGATGACGCCGAGATGACCGAGGGTCAGGATGAGTTCGTTTTGCATTGAGCCCGCCCGCTACTACTCTGGGGGCAGATGATAAACGTCTCTTGTGTGGTTGTCAGGAAATTGTTCCCGGGCGATGACCTTGCCGCCCAGTTTGAGCGCCAGCTTTCGGGCGGCGTCATTGTCGTCATTCATATGGGTCTCGACCTGCGCCCAGTTCAGTTTGTCATAGGCGTAGGCGATGACGGCGCGCGAGGCTTCGAGCGCATAGCCCTTGCGGCGCGCCGAGGGGATGATCCACCAGGTCAGTTCAGAACGCGGCCAGCCCTCCGGCCAGACAAGCCCGGCGCCGCCGATCATCTCGCCGCTATCGCGCTCCTCTAGCGACCACATGCCGTAGCCGCGCAATGGCCAGTGCCCGAGATCGGCGGCGAGTTTTCTGAACGCCAGATGCGCCGGCAAAGGACCGCCATAGGCGGCGGATGCGTCTTCATCCGCATAAAAATCATGATAGATGGAAAAGTCGTCTTTCGACGGCGCGCGCAAGGTCAGCCGGTCTGTTTGCAGAGTCGGGATCGTCATCAGACTGTAGTTACGCCCCCGCCTTCACCGCGAAACTCCAGGCGAGCGCAGCGAGCGGCTGCACTTGCGCGCCCATCTGTTTCGCAGCGGGGGAGGAGGCGTTGCCCTGCAGCGAGCGCGCGTAAACGCCCTGAATGATCGAGGCGAGACGGAACATGTTGTAAGCGAGGCAGAAATTGACATCGGGAATTCCGTCGCGCCCCGTCCGTTTCGAGTATCGCGCCACCGCTTCGACGACGGTCGGAATGCCGAGCGCGTCGAGATCGGCGCCAAGGAGGCCCCCGCGCACGCTTGCCGGCATGTGCCAGACCATCAGGAAATAGGTGAAGTCGGCGAGGGGGTGGCCCAGCGTCGACAATTCCCAGTCGAGCATGGCCAGCACTTTCGGTTCGGTCGGGTGGATGATCGCATTATCGAAGCGGTAGTCGCCATGAACAATCGAGGTGGCGTCATCGGACGGAATGGCGGTGGGCAGCCACTTCATGAGATTGTTCATCGCTTCGATGGTCGATGTCTCCGCCGCTTCATATTGTTTCGACCAGCGGCCGATCTGGCGTTCGAAATAATTGCCCGGCTTGCCATAATCGTTGAGGCCGATCTTCTGGTAGTCGATATTGTGCAGGTCGGCGAGCGTGTCGATCAGCGCGTGATAAAGCGGTTTGCGCTTTTCCTTGTCGACGTCCGGCAGGCTGGCGTCCCAGAAGATGCGGCCGTCGACGAAATCCATGATGAAAAACGCCGTCCCGACGACGCTCTCGTCTTCGCAGAGCGCGTAGGTTTTCGGCACAGGGAAGTTTTCCTTCCCGAGGGCCGACATCACCCGGTATTCGCGGTCGACAGCGTGCGCGGAGGGGAGAAGCTTTCCCGGCGGCTTGCGGCGCAGGACATATTTCTTCGCCGGCGTCGTGATGAGGTAAGTCGGGTTCGACTGGCCGCCCTTGAATTTCTTTACGCTTAAGGGACCGACATAATCCTCGACATTCTCGCGCATATAGGCGTCAAGCGCGGCTTCATCGAATTTCAGATGCTCCGGCGTGTCGGCGAATCCGGTGAAGTCCGCGGCGTCGGTCATGGCAATCCTTTTTGGTCTTATGCGGCCCGGAAATGGTCGAGCATCATGAGGGCGCCGATAATAACAAATCCTGCGCCGGCGATAAGCTTCAATGGCAGCGCCGAAAGCCATTTGTCGGCGGCCGCGCCCGCGAGCACGGCAAGCCCTGTCGAGGCGACCAGGGCGAGGGCGGCGGCCGCGAACACCATCAGCTTCGACTTGCCGCCGTCGCTGGCGAAAAGGACCGTGGCGAGCTGGGTCTTGTCGCCAAGCTCGGCGAGGAAAACGGTGATGAAGATCGAAAAGAACGCAGTCATGCGGGAACAGTCCTTAATTTGCGGTGGAACTCGAAAAAAGCCGAGAGAACGCGCGCCGGCGCTTCGGTTTGCGGGTAATGGCCGATGTCTTTGAAGAGCACGGCGTCTGCGTTTGGCACTTCGGTCAGATAATAATCGTAGAGATGCCTGCCGGAGACCGGATCGGCGCCGCCGTCAATGAGGCGCAAAGGAACCGTCGCGTTTTTTAGCGCGCCGACCCAGCGCGAGCGCATCACTTTTCGCTCGGGGATATATTCCAGGAGCTTGTGAAAGACGCGCCGGCCGTTGTTCTCGTTGATCAGCGCCCAGTGGCCGTCGATTTCCGCGTCGCTGGCTTTTGTGTCCGGCCCGAAAATCTCATCGAAGTTTTTGCGCAGTTTTTCCCGCGTCATCATCATGCCGATCAGCGGCCCGAGGGGAGAGAGGCCTAGCTTCTGAATGGGCCGCGCACGGTGCTGTTCCGGGAAAAGCCCACCATTCAGAAAGACGAGGGATTTGAGCGCGAAACTCAACGTTCGGTCGTTCTGGCGCGCGAGCAATTCCTGCCCGACCGTGTTCCCGTAATCATGAACCAGAAGATGCGCCTCGCTGACGCCCAGATGTTCGAGCAGCGCTTCCTGCAGATCCGCCTGGTCGAGAATCGAATAGCGGATAGTCGCCGGCTTGTCTGAAAGCCCGAAGCCCAGCATGTCGAGCGCGGCGAGGTTAAAATGTTTTTCAAGCTCCAGCCACAGGGCCGACCAGTCCCAGGACGAGGTTGGAAAGCCGTGAATGAGAAGAAGCCAGGGTTTGTGCGCTTGTGGCGCATCCGGCGCCCAATAGGCGATGCGGTTGCCCGCGAAGGTGAAACTGCGCGCCGCCTTGCGCCATTCCTCAAGCGCGATCATTTCTCTCTCTCTAACGCGCGCCAGCCGATATCCTTGCGGTAAAATCCGCCCGGCCAGTCGATGGCGGCAACGCCTGCATAGGCGCGGGTCACCGCTTCGCGAATATCCTTGCCCATCGCGGTGACGTTCAAGACACGCCCGCCATTCGCGACGAGCTTTCCGTTTTCTTCCTTCGTGCCCGCGTGAAAGACAACGACGCCGGGAAGCGCGTTCGCGGCGTCGACGCCCTTGATTTCCGAGCCTTTCTTGTAGGCGCCGGGATAGCCGTCCGCGGCCATCACGACGAGCGCCGCGGCGTCTTCGGACCAGTCGAGGGTGACATTTTTGAGTTTGCTCGTCGCCGCCTTCAAAAGAACCGGCAACAGGTCGCTCTTCAACCGCCGCATCAAAATCTGGCATTCCGGGTCGCCGAAGCGCGCATTGAATTCGACAAGGCGCGGTTTTTCGTCCTCGATCATCAGCCCGGCATATAGCACGCCCACATAAGGCGTTCCGCGATTTTTCATTTCCGCGACGACGGGTTCGACGATCTCCTTCATCGTCCGTTCCCGGACTTTATCGGTGAAGATCGGCGCCGGGGAATAGGCGCCCATGCCGCCGGTGTTCGGACCTTCATCGCCGTCATAGGCGCGCTTGTGATCCTGCGCGTCGATAAGGGGCAGAATGTTCTCGCCGTCGGTGATAGCGAAGAAGCTCGCCTCCTCGCCGCGCATGAATTCCTCGATGACAATGGCGGCGCTCGCATCGCCGAAGCGCCCGCCGAGCATGTCCTCAACTGCGGCGTCGGCGTCTTTCAGCGTTTCGGCGATGACGACGCCCTTGCCGGCGGCGAGGCCGTCCGCCTTGATGACGTAGGGCGCCGTCTGGTCGCGAAGGAAAGCTTTGGCGGGCTCAATCTCGGTGAAACGGCCATAGGCCGCTGTTGGCGCGCCGGCGGCGCTCGAGACCTCTTTCATGAAGCTTTTCGAGGATTCGAGTTGCGCCGCTTGTTTCGACGGCCCGAAACACGGAACGCCTTTCGCGGCGAGGAGATCGCCCAATCCGGCGGCGAGCGGCGCTTCCGGCCCCACCACAACAAGGTCCACGGCGTTTTCGGCGGCGAAATCAGCGATCGCCCTAATATCGCCGTCTCCGAAGGACAATTTTTCGCCAAGATGATTGAGCCCCGCGCTTCCAGGCGCCAGATAGAGCTTTGACAATTGCGGGCTTTGCGCGATTTTCCAGCCCAGCGCATGCTCTCTGCCGCCGCCGCCAACCAACAGGACTTTCACTTGGCCGTTCTCCTTGCTTCGCATCGTGGCTTTAAGCGGCGGCGCCCTCGCAATCAACGGTTGGGCAATCAACGGTCTGCCGATCTCGGGCCCGTCCCTCAACTCTTTCTCGCATGACGGAAGAGGCGAAGACACCAGAAGCGGAGAAAAACCCGCCCCGGCGCGGGCGGCTGCCTTCATGGCTCGCCCCTGCGGCCAAAGCCTGGGGAAAACTCTATGGGCCATGGGGCCGGGCGAGCGGGCGGTTTCTCGATTATCTCTCCGCCACCGATCAGCGCCGCCGGCGGGCTTCTATCGCGCTCGCCATCGCCATCAATCTCATCGTGCTCACCCTGCTTTCCACCTTCGCGCGGGTGCGGATCTGGATCCCCAATGCGCCGAGCGATTACATCCAGGTGACGCTGGTGGAGCCCCTGCCGCTCCAGCTCGATCTGCGCGACCCCGATCTGGAGCCGACGCCGGAACCGGAGCCTGAACCTGAGCCCGAGCCGGAACCGGAACCGGTTGAAGAGCCTGAGCCTGAACCCGAACCGGCCCCGGAGCCGCCTGCGCCGGAAGAACCGGAGCCGGAGCCTGAACCGGAGCCTGAGCCGGAACCTGAACCCGTTGAGGAACCGGAGCCCGAACCTGAGCTGAATCTCGATCTCGAGCCGCAATTCGCGCCGCCCGCCGAGGACCCGGAGCCGTTCATGCCAGATCCCGTGCCGGCGGCGCGGGGCGATTTTATCGCGCCGGCGCCGGAGGAGGAGCCGCTCCTGCCCGAGCCTGAAGCCGAGCAGCCGCTTCTCGACGTAGAGCCCGAGGCCGATCCCATGGCCGGCCTCGACGAGTTCGTCGGCGAGGAGGAGGGCGAAGGCTTCGATGAAAGCGAGGCCCAGGAAGAAGGCGAGGACGCCGAGCCCGAGGAGCCGGTGCTGGCCGAGGAGACGCCCCCCGAACCGGCGGAGGAAGCGCCCGCCAATGACGACATGTTCGACGAGGAGCCGGTGTTCGGCCGCCGCACATTCACCCTGCCGCAGGTGGCGCTGCCGGGCATGGAGAATGGCGCGGAGCTGCCCGAAGGCGCGGCGGCGATCCTGCCGGGCGACTCTGGCGTCGTTGCGATCTTCTGTCCCGAGCAATTCGATAATGAGGACAAGCAGGCCGAATGCGCGGGCCGCACGGAAATCCGCTCCGGCTGGCGGCCGGGCGCGAGCGGCGAGGACTGGAGCCGCGCGACGGATCTTTTGAAAGGCGACCGCGAACGCGGCGTCACGGAGCCGACAGCGGGACCGGTCGTCAGGACGTTGCGCGAGCAGCGCGATTATGGCGAGATGGAAGCGCTGCAGGACTTCCGGCGCAGTCAGGGCAGCGTCAACAATCTGCCCGACGCCGGCGACGATAATCTGATGCGCGGGGTTGAAGGCAACCGGCCGGGCATCGGGCCGAAGGCGTTCGAGCCGTCATGGACCCTGCGCGAGGACGGGGAATACACCCAGAAAGAACTCGATGAAATCCGCGAGCAGATCCGCGAGGATGACGACGAATAGTTTCTACAGAAACAATTCGTGATTGGCGTTTCCAAAGACGCATTCCCAGTTATCCTCAGCGTTTCTCCTTGGGGTTTATATGCTCGAAAAAACCGGGCTTCTTGCACTTGCCGTCCTGATGGCGTCCGTTTGTTTCGCATTTTCGGAAGCGGTATTATGGGCCTCCGTCGCGTTCATGCATCTCGGCGCTGCAATCCAGAATGGAACTTTTGCGGTCTCGGGCCTGATCGGCGCAGCGGCAGGCTACTGGATTTTCCGGTCGGCGATTGCGCATCGCGGCGACTAATCACCCGCCGAATTCTTTCGACAGATAATCGAGCATTTCTGCGCGCATGTCTGCGGGCGGTTCGGCCATGCCCTGTTTCTCCACCATCCAGTGAAGCAGATAGTCCCAGCCGTCGCGCGGCTGCCGCTGTTGCATGACGATCTGCAGCGTGTGGCAGGCGCCGCACCAGGCGGCGACGGTTTCGTATCCCTCCGAGCGCGGCAGGCCCCAATAATCGTCACCCGGATCGAAGGCGGACGCCGCCGCGGTTTCTGAAAGCGCTGCATAGGGATTGAGCGCGGCGTAAGCGGGCATGTAGTTGATATCGCCGTGCCAGGCTTGCGCCATCTCTTCAGCCGGCGCGCCCGCTGTGGCGTGAGATTGTTGCGCGACAGGGGGGTGTTCGCCCCGCTTCGTGAAAAGCCCCGTCAGCCAGATGACGCATAATGTCATGGCCGCGATGGTAGCGACGCGCGCCAGTATATTTTGCGCGCGCGTCACAGGGCGAACACCGCGATGCGATGCATGAGATTGTTGAGATAGCCGCGCGGATTCCATCCCGGCTGCGTCGCCGGCTGCATCCGGCCTTCATCGTCCGTGGCGCGCGCCCAGATTTCATAATAGCCGTGCTCGGGCAGCATAACGCCTGCGCGCCAGTGCTGCCAGGCATAGCGGTTCGCGGGGCGGGCGAGGTCGGCGCGCGCCCATGTGGCGCCGAAATCGACGGAAACATCCATGGCGGCGACCTCATTGTCGCCGGCCCAGGCATGGCCGCGCACTTCAAAGGCTTCGCCGGTATTGACGCGCGCGCCTGTCTGCGGCGCGGTGACGATGGATTTCACCGGCATCGACTCAATGACTTTCATGTCCCCATCGGGAACCTCGGTTCCGGGCGCCACGGGATATTTCGGCACGCGATAGGACTGGCCGGTCATTTTCTCGCCGTCATGTTCGCGGTCGCGCAAGCTTATGCGCGTCAGCCATTTCTGCGAACACGATCCCGGCCAGCCCGGCGCGATGAGGCGCAGGGGATGACCGTTGAGGAGGGGAATGTCGGCCCCGTTCATGGCGTAGGCGATGAGGGTGTGCGGTTCGAGCGCTTTCGAGAGAGGAACGCCGCGCGAGATCGGCGATTTCTCCGGATCGCCCGAGAGGTGCAGGTCCGCGCCGTAATGGCCGGTGTAAACCGCCGACTGTTTTACACCGGCGCGCGCCAGCACATCGCGGAGCCTTACGCCCGTCCAGTCGGCGCAGGAGACGGCGCCGAAAGTCCATTGATTGCCGCGCGCCGCGGGCGTCATGAATTTGCGTCCGTTGCCGCCACATTCGATCTGCAATTGCAGCGTCACCTGCTCGAAATTGTTTTTCAGATCGTCAATCGACAGCGTCAGCGGCGTCTCCACTTCACCGTCCACAGTCAGCGTCCAGCTCGCGACGTCTTCCGCCGTGACAACAGGCGTCAGGCCGTTGTTGCGCACGAACATATGCGCGGCGGAGGTGACGTTTTCGTCAAGGAGATGAACCGGCGTTTCGGCGTTCAAGGGCCGGTCGCTGAGGACGGTCAGGCCTTCCTTCCCTTCAAGACCTTCCTGCGCCAGCGCCACGGGAACGATCCCGGCGGGCAGGAAGCGCGCGAACGGAATGGGAAGGCCGAGCGCCGCAGCGAAGGCGGCGGTTCCGGTCCCCGCGAAGAATGTGCGTCTTGAGAGCGCGCCCCGATTATCGTCCATAAATCAATCGCTCCAAACTCCGTGGGGGAGTTTGGAGCGATCGCAGGGTCCGCGCGAGGGGCAAATCCGCGCGGTTGGGTGCAAGTTTAAAGCTGGGCGAGGCCGGGATAGGTGTTCTTCCCGCCGATCCAGGCGTCCTTGAAGAGCGCGGTCGCGTATTTCGCGGCGTTCTTGTCGCCCTGGGCCTTGTAGCTCTCGGAAAGGCCGTACAGCACCCAGGCGTTGTTGGGGCTTTCGGTCAGCGTTTCGAGGAAAAGCTGTTCGGCGCGTTCGGCCTGACCGTCCTGAAGGAGATAGCCGGCGAGCGTTTGCGCCGACGGGTAATACCACCAGGGCGGCTCCATGTAAGGAATGTTTTCCTGGATGGCCGCAGCCTCTTCCATGGCTTCTATGGCGGTCGCGAGGTCGCCTTGCGCAGCGCTGGCGCGGGCCAGCACCGTCAGCCGGGCGATGTTCAAGACTTCCGGCGCCGGGACATTGCCGTTCACCAGTGGCGAAAGATCGGCCTCGGCGGCGATGGCGCTGATGGCTTCGGCTTCTTTCATGGCCGCCTCAGCATCGCCCAGTTTCGCATAGGCTTCGCCGCGGGCGTAGTGCCACGTTGCTTTCAGGAAGGGCAGCGCGTCGCCGGGATTTTCCAGCGCCAGAATTTCTTCAGGCGAAGAGAACTGCACCATGGCGTAATAGGGCGCGGCCTTGATCGGCTGCACGAAAGGCGCAGCCGCCGCCATTTCCACCGGAAGCTTTTCATCGAGCTTTTTCGACATGGCGAGCGCGGTCGCGCCGTCGCCGGCCATTTGCGCCGAGGTCAGGGCGAAGTGAATATTGTGAGTGAAATACCCGTATTCATACATCACCGACGCGTCGGCGCTGTCGAGATAGGCTTCGTCGGCCGCGACTGCATCAATGTTTTGCGCCAGCGATTCCTTGAATTTGCCGGTCACATAATAAGTGTGCGACGGCATGTGCACGAGATGGCCGAGGCCGGGCGTCAGCGCGCCCAGCCGGTCGGCGTGCTCAAGCGCGCGATATGGATCGCGCGAGGCTTCCGTCATGTGAATATAAAGATGGATCGCGGCAGGCCAATCCGGTTTGCGGGCGAGCACGCCGTCGAGCAGAGAAATGCTGCGTGCGGTGCGGCCTTTCGGCGTGCGTCCGCCATCGGCCCAGTAGTCCCAGGGCTGCGTGTCCATGTTCGCTTCCACCGCGAGTGAGGCGATGAAGTCGTCTTGCGGGTATTTCTTCACGACCTCGTCCATTGCGTCGGCGAAGGCGTTGTCGAGCTTCGACCGGTCGGCGGGCTGCACTTCGGAATAGCGGTAGTGCAGCGCATTGATGATCGCCTGTTCCTTGGCAGTCGCTTTATCGCGCAGGGACATGGCCTTTTGCAGCGCTTCCCAGGCCGGCGTCACCGCATCGTCGCTCATGGGCGCGTTGATGTTCGGACCCCAGGCGAAAGATTCGCCCCAATAGCACATGGCGCAATCGGGATCGATTTCCTGCGCGCGCTTGAACGCGTTGATCGCTTCTCCATGGTTGAAATTGTAGGTGTGGGCGAGGCCCTGATCGAACCAGGCTTGCGCCTCCGGCTTTGAGGTTGTCACCGTATAGGAAATGGCGCCGAGATCGGAGCGCAGCATGGAGCTTGTATCCGGCTGCTCCGTCTCCTGCGCATAGGCGCTCGCCGCCTTGATGAAGAAAGCGCGGCGTTTCGACAGCGCGCCGTTTTCTTCGCCGCAAGCGGCGCGCGCCATCAGCAAGGGATGCAGGAAAGGCGCTCCGGCCATTTCCGCTTCATCCGAAAAATATCGGCTTTTAACGCCAACACCGCCAAGCGCGATGGCTGCGGCTGCGGCGCCGATCAGAAGTTTCTTGTTCATCATTTCTTTCTCCCCTTTCGAGGGTTCTCCGTCTTTCTTTGCTCCACCCCGGTGCGGCTGGCCTGCCTAGGCGAGCGCGCTCCATGCCGGTACTAACTTTGGTCAGGGGCGAGAAGCCCGAAATCGGCGCCCGACCTGATGAGGCCCGAAAACAAGGGGCCTTGCTACGCATATGCGCGAGTTTGTGATGTGATCTGCAACACAAGGAACGGCGCTGAAAAGAAACTCTTACAGCGAGGGCTGCAAAAAACGCCGCTCTTATCCCGCCCGGTGAAACATGCTTTAACACGAGAATGAGCGAGAGGAATATCGGCAATCTGCACGAATATAGCGTTTCGGAGCTGTCGGGCGCCGTCAAACGCACGATCGAGGACGCTTTCGGGCTGGTTCGCGTCAAGGGTGAGCTTGGCCGCTGCACGCGGGCGGGCTCGGGGCATCTTTATCTCGATCTCAAAGATGACAAAGCCGTCATTTCCGGTGTCATGTGGAAAGGCAACGCCGCGCGGCTGTCCATCAATCCCGAGCAGGGGATGGAGGTGGTCGCCACCGGCCGCATGAGCACCTTTCCCGGCCAGTCGCGTTATCAGCTGATCATCGATTCCCTCAAGCCCGCCGGCGTCGGCGCGCTGATGGCGCTCTTTGAGGAGCGCAAGAAGAAACTCGCCGCCGAAGGATTGTTCGCGCCGGAGCGCAAAAGACCGCTGCCCTTTCTGCCGGAGGTGATCGGCGTGGTGACGTCTCCGTCGGGCGCGGTCATCCGCGACATTCTCCACCGCCTGCGCGAGCGCTTTCCCCGGCATGTCATCGTCTGGCCGACGCTGGTGCAAGGGAGAGGGGCGGAGGAAAAAATCGCCGAGGCGATTCGCGGCTTTAACGCGATTGCGCCCGGCGGCGATGTTCCGCGTCCGGACCTTCTTATCGTCGCGCGCGGCGGCGGTTCGCTCGAAGACCTCTGGTGCTTCAACGAGGAAGTCGTGGCCCGCGCCGCGGCGGCGAGCGAGATTCCGTTGATTTCCGCGGTGGGACACGAAACCGATACGACGCTCATCGACTATGTCGCCGACCGGCGCGCGCCGACTCCGACCGCCGCTGCGGAAATCGCCGTGCCGGTGCGGGCGGATCTGTTGAGCGAGGTTCTGAACAAGGAACGCCGCTTCACGGGCGCCGTGACGCGGATGTTCGAAACCCGGCGCTCGGCATTGCTCTCGGCCTCGCGCGGGCTCGGCCGTCCCGAAGACATTCTCGGCGCGGCGGCGCAGCGCCTCGACCGCGCCTCGGACGGATTGCGGTCGGGGCTGCGCGGCAAACTGGAGACCTCCATGACGTCGCTCGCAAGGTGCAGCGGGCGGCTGACGCCGCGGCTTCTCGCCCATTCCTTCGCTGTGCGTGAAAACAGAATTGCGGCGTTGTGGTCGCGCGCCGCCGAGCGCACCGACCGCATCCTCGTGGACCGGCGCTCGCGCCTTGCGGCCTCGGCCCGGGTCCTCGCTGCGGTCTCCTATCAGAATGTCCTCGACCGGGGCTTTGCGCTGGTGCGGGGCGAGGATGGCCGCCTCATCCGCCGGGCGGCGGAGGCGGCGTCTGGGACGGCGGGAGAAATCCAGTTCGCCGATGGCGTCAGGGGCGTGCTTTTTGACGGCGCGGGCGGGCCTAAGAGTCCTCAAAAAACCGCAAAGAAGCCAGAGAAATCAGCGGCCAAACCGCGCCAGCCCCGGCTCTTTGACTAGGGGCCTGCGTGCGCGGTATTGAGGAGCCTTGAAAATCGGATGAGGCGTGAGCGGCAAGGTGAATCCATTCGAATCCTTCAACGCCGATGACGAGGCTGTCATCGAATATGACGATGCGGAATTTCACGTCGTGAAGCCCGGCGCCTATGTGGTTTGCGCGGTCACAGGCGTGCGCATTCCCCTGCGCGCCCTTCGCTACTGGAATGTCGACAAACAAGAGCCTTACGCCGACGCCGCTGCGGCGATGATCGGGTTCGGTCTCAAAGGAGCCGCCAAATGAAGTCCGTTTTTGCGTTTGTCCTCGCCGCCTCTTTTGCGCTTCCCGCCGCTGCGCAGGAGGAACCGGAAGGCCTGCCCGAAAAACCTTCGACCAAAGTTTTCAATGTCGAGGATGACGGCGGCAAGGAAGACCTCGCCAAGCGCGCGAACTATATGGAAGCGATGAATGAGGTCGCCGAGCGCCAGAAAGTCTTCGCCGGCGCGCCGGAGCGTTTCACCCTCGACGGATCCTTCGCGCAGGGCGGCATTCTCTTCGGCCAGACCGAAATCGGCTCTACGGTAAAACTCGACGGCGAAGACGTGATGGTGGACGATGACGGCCGCTTCCTCCTCGGTTTCGGCCGCGACAGCGCGCTCACCGCGCTGGTCGTCGTGACGCTGCCCGATGGGACGGTGGAGCGCCGCTCCATCGACATCGAGGACCGGGAGTTTCCGGTGCAGCGCATCGACGGCCTCGACCAGTCCAAGGTTTCGGAGTTCACCGAAGAACAGCTCGCCAAGATCGCGGCGGACACAAAGCTGAAAGCCGCCGCGCAGGCCGAGAGCCAGCGCCTTGCCGACTGGTCGGTGGGCTTCGACTGGCCGGTGACGGGCCGCATTTCCGGCGTCTTCGGGTCCCAGCGCATCCTCAATGGCGAGCCCAAGCGGCCCCATTCAGGCCTCGACATCGCCGCGCCCACGGGAACGCCTATCCGCGCGCCGGCGCCCGGAATTGTCCGGCTGGCTGACGGCGATCTTTATTTCGAGGGCGGGGCGGTCTTTCTCGACCATGGGCACACGCTGTTCTCTATCTTCATGCACATGTCCAGGCTCGACGTGGAGCCGGGCCAGCGGGTCGAAAAGGGCGATATTATCGGGGCGGTGGGCGCCACGGGCCGGGCGACCGGCCCTCATCTCCACTGGAGCCTCAAATGGAACGGGGAGCTGGTGGATCCGCAGCTCACCCTCGACCCCCTCGCCAATGTCGCAGCGTCCCAAGCCGACACATCCGGCGGGAACTAATCTTTACGGTTTGTTATTGACAATCATTCTTAACTGACCCATCTTTGATGGGCCGGGGCAGGCATGCGCCGGCGCAACTGGAAGCCGGCGAAGACCCATGTATGTGTGCATCTGCAACGCGCTGAAAGACCGCCAATTGGCGGACGCCAGCCATGGCGCGCGCAATGTCGCCGAAGTCTTCCGCCGCTGCGGGCGCCGTCCGCAATGCGGCAAGTGTCTTCCCGATGTGGCGCAGATGATCGAAGCCGCCCGCGATGAAGGCGACAGCGCGCCGCTGCTCGCCGCTGAGTAAGCTGGAAAAATCTGCATCTGAGAATCGTTAGCGTGCAATGCGCAATTTTTTTGCGCAAGTGCGAGTCGGTTGCAAAGATTATCCTTGGACGCGCGTGTTCGATCTCTATCCTGCCGGAAATGAATCAACAGGAGAGCGCGCGCCATGAAAGGCGACCAGAAAGTCATCGAATATTTAAACAAAGCCCTGAAATTGGAATTGACGACGGTCAACCAGTATTTCCTGCATGCGCGCATGTTCAAGAACTGGGGCTTCGGGCGGCTCGCCAAAGTCGAGTATGAAGAATCCATCGATGAGATGAAGCATGCGGACGAACTCATCGAACGCATCCTGTTTCTCGAAGGCCTTCCCAATGTTCAGGATCTCGACAAGGTCTATATCGGCGAGTCGGTGAAGGAATGTCTCGAACTCGATCTGAAGGCCGAGCATCGCGCCCATCCGCTTTACAAGGAAGCGATCGCCTATTTCGAGAGCGTCAAGGATTACGTCTCGCGCGCGCTGCTCGTGCGCATTCTTGAATCCGAGGAAGAGCATATCGACCATCTCGAGACCCAGCTCGAACTGATCGACAAGATCGGGGAGAAAAACTACATGCAGGTCCAGATCAAGGAATGCGACGACTGATGCGTGTCCTTTCGGCCTTCGTCTTTTTCTTGCTGGCCGCATGTGCAAACGCGGGCGGAGACGATGGCGAAGCGCCGGGCTCAACGCCGGATATTGGCGAGACCGGCGGCATGTGCGGGGGCATTGCGGGATTTCAGTGCGGGGCTGAAGGCGACTACTGCGCCATGGAACTGGGCGCGTGCAAAAACACCGCCGATGCGGCTGGCGTGTGCAGGCCGAAACCCCAGCTCTGCACCATGGAATACCGGCCGGTCTGCGGCTGCGACGGCGAGACCTATTCGAACCCCTGCGCCGCAGCGGCGAAGGGCGTCAATGTCGCCTATGCCGGCATGTGCATGGACTAATGATCTTTTGAATAGAGTTCTTTCGGCCAGCGGCGGTGGAACCACAGCCACTGGCCGGGATTGGTGCGGATTTGCGCTTCCAGCGCTTCGTTGATTTTAATGGTCAGCGCTTCGACGTCGTCGGCGACATCGCCTCTCGGCGTGAACTCCAGCGGGTCGTGCACCGTGAAGCGGAAATGCGCGCCCTTTAACCTGACAAGACTGATCTGGACCAGCGGCGCATCATATTTGAGCGCGAGGCGCGCCGCCGCGGGCGCCGTCATGGCGGGCAGTCCCATGAACGGAACGGAAATACCGCTGTTCAATTTCTGGTCGACGAGCATGGCGAGGGAGCGGCCTTCTTTTAAGGCGTCGACGAGCGCCCGGCCGCCGCGTTTTCCCTTCGGCACCTGACGGCGCGACATCACGCGTCCGCGATGGTTGATGATATATTCATCCGTCAGCGGATTGTTTGCGGCGCGATAGACGAAACTGTAATCGAGCCCCGCATGGTGGAGGATCGACGGCACCAGCTCCCAATTTGCGAAGTGGGGCGCAAAAAGGATCGACGGCTGGTCGCTGGCGATGATGGCGTCGAGTTTTTCCTTGCCGATCATCTCGACGCGGCCGTTGCTTTCGAATTGGCGCAGATATTCCAGATGCGGAAACTCCGCCGCCGTGCGCCCCACATTCTCCCAGACGTCTTTCGTGACGGCGCGGATCTGCGCTTTCGTCCAGTCGGGATAGACGAGCTCGAGACTCCGTTCGGCTTTTCGCGAAACCGGGCGGATGAGGGGGCCTATATGACGCATGAAATTTCCGGCCACCGCAGAAGCAAGATCGACGCCGAGCAATTTGAAAAATCCGGTCAGCGCGATCACCGCCGCTAACTCCAGCCGGTGCAATAGCGTCGCCGGCCGGTCCCGCCGCTCGGGCAGGGGAATGTCGTCCATATGGCTTGTGGTCTGCGCCATGGTCACGCCGCGCGCCCCTTTCGGCCTTCGTTGATAACGGCCATCAGGCGGCGCTTCAATGCAGCCGGATCATCGACGCGCATGCGAACGGGAAGCGTCAGCACATCGGCGCGGAACTCAGGGGTTAGTTTCACCGCGTCTTTTTCGGTGCAGATGAGCCGCGCCTTTTCGCGCCGCCCCTCGCGGGCGAGAAACCGTTCTTCGGCTTCCGTATAAATATGATGGTCCGGAAAGCCGACGCGCTGCACCAGGTCGTAGCCGGCGTCTTCCAGCGTCTTGAAAAACTTTTCCGGCTTGCCGATACCGGCGAAGGCGATGACGCGTTCCGGCGCAGGGTTTATGGGTTCCAGCCAGGCGCGGAAATCCGCGCTGCTTTTGTCTCGTCCCATGGCGACGGTTATCTGCGCGCGGGCTTTTGCGTGATCGAGGCTTTCGCGAAACGGGCCGGCGGGAAAGAGCGCGCCGCTGTCGTCTTCGCCGATCAGCAGGACCGACAGGTCCTTCGTGAGCGACGGGTTTTGAAACCCGTCATCCATGATGATCGCATCCGCGCCTTCTTTTGCCGCAAGCGCTGCGCCTTTGGGCCGGTCGCGCGCAACGATGGTCTTCGCCCGTTGCGAGAGGAGCAGCGCCTCGTCGCCGACATCGCAAGCGTCGTGTTTGTCAGGATCGACGACAAGCGGTCCTGCTTCGGCGCCGCGAAACCCGCGCGTCAGAAAGAAAGGCTTGACGCCTTCTTCTTTCAGCATGTCAGAGACCAGCATGGCGAAAGGCGTTTTGCCGGTTCCGCCGAGCGTCGCATTGCCGATGCAGATCACGGGAACGGAAGCGCGTTGAGGTTTCGCCAGCGCAAGGCGGGTTTGGTATCCGGCCTGATAGAGAGACGCGACGGGCGCGAGCGCCATGCGGAGGCTTCGGGCGGCAATCGTCTCGCTGCGCCAGAACCAGGGTTCCCGCATCAGTGGGCGGCCTCAAGCGGAAGGGCGGGCTCGATCTTGGCGCAAACCTCGCCGAGAATGCGCTCCGCGCCGGCTTCGGCGGCCTGGCGCGCTGCCTCGGTCATCGCCGCCCGGGTTTTCCCATCTGCGAATAGACGCGTGATGGCGGAGGCGATTTCGCGTTCATTGCGCGTCAGCGCCGCGCCGCCGGTGCGTCGCATTTCGCGATAAGTCTCGACAAAGTTGAACACATGGGGTCCGTGAAGAATGGCGGCCCCGAGCCGCGCAGGTTCAAGCGGATTGTGCCCGCCCTTGTCCACAAGGCTGCCGCCGACAAAGCTCACCTCGCACAGGCGATAGAAAAGCCCGAGTTCGCCCAGCGTGTCGGCGATGTAAACATCCGTATCCGGCGCAATCGCATCGTCTTTCGAGCGTTGCGCGCAGGTTAGGCCATGCGCTGCGCACAGACCGGCAACTTCATCGCCGCGGGCCGGGTGGCGGGGCGTCACAATGGTTAGAAGCGCCGGGAATTCATTCTTCAGAATCTTCGCGGCTTTGAGGACCGGCTCTTCCTCGCCCGGATGGGTGCTCGCCGCGAGCCAGCGCTTGCGGTCGCCGATCTGGTTTTTAAGGTTTTCAAGCGCGGTCTCGTCGCCGGGCAAGGGCGGCGCTGCGTATTTGAGATTGCCATAGGTTTCGATGCTGCGGCCTGAAAGGATCGACAGGCGTTCCGCATTTTGCGGATCCTGCGCAATGATGAGATCGAAGGAGGAGAGCAGGAATTTGATCGCGTTGGGCTGGCGCTTCCAGTCTTCGAAAGAGCGCGGCGAGACGCGGCCGTTGACGAGCGCCATGAATTTCGCGCGGGCGCGCGCGGCAAGAATGAGGTTCGGCCAGAACTCCGATTCCACAAACAGCGCCGCATCTGGGCGCCAGTGATCGAGAAACGCCTGCACATAGTCCGGATGATCGAGCGGGATGAACTGGTGAAACGCGCCTTGCGGCAAGCGCTCCTCCATCAGCTTCGCCGACGTCACCGTGCCCGTGGTGACGAGGAAATTGTAGTCAGGCCGGCCGGCTTTCAGGCGCTCAACCAGCGGAATGACGGAAAGGGACTCGCCGACGCTGGCGCCGTGAATCCATATGAGCGGGCCTTCAGGGCGAGGGCGGCCGGCCTCCCCGCGGCGCTCGCCGATGCGGTTCTCGTCTTCCTTGCCGGCCTTGAGGCGTTGCTTCAGGGCGAAGGACGCCACCGGCGCCCCGGCGCGGCTGACCGTGCGGTAGATTTTGAGGCCTAAAGGTTCTCGCACGGGCGTCATCCAGCGTTGTCTTCTTCTGTTTTTCTTCCGGCGAGCCTGTCCGCCTCGCGCGTTGCAGCGATGAGCGCAGCTTCGGTTTCGGCGCGAAGCCGCTCCAGCGTTTCGGCGCTTGCATCGGCCGGCACATGGATGGGCGCCCCCGCTATGTAATAGCCTTTTGAGAAGGGCGCGGCCAAGAGGAACCTGTCCCAGGTGGAAAGGCGCTTGCCGCGGGTGATGGAATAGGCGGCGGGGATGATCGGCGCGCCGCTCATCTGAGCGAGGCGGATGACCCCGGGTTTGAGCTTTTCGCCGGGACCGCGCGGCCCGTCCGGGGTGAAGCCTACAATGGCGTTTTCTTTGAGGGCGGCGGCCATCTGGGCGATGGCGGAGGCGCCGCTTTTGTTCTTTTCCGGCTTTTTCGGATTGGCCGCTGAGCCGCGGATAAACTCGATCCCGAAGCGCGAGACGCCCTGCGCGATGATCTCGCCGTCGCGATGGGCCGAAATCAGCATGAAGACGCGGGCGTCGGTCTGTTGCCGGACGGCGGCGGCCATCAGCAGCCGCCCGTGCCAGAAGGCGAGGATGACGCCTTTGCCGTCTTTCAGCGCCGCTTCGACGTGATCGTAGCCTTCCAGCGTCCAGCGCGAGGTCGCGTAGACGAGGCCGATATAAGCCCCGATCAGCCACGCAGCGGCCTGCATGGCGGGGCGGCTTCTGAAAAGGCGTTTCAACATCGTCTCGGGGTTCCTCATTTTCCGCGCCGGGTCAATAGCTTGCGTCAACCGGCGGCGCCCGCGAGAATGGCCGAAAGAAGAGGAGCCCCTTTGGCCGATCAGTCGACAGTTTCGCTCGCCCGGCGGTTGTGGCGGGATTATCTCGCGCGCTACTGGCCGCGGCTCGCTTTGGCTGTGGCGGCCATGGCGGTCTATGCGGCGATCAATGCGGGCTTCGCCTTTGGCGTGAAATGGGTGTTTGCGGGTCTTTCCGGGGAAGGCGGCGGGGCGCCGTCGCTTGACAGGGTGACGGTGATCGGCCCGGCGCTCATCGCCGGGCTCGGCCTCGTCTATGCCGGCGCGCTCTACGCTATCAGCCGGCTCAACGCCGGCGTCGCATTGTCGGTCTTGCGGGACCTTCAGAACGACATGTTCGACAAAATGACGTCGCTCGATTTCGCGCAATTGCGCAGCGAGGTCTCCGGCCAGTTCATGGCGCGGTTCACCAATGACGTCACCGTGCTGCGCGAAACCTTGACGCGCCTTTCCAACGGCGTGCGCGACGCGCTCACTTTTGCGGGGCTGTGCGCCGCCATGCTGTGGCTCGACGCGGTGCTCTTCGCCATCGTTATCGGCATCTATGCAGTGGTGGGTTTGTTCGTCGCGCGCATTGGCAAGGTGCTGCGCGCCTCGTCGCGGCAGGCGCAGGAACAGGCTGGCGATCTGACGGCGATGGTCGGCGAAAGCGTTTCCGGCGCGCGCATGGTGAAGACCTATCAGATCGAACCGCTGGAACGCGCACGGGCGAGCGCCGCGTTCGATGACCGGTTGTCGGTGTTGAAGAAGATGGCCTATGCGCGCGCCTTGAACGAACCGGTTGTTTTCATCGCTGGTTCGGTTGCGATTGGCGTGATCGTCGGCGTCGTCGCGCAGCGGATTTCGTCGGGCGCTGTCGCCTTTTCCGACTTTGCCGGGTTTCTCGCCGCGCTTGGCATGCTGTCGCAACCGGCGCGGGGGCTAAGCACGCTGAACGCGGTCATGCAGGAAGGCTTCGGCGCCTTCGAGCGGATGCTGTCGCTGATCGACGCTGAACCGTCGATTAAAAATGCGCCGGACGCCTTCGATCTGCCGCCGGGGCCCGGCGCCATCCGCTTCGAGAATGTGTCGTTCTCTTATGGCGACAGCAAGGCGGTGGAGGGCGTGTCGCTAGACATTCCCGCGGGCAAGATGGTGGCGCTGGTGGGCGCGTCGGGCGCGGGCAAGTCGACGCTGATGAATCTGCTGCCGCGGCTTTATGAGCCCACATCGGGCCGCATTCTCATCGACGGCGAAGACATCACGCAGGTCACGCTTCGATCCTTGCGCGCGCGCATGGCGCTGGTGTCGCAGGAGGCCGTTCTCTTCAACATGTCGGCGCTGGAGAACATCGCCTTCGGACGCCCGGGCGCGTCCCGCGCCGAAATCGTTCAGGCGGCGGAGAACGCCGCGGCGAACGACTTCATCGCGCAGCTCCCGAACGCTTATGACACCGTGCTGGGCGAGGGAGGCGCGAATCTCTCCGGCGGTCAGCGCCAGCGCGTGGCGCTTGCCCGCGCGTTTCTGAAAGACGCGCCGATCCTGCTCCTCGATGAAGCGACGTCTGCGCTCGATGCGGAGTCGGAAGCGAAAATTCAGGATGCGCTGAAACGATTAACGAAAGGGCGGACTACGCTGGTCATTGCGCATCGTTTGTCCACGGTGAAAGACGCCGACATGATTGTGGTGATGGAAAACGGCCGCATCGTCGAGACCGGAACCCATGATGAGCTTGTGGAGCGTCAAGGCGCCTATGCGCGCCAGGCGGCGCTGCAACTGGCTTAACTATTCCCGCCTTAAAATCACTTCCGTCAGCAAATCGCCCCAGCCTTTGGAATGGAACGCCGCTTTCACTTCCGCCGGGTCGTAGTCGCGGTCGACCCAGCCGAAAAACGCGTCGACATCTGAAAGAGAAATCCCTTTGTCCTTTGCGTAGGCGATATAGCGCGCTAACGCCGCGTCGATCACGCCGGTCTTGCCGGCTTTCACATGGCCGTATTTGAACGACAATTGATCGAGCGCTTGGTCGAGCGGAACGCCTTCGTGAAAGAACAGGAACAACGTCGCCATGAGTCCCGCGCGGTCCGCGCCGGATTTGCAGTGCATGATCGCCGGGTATTCGATCTCGGCGAACAGCTTGCGCGCGCCGTGAAGAATTTCCTTTGAGGGGGCCTCGCGGGAATAGACGCGGAAATTGACGAGGGCCAGCCCCAATTGTTCACAGGCTTCTTCCTCAAGGAAAAGCTGACCTGTGGGTTTCGGTCCGCGTAAGTTGATGACGGTTTTGACGCCGCGCGCCGCCCATCGCTCGAGATGTTTCGGCGAGGGCTGGTAGGTGCGCCACATCCTGCCTGGCGCGATCTCGTGGGAATTGTCATAGACCGTGCGCAAAAACCCGTGATCGCGCAGCATCAATTCGCGAAAGGCGCGCTTGCGGCCTTCCGGCGTCTCGAAGTCTTCGCGGGTCAGGGGCGCGCTCATGCCAAGGTCATAGCATGTTCGTTGAACGGGTCACGCCAGCTTGATATTGCGCGCGCGGGCGCGGACCGAGGCGGCCCGGTCTTCGCCGGCGGCGGCGAGCGCGCGTCCGGCTTGTTTCGCGATTGTTTCATCCAGGGCCGCCAGCGCGCACAGGGCGTCAAGGGACCAGGCCCGCAAGAACGGACGTTTGTGGGTCAGAAGCGGCTCCAGCCACGGCGCGAGGAGGCGGGCTTGGGCCGGGGGCAGCGCCAGGCGGGATATGCTCTGGCAGATATGAAGCTGGGCCATCCAGTCCGTCACGGAGGGGCAAGCAGCGACAAGCGCCTCCGTGCGTTTGCGCGTGAGCGCGCCGCCCTCATCCAGATGGTGTTTGACGATCCATGTAGCGCCATTGGCGACGGTCCCGTCATTATCGGCGCAAAGGGCGATGACGGCGTCGAGAAATGAACGCTTGCCGCCATGGCGCGCAGCGATTTCAGAAAGGATCGTCGGGGATTTCCCGTCGTATTCTTCAAGCTCCGCACAGATGCGGTCTTTGAGAGCGACGCCCTTGCTCATAGCTGCAAGGTTAGAACTTTCCGTCGCCGTCCGGGTCGAGAAGCTTGTGCATGTGGACAATGAAATAGCGCATATGCGCATTATCGACGGTCTGCTGCGCTTTGGCGCGCCAGGCCTTTTCCGCTGCGGCGTAATTCGGATAGACGCCGACAATGTCGAGCTTGTCGAGGTCGCGGAATTTCACCTCTTCGAGATTTTCAAGCTCGCCGCCGAAGACGAGATGCAGCAATTGTTGGTCGCTCATGAAACGCTCCGTTATAGTTAGTCGCCCGCGATGGTCATCGCCGGAACGAGCACGCTCGGCGCGTTGATGGACCCGCGGATTTCAAGGTCGCTTGCAGGAACTAATCCTGCATACATTTCAAGAATATTGCCGGCGATGGTGATCTCGCTCACCGGATAGGCGATTTCGCCGTTCTCGACCCAGAAGCCGGAACAGCCGACGGAATAGTCGCCAGTATTGGGGTTCACCTGCGGCCCGAACATGTCGCCGAGAAGGAGGCCTTCTTTCGCCTCTTTGAGCAAGTCCTCGAAAGACCGCGCTCCCGGTTGCAGCGTCAGATTGGTTGCGCCCGAACCCGGCGCGCCGCCGGTTCCGCGCGTCGCGCGCGCATTGGTTTCTAGGCCGAGCTGCGCCGCCTGCGATGAATTCAAAAACCACGCGGTCAGAACGCCGTCCTTGATGAGGTCTATCGCCGCATTGGCGACGCCTTCGCCGTCGAAGGGACGCGAGCCTGCGCCGCGGGGGCGGTGCGGGTCGTCGATGATGTTGATGCCGTCCGCGAAAATCTTCTCGCCCATCTTGTTTTTGAGGAAGCTCACGCCGCGCGCGATCGCCGCGCCGTTCACCGCGCCCGCAACTTGCGAGACGAGGGAGCTCGACAGGCGGTTGTCGAAGATCACCGGGGCCGTCCGGCTCTTGATCTTTTTCGGGGAGAGGCGGCGCACCGTGCGCTCGCCCGCATGTTTGCCGACGGCCTCAGCGCTTTTGAGATCGCTCAGATGGGTTTTCGAATCGTAGTCGTAATCGGTCTCCATGCCGTTCGCGTCTTTGGCGACGACGCTCACCGAAACGGAATGGTTCGATCCGCCCGACTGGCCGAAAAAGCCGTGGCTTGTCATCAGCCATTTCCATCCCTCGCCATAGCTGGCGCCAGCGCCGGACGAATTGACAACGCCCTTGACGGCGAACGCCGCGGCTTCGCATTCGGCGGCCCGGGTTTTAAGAGCGTCGGTCGACGGCTCCTCGAAATCGCCGAGATCGAGATGGGGGAAGGGCTCCTTGGCGAGGCGCTCGGCCGGCGCGAGACCGCAATAGGGGTCTTCCGGCGCAGCTTTCGCCATGGCGGCGCAGCGCTCGGCGAGTTCTTTAAGCCCCGCGGGGGAGTGGTCGGTGGTCGAAACGCTGGCCTGACGCTTGCCGATCAGCACCCGGAGGCCGAGATCGGCGGCCTCGGACCGCTCCACGTCTTCCAGATTCCCCATGCGCCAGGAGACGCCCGAGGAAACGGAATGGAACAGGACCGCGTCGGCGGCCTCGGCCCCCGCGGCTTTTGCGTCCGCGATCAGGCGTTCGAGAATGGCTTGGGCTTCAGGTGTTTGCATGGGCGACGGGATAGAGGCTCGCGCCGAACCGCGCAAGGCGTCGCCTGCGACAACGGCGCGCGGCGCCGTTCAGGCGTTTATTGCGGCGAGCCATCGCCGGATGGCCGCCAGCGCCGTGTCCGAGAAAGGCGGGCCGGCCGTTTCATAAGCCGAGAGCGCGCCGGAGGCCGTTTCCTGAAACAGATGGTTATGGTTCTCAAGCGTTTTTACGTCGACCCGGGGCGCCCGGCCATTGGAACAGGCCGTTCTGATGGCTTCAAGGTTTTTGCCGGCGTCAACCTGCGTGTCCTTGTCTCCGGTCATGGCGAACACGGGACACTCGACTTTTTCGAGATCATCCGCAGGATCAACGGTGACAAGGTAACGCCATTCCCACTCCAGGAGATCGTCGACGGCGGCGCCAATGTCCGCCTTTTCGCTCTCGGAAAGGCTGTCGACGGGAACACCGCCAAGAAGTCTTTGGTAAAGTTTCTGTTCGAGGTCTTTCAGAACGAGGATTGCGGATTCGCCTGACTCCAGGCGCCCTTGCGCCGCCGCGAGCGCGGCGAAAATTTCCGCCTTGGCGTCGCGTGACGCAGCAATCTCATGTTCCTCCCAGCCTTCGGCGCGGCAGATCGCGCAATGCTGATCGAGGAGGGCTTCGCGGCCCGGCGCGCCCATCCCGGCGAGCAGAATCAACGCCGCCGTTTGATCACTATGAGCCGCTGCGGTGCGCGCGGCGATCAGCGTTCCCTGGCTGTGACCGATCAGAATATGACGCGCATCGCCTGTCTCCGCGCGCATGAGCGACATCGCGTTCGCTCCATCCTCAACGAGCGTCTCCGCCGATGCGGCGAGATAGTCGCCTTCCGAACCTCCGACGCTGCGGTCGTCCCAGCGCAGTACGGCGTATCCGGCGGCTGCGAGGTCGTGTGAAAGCCGCGCGAAAGGCCGATGGCCTGCCATGGATTCGTCACGGTCCTGCGGGCCAGACCCCGAAAACAACAAAACTGTCCCGATGGGCGGCGAGCCTGGGCGTTCGATGGTTCCGCTAAGGCGAACGCCCATCGATAGAAAAGTCACCTCCGACTCGGTCGTCTGCATGCCGTAAACCGCACCCTGCCTGGATTGCAGAATAAGAAGCGACTGCGCATCAAGGCAACTTATTCCGAAGCGAGCTCTGCTTTTGCCCCGTCGCCCCATTTTTTCATGGCGGGGAGGGCGAACATCATGTCGCGATAGGCCGCCGCCTCGGGCGACAGCTTTACCGGGCCGTAGGTGACGAAGCGGGAGACCACCGGCGCGTACATGGCGTCGGCGATGGAAAATCTGCCGAACAGGAAGTCGCCTCCGGAGCCATACTCTTTCCGGCACATCGTCCACAGATCGTTGATCCGCTCGATGTCGCGCGCAACGCCGCTCTGGGTCGTATGCTGCATGTCTTTGCGCAAGAACATCATGGGCCAGACATTGCGAAGCGCGGAAAAGCCCGAATGCATTTCCGCGGAAACGCTACGCGCGAGGGCGCGGGCTTGTTTGTCTTCCGGCCATAGTTTTTTATCCGGAAAGAGTTCGCTCATATATTCCATGATGGCGAGTGAATCCCAGATTTTGACGTCTCCGTGGATAAGATAGGGGACGAGGCCCGACGGAGATTTCTCCTTCAGGATGGCCCGCGTCTCCGGCCGGTCGAGCCTGATGTTTTCCTCCGTAAACGGAACGCCGGCTTGGGTCATCAGGAACCACGGCCGCAACGACCAGGAGGAAAGGTTCTTGTCGCCAATGCCGAGGATGAGGTCAGTCATCTATCACCGATCAAATTGCAGGAAGAAATTCGCGATCCACTTGCCCATCAGCTCACGGTCCGAACGGTTCTTGTAGCTGGCGATGCCGGGATCGGCGCGGTCGGCCGGAATGCGGCCCTTGCGAAAGCGCAAGAGGGTTTCGCCGTAATCGTGAGAGAACTCGGGGTGCTGCTGGAAAGAGATTGCGGGCCCTTGGGCGAATTCCAGAACCCCCATGGGGCAGAATTCCGACCCGCCGAGGATGCGCGCGTCCTTGGGCAGCGCCGTCACCTGATCCTGATGCGAGACCGCGCAGGCGATGTGATTGGATGGTGGGTTCATCCAGTCGCGTTGCGCGGCGATCTTGTAGTCGTGGACGCCGACGCCCCAGCCCTTGTCGGATTTCTCCGCCTTGCCGCCCAGCGCCTGCGCCATCAATTGATGGCCGAAGCAGATGCCCACCTGCGGCTTTCCGGCTTTCGCAGTCTGCCGCACAAGCTCCGCGCAGGGTTCGATCCAGTCGAATTCGTCGTAGACACCGGCGGGCGAGCCGGTGATGAGAAGCCCGTCGAACTCGCTGATTTTCGGCATCGGCTCGCCCTGATGGGCTCGCGTGGTCGAATAGGAAAAGCGTGAGGAATGGGGCGACAAAAGCCGCTGGAACATGACGAAATAATCGCCGAACTGGGTTTTCAGGGGCTCCGGCGGTTCGCCGGTCTCGAGGATGCGAATCTGCATTATCGGCTCACAAAACTGCTTCCCGTTCTTGATCCTTGCCGTGCGATTGCGTCAAGTCACGATCTCTAAAGACCTCTGGAGTTTCCATGACCGATCACATTTCCGTCTCCCGGGACGGCCCGATCCTGCGGCTCGGCTTCAACCGGCCGGAGAAAAAGAACGCCATTACGCAGGCCATGTATGGGGTCTTCGCCGATGGGCTCGCCGAGGCGGACCGGGACGATGAGATTCGGGCGGTGCTGTTCGAATCGAAGGGCGATGTTTTCACCTCGGGCAACGACATCGCGGACTTCATGTCTGGCGCGGGAAGCCCTGCGGACGGAGAAAAGCCGCAGGTCATCCGGTTCCTTGAAGCCATCGCGACCGCCGAAAAGCCGCTGATCGCCGCGGTGCAGGGCCCGGCGGTCGGCGTCGGCGTCACCATGCTTCTTCATTGCGATCTCGTCTACGCGTCGGAGGCCGCGACGTTCCACACGCCTTTTGTCGATCTCGCCCTGGTGCCGGAAGCCGCGTCGAGTCTCCTGCTGCCGCAGATCGCGGGCCACACCCGCGCGGCGGAGATGTTGATCCTCGGCAAGAAGATCGCCGCGGACCGCGCGCGCGAGTTCGGGTTTGTGAATGAGGTCGTGACGCCGGACGCGCTCGAGGAAACCGCGATGAGCGCGGCGCGCGCCATTGCGGAAAAAGCGCCGGCGGCGATGAAGCTGACTAAGAAGCTGATGAAGGGCGACCGCGACGCGATCCTCGCGCGCATGAAAGAAGAAGGCGTCCACTTCGCCGCGCAGTTGAAGTCAGCGGAATTTCAGGAAGCCGGCATGGCGTTTATGCAAAAGCGGAAGCCGGATTTTTCAGGAAGCTGATCCATGGGAATTCCAGTCATACAAGGAGAAATTGTTTCACGAGTTCTTGCTTTGGAACATGTAGATGATGAATGCGAAACATTTGAAAACGAGCTGATCGGAAGAGAAGAAAAGTTTCGTCAAGTCGTAGCAAGGGTTAAGCCCGATCATGATCTGTTCGTTATATTTAATATCCCTGCAAATACGCCCTCTATTTTTATTACTGTGAGTGATGGCGACCGCAATTTAATCCGGCAAGTGATTTCGAATCTAGAGGAGATTGAGAAGGAGGGAAAACAGCTAGAACCGACAGATGTTGTTGCGTTTGAAGATAAGAATTTGCTTGCCTCTGGGGTCGTTGCAGTTGTGCTTGTCCCGCTTTCCGTTTCTGGAATCTTATGTGATTTAGAAGAAAGCTTTTCCCTGAATGGGAAAGTCTATCGCTTCTGCTTGGTTGTGTTCTTGTCAAAAGATGAGCATGAGCTCTGGAAGAAGCAAGGTTCTGATGCGTTGGTGTCGTATTTTGACTCGGTAGATAAGGATCTTCTAACGTTCAGCCAATTTGAGTAAGCGTGGCTTTGCACAACGCCTACTCCTCAAGCCGTAAAAACCGCACGGCGTTGTCGTGGAGTATGTCTTTCTTCTGTTCATAGGTGAGGAAGGGCGCGTCGTTGATGGCTTTAATGCCCTCCTCGATCATGCCGGGCCAGTTCATCTGGTCCGAACCGAACATGATGCGGTCGCCAAACCCGGCGCGCACGATCTCTTCGAGAAACGCGTAATAATCCTCGCGCGGCGCGGCGAGCTGCAACACGCCCGTATCCACATAGAGCTGCGGGTAAAGATAGAGCATGGCTTTCAGATCGTCCGTAAACGGAAAGCCCGCATGCATGAGATAGACGCGCAAGGTCTGATGGCGGTTGAGGATCGCCTCCATCTGCAGCGGCGTCTGGACGCGGAAGTTGGAATAGAGCATGGGCGCGCCCGGCGGGCCGATGCCGAGATGGATGCCGACCGGAATGTCGTGTTTTGCGGCGACCGCCCAATAGGCGTCGAAGGCGGGATCGTCGGCGAGGACGCCGCGATACTGGTTCGTCACTTCGGCGAGCACCTTGAAATCGCCATTCACGAATTCGGCTTCAATCTCCTCGGCGGAAACATCGTCGCGTTTGAGGCTGAGCTCGCGCCCCGGGATGAAAAGACCGGGCGCCGCCGCCTGCCAGTCCGCAATGCGATCCGCCGGGCCGCTGAGCACGCCTCTTATCTTGTATTTCTTCATGATCGCGATGGTCTGGTCGCGGACTTCCTCATCCGTCGCGGGTCCTTGGATCGGATCGTCGCAGGGCGGGTCCGTCATCAGCGCGCCCATTTTCGCCGGCCAGGGCGTTTGCGGATCGTATTGCAGATCGGCGGCGACGCCGGGACAGACGCCATTCGGCGCCGGCCCGTTGCCGTCCGCCGGATAGGCGTGAAGATGAACGTCGATGATCGGCCCTTCATAGGCGCGGCTGTCCGCCTTCTTCGCCAGCACCGGCGAAAACAACAGCGCCCCCGCCATGGCGGCGAGAAAAATCCGTCCCGGTTTCATGGAAACTCCCCCTTCGATGCGTCCCTCAAGGGAGCTTAGGGGGATTGGCAGTCGGATGCAAAATGGAGAGGCGAGCCTACTCCGCGGGGTGCGGATGGGTCTTGTCGATGGTCGACTTGATCACCGGCGGCATGCGGTCGCGCCAGCGGCGCAACTGGCCGTCGAGATTGGGCCACTTGCCGCGCATGTGCCGGATAAGGCGCTGAACCGGCGGCATGTAAGGGGCGAGCAGCGCAAAACCGATGGTGAGCATGATCAGGCCAAAGGGAATCGGCAGAGGCAGGACGATGAGACCCGCAATGACCAGCAACGATCCGAACACCTGATGCACGATCGGCAACATGCCGAGTGAACTCCCCAATACCCTTTACGAGAGGCCCGGACCCTTCCGGGGAACGCAAACTGGGCGGTTTTGTCTTGACGCGACGCTATCCCGTGCGGCGCGTTGATAAGGTATGCTCCGGCGCCTTTACCGTAAAGGGGAGGCGGAAAAAATAGGTTAAGCCAAGCGGTTACAATTTGGTGAAGCGAGCGTTAACCGGGCTGAAGTGAGGCGACAAGGCGCCGGAAACGAAGTCCGGTCGCTGAAAGAAGGAAGTTCGATGACGAAACCGGTGAAGCCTTCGGCGTCTTTACGCGAATTTCTGGCGCGGCTCGAATCAGCGGGCGAGCTTGTGCGCGTCGCGGAGCCGGTCGCCGTGAAACTTGAGATGACCGAGATCCAGACCCGGCTTCTGGCGGAGGGCGGGCCGGCGGTGCTCTTCGAAAAGCCGGTGATGGATGACGGGTCGGTCTCAGCGATGCCGGTGCTCGTCAATCTGTTCGGCACGGTGAAGCGCGTCGCCATGGGCGTGACCCTCGAAGGCAAGGCGCGCGAGACCGGCGCCGACCTCCGCGAAGTGGGGGAGCTCCTCGCCTTCCTGCGCCAGCCCGAACCGCCGGGCGGCCTCAAGGACGCCCTCGACATGCTGCCGCTCGCCAAAACCGTCATGGCCATGAAGCCGGCTTCGAGAGACTGGGGCGCCCCGTGCCAGGAGGTGGTGAAGACCGGCGACGAGATCGATCTCGACCAAATCCCGATCCAGACCTGCTGGCCGGGGGAGCCGGCGCCGCTGATCACCTGGCCGCTGATCGTGACCAAAGGACCGGGCGCGAAACGCGAGGACGATTTCAATCTCGGCATCTACCGGATGCAGAAGCTGGGGCGCGACAAGACGATCATGCGCTGGCTCAAACATCGCGGCGGCGCCCAGCACCATGCGCGCTGGGGCAAGGAAAAGCGCGAACCGCTGCCCGCCGCGGCGGTGATCGGCGCCGACCCGGGCACGATCCTCGCGGCGGTCACCCCGGTGCCGGATACGTTATCGGAATATCACTTCGCCGGCTTGCTGCGCGGGAAAAAGGTGGAGCTCGTCGACTGCAAGACCGTGCCGCTGAAAGTTCCGGCGGAAGCGGAGATCGTGTTGGAGGGCTATGTCTCCCTCGACGATTACGCGGATGAAGGCCCTTACGGCGATCACACGGGCTACTATAATTCAGTCGAGAAGTTTCCGGTCTTCACCATCACCGCGATCACGCACCGGAAAGACCCGATCTATCTTTCGACCTTCACCGGCCGCCCGCCGGACGAGCCGAGCGTTCTCGGCGAAGCGCTGAACGAGGTGTTCATTCCGCTATTGCAGCAGCAATTTCCGGAGATCGTCGATTTCTGGCTGCCGCCCGAAGGGTGCAGCTACCGCATCGCGGTGATCAGTATGCGGAAGGCCTATCCCGGCCACGCCAAGCGCGTGATGATGGGCGCGTGGTCCTATCTGCGCCAGTTCATGTACACGAAATGGATCATCGTCGTCGATGACGACATCGATGCGCGCGACTGGAAAGACGTGATGTGGGCGGTCTCCACCAAGATGGACCCGGTGCGCGACATCACCGTAATCGAGAATACGCCCATCGATTATCTCGACTTCGCCTCGCCGCAATCCGGCCTCGGCTCCAAGATCGGCCTCGACGCGACCGACAAACTTCCGCCGGAAACCAACCGCGAATGGGGCGAGGAAATCCGCATGGATGAGGATGTGGTTCGACGCGTGGATGATATGTGGGAGAGGCTGGGCCTGCCGGGGAGTGGCAAGGGGATTTGGTAGAACGAAGTTACTACGCAAAAATTGCGTTGGGGAGGCGAAGTGGTCCCAGAATATTTATCGCGTCAAACTAGACAGACGAGAGCAGCATTAATGTTGCTTTCGGCAGGTATTTCTGCCCTATATTTTTTTGATGGAGGCATTGATGTTAATATGGGGGCCAGCCTGCTGGGCATCACGATCAAGCTAGATGAGGCAGCGCTCTACCTTACGCTAACGGTCTTCATATTTTACTTTTTTATTTCATTTTTGTTCTCTGCGATGGCAGAGAAAATTGATATTGGCCTATCACCTAAAGAGCAAAGATTAGTCCAAGATATATTTCGCATGAAAGATAGTCAGGACCGCATAAGCATAACCCTTCGAATGCAAACACTGCAGGCTTTAATTGACAACAAAGATAGGTATCGACGTTCGTACGAAGAATTAAACACCATGTTCGAGAAAAAGCCTCTGCCAGAAAACGGAAGTGATTTATTGGAGAGGGTGTATGAAATCGCGATTGATGAAAGCGTGAACCGCTTGCCTAGATTGATGATGTTGATTGGTCCCATTGAGAATACATTACACGTTAACCTCTTCTTGCAACCTATAACTCAAAGCTATTCCCACTCAATGGGGAAGGCCTTTGGGGCTCGGCAGCATCTTTATGAAGGCAAGGATTTAGAAAAACAGAGCGAAGCGCACATAAAAGAAGTTTCTGATAAGATTAGGAAAGCTGATATTCAAGCAAATGTCCTCATGGAAGCGTCTCAGAAAGTTTTAGCCGCCCTAAAGGCGGAGACATCAAACGAGGATCAGTTTGCTAAAAGAGTTTCTGAAAAGGAGAAAGAGATAGAGATTGCGGCAGAGAAGAATCGCTTTTCTTTAAAACCTGTCTGGTCAGTAACGTATATCAACTACATTATCTTAGAATTTATTTTTCCGCTCATTGTTGGCGCGGTCGGTTTGTTTTCGGTCATCATGCTACAAATAAAATAGAAAATATGTTTCGGTGTTATACCGAAAAAAACTCTAGTGGCGGGCTGTAGTATAAGCCCAAACCGCAGCAGCTTGATGAAATTTCCGCTTCCTCCTTCCTCCCTCTCCCCCTTGGGGGAGAGGGCTGGGGTGAGGGGGTGGTTCAGCGGCGCCCAACGCCGTTGGGCGAGGTTAAAGTCCCAAAAAGTCTGTCACCCTCTTAAGCAAATAATCCTCGTCCATTGCGTGCGACGCCTCAATACGCAGAATGCGCCAGCGTTCTTTCCTCAAAAATTCATCCCGCTCCGAATCGCACAGCGCAATCTCATCGAGCTTGTGGATGCCGCCGTCGATTTCGATGACGAGCCGTTCACGAACAATGGCGAAGTCGACGACGTAAGGACCGATGGGATGTTGCCTCCGCACCGGAAAGCCATGCTTGCGCAAGGTTCGTAAGGCCGACCATGCGCGCTGTTCGGGCAGGTTTGCGGACTGCCGCAGGCGCCTTGCGCGGGTGATCTGGGGTTTCGGCGTCATACGGAGAGCTTAGCACCTAGTGGCGCCACCCTCACCCGTTCAACGGGGTTGGGGCCCCGTTGAACCCCTCTCCCTCCAGGCGTTGACACCCTCACCCCAACCCCTCTCCCAGAAGGGAGAGGGGCTTTGACCGTGGCGCCTCTGTCCAAGGCTGCGCTCTCACCCCAACCCGTCGATTGGGGTTGGGGCCCCAATCGACCCCGCCAGCGGGAGAGGGGCTTTACCACGGGGGACGCAGGGGGCGGCGGCAAGTATAAGGCCATTCCGGAGGGGGTGGATAAGTTTTCACCACCTTTTTTTCTGCCGTATACTGCCCCGCAGTCCGGATATTGAGAGGCGGTGAGCGCTACCGTAATTCGCTGGTCCGGATCGCGGTGCGCAGTTCTTTTGTCTCCTGCGTTACGGAAGGAGGCGGGGGATCGCCGGTCGCAGATGCCCGGGCTTTCTGGCGGCATTTCAACTCTGGCGCGTAAAAACCGTCAGGGGTCGTCATTACGGCCGGGCCCGCCGGTCCGACAAAACACCGCCGCGCGGGACGCGATGCGTCCATGTGCTTCACTAAAGCGATGAGGATGTTTCGCGTTCCGCGCTCCTCTCATTTGATACGCTCGGGCCTTTGCGGCCGCGGCGGCGCCGCCTCACATCCATATCTTCCCGTCATCAATTTTGATGATGCCGGGGGCCGGGCGATTCCTATATTGGGTCTCGTCTTCGGCGCATCCGGGGGGAGGGCCAATACGCAGACCCGTGGCCGATGCGCTGAAGACGCTGTTTCAGACCCAAGGCTTCAGGAAGGGGAAATCCGCCATGTACAGAGTTTTCGCACTCATCATTTCATTTTCAATTACGCTCGGTCTCGCCTTCATCGCCGCCGGCGCGGCCCATGCCGAGGACGACGCGCCGTTGTTGACCCAGCCGATGAAATTCGGCGACGCGGCCATGAGCTGTTCGCAGATCGTCGCGGAAGTCGGCGCCATGGAGACCATGCTCGGCGGCAACCCGTCGGAAGCGCTGATGGATGGCGAACATCTCGCCAATGTGGGCACGGGGCTTGCGCAGCAGGCGGCGCTTTCCGCCGGGGCGGGCCGCGCGGTCGGCGCCATCGGCCAGGTGGGCGGGCTTCTCGGCAAGTCGTCCAAGAAGAAAAAAGAGCGCGAAGCCCAGCAACAGGCGATCGCCGAGCGGCGCTGGCTCTATATGGTCGGGCTCTATCAGGGCAAATCCTGCGACGCTGAGCTCGCCGCCGCGTCCGCCCAATAGCGAACAGGGAGCGCGGCGCCGGCCGTTGCGCCGGCGCTCCCGCTCCCGCGACAACAGAGGCGTTGATCGCTTTGATGTCTTAGAAGAGGATAAGGGCGCAGTTGCGTATGACGGGAAGGGGCATGAGTTCGGAATTCATCGACCGCATTTACGAGGCGTCCTTCGCGCCCGCGCTCTGGCCGGGAATCCTCAGCGAGCTTGCGGAGATGACGGACTCCAAAGGCGGGCTCCTGCTGTCGACCAAGGAAAAAACCCTCAACTGGACGGCGAGCGACAGCGTCTACGGCGCCTTTGACGATTATCTGAAAGGCGGCTGGTTCCGCCGCTGCGGACGGCGGGTGTGCCTTCTCGAACAGGCCCATTCGGCTTTTCTGACCGAGCTCGACTACTGGACCGAGGACGAGCTGCAGAACAACGACATCTATCAGGATTTCTTTTATCCGCGCGATCTCGGCTGGTCCGCGGGCACGGGGCTGATCATGCCCACGGGCGATCATATCGTGCTCAGCGTCGAGCGCGCCCGAGAGCGCGGCCCCATCGAGACGCCATACATCAGTGTGCTGAATGAAATGCGGCCGCACCTCGCCCGCGCGGCGATGATGGCGGCGCGCATGGGGCTTCAGACCGCGACGACGGCCAAGGATGCGTTCTCGAAACTGTCCGTACCCGTCATTCTTCTCGACCTCAACGGGACCGGCATCGAATGCAGCAGCGAAGCCGATACGCTCTCCGACGCGATCCTTTGGGGCGCAAATGAACGGCTTGTCCTGAAAGACGGCGACGCCAACGAGTTGTTCCAGAAGGCGCTCGGTTCGCTCGACACGCGCTCGGCGGTTCAATCCTTCGCCATCAAAACGGACGACGGCCGTCCCGCCTATGTGGCGCATGTGGTTCCCGTCAGCGGGTCGGCGCATGACATCTTCGCCAGGGGCTATGCGCTTCTGGTGTTCAATCCCATCGACCGGAAATCGAAACCGTCAATCGATCTGTTGCGCTCGCTGTTCGATCTGACGGCCGCGGAGGCGGGCGTCGCGCGTGAACTCGGCGCCGGCGTCTCCGTTGAGCAGATTGCGGAAAATGGGAGCGTTTCCATCAACACGGTCAGGACCCAGGTCCGCAAGATCATCGAGAAAACCGGCTGCGCCCGCATGCCGGAAGTGGTTTCGCTGATTTCAAACCTGACGCTGCCGCATTAGCGGTGAAGCGCTGCGTTTTAAAAAAGCGGCTGGGGCTTCGCCGGTTTTTTCGCGAGCGCCGCGTCCACGAGATCGAGGAAATCGTCCGGCGTTTTCACTTTTTCCACGTCGCGCGCGGAAATCTTGACGCCCCAGTTTTTTGCAATCGCCTCATAGCGCGGCGCGCGCCAGTCGATGAGACGCGCGAACCCCCAGCGGATGAAAGCGTCGGGATCAACCTGCGTTTCAGCGACGCCGGTTTCCTTAAGATATTCCGCCCAGACCTGGCGCAGGAAGGTCTCGTTGTAATACATGGGCTTGGGCGCCTTGTTGAAGCGCGCTTTCAGCGCGTCCTTATGCGCCTCGTCGCCGGCGATGTAGATGATAAGGCAGCTGTGGGAGAGCGCCTTTAACACGGGATCGTTTTGATCTTCGGGGTCGACGACCTCGCAGATTGACCCCGACGTGTCGCAGATGAACTTGTCATAGCCGTAAATCGTCTTCGCCTTTTCGATGAAGAGCGGCGTGTCGAGCATGGCGCGGATTTCCGCTTCGCGATGCTGGCGCTGGCGGCGCACATATTCGTCAAAGGGAATGCCGCCCTTCGCTGGATCGCCGGGCTTGCCGAGATAGGTCGACAGCGGCTCCAGATTGTCGAAGGTGATGTTGGACGAGATGTAGATGGAATCCGAAAGGAGAAGTTCGCGCAGCAGCGGCGCCTTCATCGCCTCGCGCTTGAAATTGTCCTCAATCGCCTCGTCCATGTAGCGCGTGCCGATGCGGTAATCGACGGAGTAATGGAACCAGCGCTCTTCGGCGCGCAGCATGGAGGCGATCCGCGTCTTGCCGACGCCGGACATGCCGAGAACCGCCAATGGACCGCCGCGCTTGTAAGGTTTCATCTTCCGTTCCGCATTCGATGCTTTGTGATAGCGGGTATTCATCCGCGGGCCAATTGTCCAGCGAGAATGACTGAAGTTCCGTTAAGCGTTGATGATCTTGAAAAAACCGTTCTGCGGCAACATATCCTTAAAACAAGGAGGGCGCGGGGATGCGGTCGCCGGGTCTGGCGGGCGCACGTTAAGTTCCAAAAAGTATTGCCGGATCGTCGGCGCTGGCGGCTTGCCCAACGTGGCGGCCCGCCGCATGATCCTGCCGGGCTTGCCCCGGCGTTCAGCTAGTTTGGGCATTCAAGGGAGAAGGGGCTTTTCATGGCGGATGACGATCTTACCAACCGGTTCGAGGCTGTGCGGGCGCGGCTGCGCCAGACTCAGGGCGAGACGGCGAAAGAGGAACGCCGCGAGCGCCGGGTCAGCATCTCCGGATCGCAGGAAACCGCCGAGTCGGCGACGACCGAGATCGAAAACACTGAGGCGTTCAAGATCCTGACCGACGCGACGCTCGATCCCGAACAGAAGATCGAAAAGCTGATGGCGCTTTTGACCTTCGACGAGAACGATCTCGAGGGCAATGTGCAGCGTCTCAATGAAAACCGCGCCATTGTCGCCGCTTTGCTCGCGGACTTTACGCAACATAATAAGGAAAGCATCGAGCTTGTTCGCGACAACCCGCTGTCGCACTTACGCACCGGGATAAAGGACGTCTTTGAAGAATATCACGCGCTCGTTGGCGACCGGGCCGACCTGAAGGCGAAGCTTGAACTGATCGACCAGCTCATTGAGCAAAAGGGCGGGCCTCAGGGCCTCATCGACGCCATGCTCGCCGCCCGCGATAAGGAAGTCGAGAAAATTGCGCTTGAGAAGGCGCTCAATGAGGCGACGGACGCCGTCAAAGGGCTGAATGAGTTCATCGCCGCGCAGCAGGCGGAGGTGAAAGCCTTGTCCCGCGCCATCGAGACCGATGAAAAAGACGCGTTTTTGTTCTTTAAAGGCGAGAAGAAGAAGCTTCTCACCCGGCGGCGCGAGCAGCGGACCGTCGCGGAAACCGCCATCGAGAAGAAAAAAGGCGAGCTCGTATTCGCCAATGAGGCGCTTCAAGAGCGCACCGGCGCCTATCAGTCGTTCATCGATACGGATGATTGGCGCATCAACGAAAAAATTCTGGAAATTCTCGACATCGGCAATGAGGAATTTATCGAGCGCGTAAAGGCGCTGTCGGATCTGACGCTCTCCTATATCGACAATACGGAGGAAACGCTGACGGGCGTGCGCAACCAGTTGGAATCTCTCCTGCAGCGCGTCACCGGCGTGCACACGCTGACCCATAACACCAAGGAAAACGTGGCCGTCATGCTGGACGCCCAGCGCAAGGCGCAGGAGAACAATGCGCAAATGCTGCGCGCGTTTGATACTGTGCCGGAAGCAAGCGGCCTTGATGCGCTGACTCACGAGAAGAAAAAGCGCGCCCTCAATCAGCATGTCTCGGCGATCGACAAGACGATCCAGTCGACGGCGGCGGTCTCCGGCGAGCTCGGCAAGATCGAATCGAGCCTTACCAATTTCAAGGACCAGATGGAGGAAGGCCTCGCCGACGCCATCGAGCAGCAGATGCTGGCCGTGGGCAGCGCCGCGGTGAGCGGCAACAATACGCTGATGCGCGTCGAAGGTCTTGCGACTTTCGTGCAATCGGTCATCACCAAAGGCCAATACACGAAAGAATCCGAAGCTGCGCTCGGCGAACTCGCGAAAGAAATGGAGCGCGCCCTCATGGGCCGCATGGCGAAAAACGCCTCCATCAGGGATCTCAACGCAGCCCTGAAAGAAATGGCTGACTCAATCGACGTCAAGAACGATGTCGTGCTTGAGATCGCCGAGGAGCGCAAAGCGCTTATCGACAAGCTGATCGCACAGTCGGAAAACCTCGCCCGCGCCAATGAAGAAGCGCTCGCCATCGAGGCGACCGTGAACAAGAAGCTTTACGCCTCCGATGACGAATAGGCGGTCTGATGGACAACCAGCTGCTTTTTGACCTCGAGGATTACGTCGCGCTTGTCGAACCGGATTTTAATTTCGTCGGCGAAGGCGATATCGAAAAGATTTCGAGCATTCTCGGACAGAACCAGTATTCAAATCTTATTTATGTCGGCCGGTCGGGCGTCGGCAAGACCGCCAACCTTTACGGCATCATCCAGAAAAAGAAGAAAACGATTGAGGGCAGGATTCGTCCGGATGAAAAGCGCCTGCCGCTCCATATGATCGACCGGCGGTTTTTGCTGCTTGATACCAACACGCTCTTTGACAGTAATGACCCCCAAAAGATCGAGCAGTCGATCAAGCGGGTTTTCGCCGAACTCGACAAGCCTGGCGATCATGTTCTGGTGGTCGAAGACGGCAATGACCTGCTGAAGGGCATTGAGGACAATCAGTGCCAAGGGCTGATCTCGATCCTGGTGCGGGAGCTCAAAAAGCGCTCTTTCAACTGCATTCTCATGGTGCGGGACGAGCCGGGACAGAACAAGCTCGGCGCCATCATGAACGCCCATTCCGACATTACCGAGCTTTTCAGCGTCCTTGAGAAAAAGCCCTCCGGGCGCGATGAAGTCATGACGATTCTGGAGGAAAGCAAGGCGGCGATCGAACGGCATTACGATAATCTGACGATCAGCGACGATGCCAATCGTGAGATCGTCAATCTCACGATGCAATATCCGAACCTGTCGATCTATATGCGCCAGCAGCCGGCGCGCGCGCTCCGCGTGCGTGATCGCATCGCGAGCCAGTTTGTCTCTCGGCGCCAGGCGCGCCCGCCTGAGCTTGACGCCCTAGAAAGCGAACTGGCGGCTCTTAACGCAAAAGGGGAAGGCGCGGATGCGGAAAAACGCGCCGAGGTTGAGAAAAAGATCGAGGCCGTCCGCCGCGTCTGGGAGGAGCGGGCGCAGGCGCTTGGCGCGGCCTATCTCGAAAAACGCAAACACGAACGGGGGCTTGAGGAATTGCGTCTCGAGCTTGTGAAAGAAGAAGACAAGCTGCGAGAAAACTTCAAGGAGACAAACGGCCGGGAGCCGACCGAGCGTGACATTGCCGCTCACAAAACCTTGGAGATAAAAGAGATTGAAAAATATCTTCGCGAAACGGCGAGGCTTCTGGAGGAAGCGGACAAGAAAGCCCGCGCTGTGCGCAGCCAGAATAATGAAGCGCTGACGCTTTCAGTCGCCGATGTGCGCGATCTCTTCAGCGAAATGTCGGGCATTCCCACCAAAGATTTGAACGCCGATGAAGCGACGCGCGCGCTCGGCCTCGAAGAGCGCCTCAAACAGAAGATTTTCGGTCAGGACGATGCGGTCGCAACCATCGCCGATTCCGTGCTGACCGCGAAAGCGGGACTGAATAATCCGGAAGCGCCTATCGGCTCCTTTATCGCGGTCGGCTCCTCCGGCGTCGGCAAGACCTATTCGGCCGAGTGCCTTGCTGAAGATCTTTTCGACGATGCCGATGCGCTCACCGTCTTCGACATGTCGGAATTCATGGAAAAGCATACGGTGGCGCGGCTCATCGGCGCCCCGCCGGGCTATGCCGGTTATGGCGAAGGCGGGATGCTCACCAATGCGGTGCGGCGCCGTCCCTATCAGGTGATCCTCCTCGACGAAGTCGAAAAGGCCCATCCTGACGTCTTCAAGATCTTGCTACAGCTCCTCGACAAGGGGCGCCTTTCGGACGAACTCGGCACGGTCGATTTCAAGAACACGCTCTTCATCATGACCACCAATCTCGGTCAGCATCTGAGCTTTGATGCGGCGCGGACCTCGGAAAATTCGAGCGAGGAGATCAAGGCGGAAATCCGCCGCATCTTCCCGCAGGAGCTTATCAATCGCGTCGACAATTTTCTCCTGTTCAAGGCCCTCAAACCTTCCGACATCGAGCGCATTATCAAACGTCTGATCGCCAAGAAGAATGACAATCTTCAGCGCCAGAAAAAGGCGATTGCGATCGATCTTCCCGACGCCGACATCGCGGAGATAGTTGCGAAGAAGTACCTGCCGGAGGAGGGCGCGCGTCAGGTGCAGAAATTCGTGCAGAATAATCTCATCAACCAGGCGGCGAAAATCGTGCTCGCCCATTCCGGCGAAAGCGCCGGCGGCGTCATCAAGGCGCGGTTCGATCCTGAGAAAGAGGATTTTTCCTGGGACTTCGAGGCGTCGGCGCCTGATACAACATTTGGGGCGAAGGCGGCTGAATGAGCGGCGAGGACAAATCGCTGAAGGCCGCGCTCGATGCGCTGAAAAAAACGCAGCGTTTAGAAAACGATGCGCAAGCCTCTGCGCACGAGGGGGGCAGTCAAAAGAAAACCAGGCAAGCCTCGCCCGGTTTCGCCTTCGCGCCGGTCGCTTCGCTTTGGGAGAGAGCAACGCGTCGCGCCGATGCCGTATGGAACGGCTGGCTGCGGCCGGTGACGCGGTTTCTAACGCCAATTACGAAACGCATCATTAGTTTCTATCGCTGGACCTTCCGCAGCCTCGCCTATAAAGGCCCGAAAAATGCGCGCGTCTTTTCCCGCAAGCGCGCTGGGGTCGCCGTCGCCGCGCTCGCCGTTTTCACCGTCATTGCCCCATTCCTTCTGGTGCAGGAAATCATCCCGGCTATCTCAAGGACGATCTATGACGCGGGCATGCTCGCCACCATGAAAGAGGACAAGCTCTATCTCGGCCGTGCTGAACTCATCAATCCCGATCGCCAGCTTTATCAGGTGATGGGCTGCCGCGACATCAAGGGCTGCGACGGCGGCGACAACACCACTTATTACCGCCTCCGAGATAATGTCATTCTCGACATCAAATACTGGACGACGCGGTTCGAGCCTTACGATCCGGCGGAGATCGCGGGGGCCATGGTCAGCGAACTTAATGACTGCTCCATCCGCTATTACGGCCGCCGCTCGAAGGCGCTCGGCTGGTATCCTTATATAGTGAGCGCGTCCTGCAAGCCTGTTCTGGCGGGCTAAAGACCCAAAACCGGCTCAAAACAAGGTCTGCGGCGATGTGTGCGGCGCAGCATTCCTCAACCTTTCAGCAAGGGTTTTTTGTTAAACTTTCTGAAGTGTTTGTGTTAAAACTGTCACCAATAATGGGAGGAAAACAAGCCGTGGACACCACAAGCGTGCGGAACCTGCACCGGGCCGTGCCTTCTGGCGCTGCTGACGAGCATGTTCTCGACCGCAGCGCTGACAAGCTTACCGGCAAGCCGGCAGGCGAGAGCGGCCGTGCGGTCCCCAGTGCGGACGAGAAGCTGCCGCGCGGGTTACGCATTGCGCTTGGCGTCGCGCTCGGCGTTTTGTCTTGGGGACTTGTTTTTGCGCTCGTGCGCTGGATCGCGTTCTGACGATCCGACTTTTTCTGAACAATTGAAATAATCGCGAGACGTCCGGTTCGCCTATTTGGCGCCCGTGCGTTCGAGCACGACTTTCGCCGTCCGGAAGAGAATATCGATATCCGTCATCAATGACTGTCCCGCGGCGTAGGTAGCGTCGAGGTCGACGCGCTGATCGTAGGACGTGTCGCTGCGGCCGCTCACCTGCCAGGCGCCGGTTATGCCGGGACGGCAGGAGAGATAGTGCGCGAACTTGTCGCCGTAATAGCCGGCTTCATCGCGCGTGATCGGGCGCGGGCCCACCAGGCTCATCTCGCCTTTCAGCACATTTATGAATTGCGGCAGTTCGTCGAGGCTGGTGACGCGCAGAATTTTGCCAAGCCGCGTGATGCGCGGATCGTTGTCGAGCTTGCGTTCGCGCCGCCATTGCGCGCGAGCTTCCGGATTGGCGGCGAGATACGCTTCGAGTTTTGATTCGGCGCCGACCACCATGGAGCGGAATTTCAGGCAGCCGAACATCTTGCCGCCGAAACCGATACGCTGATGTGCAAAGAAAACCGGGCCGCCTTCGAGCAGAAGAATCGCCGAAATAATCAGCATGAGCGGGGCGAAAAACAAAAGCGCGCCGGCGGAGCCCATAATGTCGAGGCTGCGTTTGAACGCCCCGCCCACAGGCGTCCGGGCGGATGGCGGACCGGATGGAATACGCACATCACGCTCCGATTTCGGCAGTTGGCGAAGGGTGACGACATTCGCGCCGGGCATCGGCTCGTAGAACGAAATCGGAGCGAACTCCGACTTAGAACGCGACTCCAACGCCATAACAGCTCCCCGTCGTTCCTGTCAGTTTTCGACTGTATTGGCAGTTATCGTGCACCGCAACATTTTTTTTATTGCAAAGCAGCAAAGATATGGAAATGTTCCTGCAAGACATCAGTTGCGGCGCCAGCTTCGGCGTCATCGTTCGCGTCAGGCGCTTCCGCTGCTGTCAAGTTTCGCGAGATACCCATCGGCGTCGCTACGCAGGTCGTTAGGCGCGCCTTGTTCAACAACGGCGCCTTCATTCAAGATGATGACATGATCGGCCAAGGCGATCATGCGCCGGCGGTGAGCGATCATCACAATCGTCACTTCTTTTTTTAGCTCCTCCAGCGATCGGGCGATCAGATCTTCATGCTCCCAGTCGAGGGCGCTGGTCGCTTCGTCCAGCACCAAGAGGGCGGGCTTGCGCAGAAGCGCGCGCGCAAGGATGAGGCGCTGGCGCTCGCCGCCGGAAAGAAGCTGGCCCCGGTGTCCGACAATTGTCTCGAGTCCCAAGGGAAGATTCCGGACCAGCGCTTCGGCATGCGCGGCGCGAAGCGCCTCCCACAGCGCGGTTTCGTCTGCGCTTCCGTCGGCGAGAAGGAGATTCTCCCGGACGGTTCCGTGAAACAGAAAAGGATCCTGCGGCACATAACCGATGGCGCGACGCCATGAACCGGAGAGACGGTCGTTGAGGATCGCGCCGTCGATTTCAATCACTCCGGCCTGCGGGGCCATCATGCCCATCAGGAGATCGGCGAGCGTGCTCTTGCCGCTTCCAGTGGGCCCCGCAAGCACGGTGATGCGGTTCGCCGGAATGACGAAGCTCGCGTCGAGGATCGCCTTCTTGCCGTTTTCGTAAGTGAAACTGACGTCTTTCAGGCGGATCTCATGAGTGAGTTTCGCCGGCGCCGCAGGGATTGATGCTCCTGCTGCTTCCCGTGCTTTTTCCGCCTCGCGCATATGCGAAAGGACGTTCTGCATCGCGCTTGCATTGCTGTTGAGGGTTTGGGCGTAGGTCTGAAGCTGCAAGACTTTCGGCGCAAAGCGGAAATAAAGCACAAGGATCGCGAGCGTCCCCGCCGCCGTCATGTCAAATGCAGTCAGCGCCAGATAGACAATGACGCAGAGTGCTATGGCGGACGTCATCTGGATGATGAGATTGACCCGGGAAGACAGCTGCAAAAACGAAATGACGGTTTCGCGCAACCCGCTCATGGAGGCGCCGAGGGTTTGCGAAAACCGGTCCTCTGCAGAATAGGCTTTCGAGACTTTCATGTTGTCGAGAAAGTCCGAAATGATGCGCGATTGTTCGCGCCGCGCCGCCGTGTAGGTCTCGCCATGAGAACTCGCGCGCCGCCGCAAGGGCCGGAGCGCAAGAATCAGAAGCGCGCCGATCGCCGCTGAAACAAGCGTCAGGCGCCAGGAGATGAAGAACGACAGGGATAGATAAATCAGAATGAGAATCGCCGATTTCAGCAGCTCCATGATGACGGTGACTGTCGCCTGAAGGCGGTCGATGTCAGCCGTCAGTGCGTGATAAAGATCGGCATTGCGAAGACCCGAAAGGTAAGACCACTTCGCATGAAGGACGCTGTCGAAAAGCCGGAGCCGCACAGTGTTCACATAATCCTGCACCAGCCGGTCGCTCGTCAGCGCGGAGGCGTGGACGAGCGCCGCGCGTAAACCGATGACGAAGAGAAAGACAATAAGGAATGCGCCGAGACTGGCGGAGATTGTTTCGCCGTCCCATAACCCCGAGGGAAGCGGTGCATCGATTGTGTTAGCGTCGGTGTTGATAAGTCCGATCAGCGGAATAAGAAGTGCAATCGAAACGCCTTCGCTTGCGCCAGTGAGCAGCAGCAAAAATGCGGCAAGCCAGAAGGCGCCTTTCCGGTCGGCGATGATGCGGCCGAGAAGCTGTCTTATGGTCTCGCGATTGGCGGTTTCCTTGCCGCCATCAGGAAATGGATGCGCGTCCCGTTTCATTCAGGCGGCCCCCAGCAAAAGCGGTTCGATCCGGTGCAGCGCATCGAGGGTCGAGGGCGTCTTCAATCTTTTGACGGGAACGCGCGTTGCAAGCTGGGTCACCTGAATGAAATGCGCCGCGCCGCGGCCTGCAGCCATGGGGGCCGCGCCATATTTCAGCATGTATGAGTTCTGCATCAGCGCATCGAGCGCGGCTTTGAAATCGAGCGTCTGAAGCGCTGCATCCGCGCTTCGTTCAAGCGCATAGACAGCCTCTATAGGCATGGTCCGGGGCGGCGGTGTTTGCACGATTCGAAAACGCTCTTTCGGATAGGCGTAACCGCCATTGGAAAGCGCATGCGCCGCGACAGGGTGAAACCGCTCCGCAATCTCCGGCGCGACCTTGGTCGCGGGATAGCCGGCGAGCGCCATGGGGTGCGAAGGATCGGAGAGGTCGATGACGATAAGATCATCGCTGAAAAGTTGGTGGCCGCGTTCGAGAAGACATGCCGCCGTTGTTGACTTCCCGGCGCCGCGATGGCCGATAAAAACATTGAGCTTGCCGTCCATGACGAGCCCGCTGCCGTGAATGACCAGATAGCCTTTATAATGAAGCACTGTCGCCATGATCGGGCCCAGCACCGGCAGGCCCAGCATCTCCACCGCGGCGCCGGGATAGAGCGCGATCTGAAGATGCGACGCGTCGGTGATTTCCGCCTGAATGACGCCCGGAAAATCGAAATATTGCCGGTCAGGCAGGAACTCCGCCATCTGCTCTTCGGCGGGCGGGCCCAGAAACCGATTGCTGCCGGTGATGACAAGGTCGGGCGCGGCCGTCTCGACTTCAGCCATTTCCTGAAACGGAAAATCGGAATGAATATGCTGGCCGTAACAATGATAGGTGAAGCGCGGATTAGTGGACATAAGCCGCGGCCCCATGATGCTTTTGCAGCCAGGATCCGAGGATCACCGCGCGCCAGAGCGCGAACAGCGCAACGCCCTCCTGCAGATCGTCGCCGCCCCGAAACTTTTCGAAAGTCTCCTGTAGTTTCTTCACATCGAAATAGGGCGCGAGCACATCCGCCTGACCGTAAACGGCGTCTGCAATGACGTCCTCGCCGCCGCCATTGCGCATGCTGCGCGCCAGATAGCCTTTGAAATTGTATTTGTCTTTTCGCGCCGCCACTTCAGGGGGCAGGAGACCGTTCATGGAACGCCGCAGGATCGATCGGCTGAGCCCGTCTTTCCATTTCTCCGAACCGGGGAGCGACAGGCAAAATTCAACGAGGTCCGAATCCCAGAAGGGATAGCGGATCTCGACCCCGGCGCCGGCATACTGATGATGCAGGGCTTCGCGGCCATAGGCCTGCAGCGGGTCCGTGAGGATCATCAGATGGTCGCGCTGGGATCGCGGCAGCGCGCGCAGTTCTCCGCCCGGCCGGGGGGGCGCGTAACGCGCAAACAAGGACGGATCGTTTTCGTATTTCGCGCGCACATGGCGCGGCCAGTAGTCGGCGCCGAGCGGCCAGCCAAGAGCGTTCCCTTTGCAAAGGCGCCGCGCCGCCGCCTGCCGCACGCGCCAGACCGTATTCGCCGCGGGGCCGAGCGTTAGCATCAGCCACAGAAAATAGAAGGGCTTGTGGGCGGGCTTGCGGCTGATCGCTTCCATATCGAGTTCGCGCCACAACGCGCCCCATCGCCCGTCATCGGCGAGTTCGAAAAGATAGGTGGCGCCGTGATAAACCACCTCGTCTCCGCCATGCCCATGCAATAGGATGTTGGCGCCAGTCCTGTCGCGCAGCTCTTCCACAGGATGCATGGCGATGGCGGCGTTGGGCATCCATAAGGGCTGGCTGTGCGCGTCGGTTATCCGGCCGAGTTTCTCAAAGGCGGCGACATTGCTCGAATCGACCACCAGTTTTTCCGATGCGGCGGGCAGGGTGCGCCATACTGCTTCCATATAGTCGCGCTCATCGGGGCCGTTCTTGCCGTCGAAGACGCTTGAAAGCGCAATGGGTGGGCGGGTTCCGCCGCTGGCGATGCGTTTGTGCAGAAGACAGGTGATGGAAGAGGAATCGAGGCCGCCGCTGAGCGATGACGCAGTCTGGCTCGCGCCGCGCAGGCGCCGCTGCACGGCTTTTGTGAAGCGCGCCAGAAATTCCTCGCGCGGATCGCCCGCAAAATTCTTCGGAGAAAGGCGCCAGTAGGTTTTTACATCCGCGACGCCGTTTTCAAAAATGAGCATGCTTGCGGGACGAAGGCGCTTTACACCCTGATAAAGCGTCCGGTTTTCGTCGCGCGCGATGGCCCCCACCGCATAGTCTTCCAGAATTTCATTGCGAATTCCTGCGCGCAGTCGCGGCGCGATCTTGAGCAGCGCTTCCATGCGCGAGCCGAAAATCAGGGCGCCGTCCTGAACCGCATAATAAAGCGGGCCGAAACCGATTTTGTCCCGCGCTATAAAAAGCCGTTTTTTACCAGCGTCCCACAGGGCGAAGGTGAAATTGCCGTTGAGCTTTTCGACAACGTCAATGCCCCAACGCTCATAGGCGGCGAGGAGCAGCGCCGGATCAGTGAACTGTCCGGCGACGCCAAGGGCGTCGGCGAGATCGGCGACGTCGTCGAGTCGGCCTTCGATCGCGGCGGCGTTTCCCTGATTATTATGATAAAGACCGTCGAGACCGGCGTAGCCTGCAACGCTTAAGAGAACGCCGTCATGAAACCGGTGCGCCGACGCGTCGAGACCTGAGCCCTGGATAGCCGAGAGGGCGTCCCGCCCGGCTGCGCTCAGGCGTTCATCCCGCCATGAAGCGCCCGGCGCTGCGCAAATGCCTGCGAGCGCGCCCATCTCAGACGCTTTTCATGAAAGGCGCATAGCGTGCGGTCTGGCGCTCTTCATCGCCGACGACGATCAGGTCCCCGCTTTTAAGCCAGGCGTGGGCTTTTAACGGCGTCCCTGCCTCCTTGGCGACGCCGACGCAAATCGAGGAAGCGTAACCCTTTCTGTCGAGCAGGAATTTCGCCGCCATGGCCCGCACCAGACAGGTCGCGCGCGGAACGAAACGGCTTGCGCGGTTGACGGCGAGGGCTGTGCGCCGCGCGAAAGCGGGAGACGCCGGCCGTACGCCTTCTTCTTCCGCGCGCAATGCGCGTTTCGAAAGATTGTATCCGAGACCGGAAAGCGTCAGGCGAAAGAAAAGAAGACTGAACCAGGCCAGTAAGAGGAGGCGTACGGAGCGAAACGCCGCGCCGGAGAATGGCCGGTCATGCTGGCTCATGTATTTCCGCAATAAGGGGCTTCCGTAATCAGACCCGCGGCTTCAAGTTTGCCGAGAAGCGCCGTCAAATCCGAACGCGCCAGGACCGGATCGACATCGTACTCCTCTGAAAGTCCGGCGACGATGGCGTCGCCGGATTGTCCGGCGCACAAGCCCCGCCAGATAAACTCGCCGACTGAGTTCAACGTGTAATAACGGTTGGTTTGCGTGTTTAGAATGGCGACGCCTTCCGGCACAGGCGCCGCAACTACGCGATCAGGTACAACATACATGGCGCGGCTCCGCGAATATGCACGCGGTAAATAGCGCTACCCTCAAGGGCGCGTTATCAGGAGAACGCGCCGCCGGGCGGAACGGGGCCGCCAAGGACAACAGCGTTGATGAATTCCTGATCGACAATCGCGCCGCCCTGTATGGCGAGCGTCACATCTTCAAAAGACCCTGCTTCTTCGAGCGCAGGCGTCTCATATACTTTCTTCTGCATAACCCCCTCCGTGCGAATAGACGGTTTTGAAAAACGCAACATTACGAACGACTATTAACCCTACGCGCTGTCCGCCCAGTAGTGTCAACATCTTTTTCGCTACCGCAACAAAAATTTTGTTGCGTTGCGGCACATATTGCGCCTCTACGCTATATTGTGGCCCTCTTGTGGAATTTTTCGCGCAGGTCGAAAACCGCCTCTTGGGCGAGATAAGCGGGAGCCGGGCTCATCACATAATGACTGAGCGTTTTCAGCGTGGCGCCGAAGGGAAGCGATTCGATCTCCCGGCTGCCGCCGCGTGTGAGGGTCTTTTCCGCCATCCAGGCTGCGAGCCTGACATTCCGCTTCTTGAAAACACCGTCTTCAACGAGCGCAGCGGGCAGGGGAAGCGCGAAGAACTTGTTGCAGAGGAGAAGTGCCTGCGCCATCGCGGCGCGCGTATAGGAATCATCCACCGCCCCATAGAGCGCTGTCAGATCGTCCCCTGAGCTTTTGCGGGCGAGGAAATAGACATCGGCGAGCCATTTCAGTCTTGAAAAGGCGTGCTGGCTGCCGTGGCAGCAGACATAGGCGACGTTGAAATCCGGCTCGAGCATGACGCAATCGAGATTGCCGAGCAGGGTGACCTTTGTTGTCGGGAAGGGGCCTTTCATAACCGCCCGATTGTCGAATAAACGCCAGTGCAGTTCGATGACGGAACCCGTCTTGTCATTGCGGTAGGCGGCGTCCTTGCGCCGGCGCCGCCATGCAGCCCAGGCGCGCTCGCTGACATCTTCTCCCGGTTCGAAGCGGGCATAACCTTGTTTGCGTAGGAGCCGGTCTGCGGCGGGAATGTCGTCCGGATGTAACAAAATATCCGTGTCGTAATTATTGCGCCAGCCGATCCTGCCGAAAGCGCCGTGCGACAGCGTCAGCCCTTTTAAAAGGATGGGCTCAAGGTCGTTCGCCGCAAGGATATTGAGGATGGACTTCGCTTCGACCAGCGACGCCATTTCCCGCGCGAGAGACTGGCGCTGCATCTCGGCGAAGCCTGCGAAGGCTTCGGCAGGGACAAAGGTTTTGAGGAGTTCGTTCTGAAGGAGCAAATTCGCGGCGAGACCATCGATGCGGTGGCGTCGGATCAATCGGAAAAACTCCGCCCAATCAATGTCGAACGGCGCGGCTGGGCGTATTTCGGGCTCGGAAAGAAGACTGAGTATCAACCGGAATTCAGGAGAATATTCTGTGCTGTTCGTCATCGCGGACTGCCTGCGCAGGCGCTGTCCGGCGCGCTTCCACCCGGCATGAGAGAAAAGCTCATGACCACGGGACGATGATCGGATCCGTTCGGCGGCGCGGTCTCGGGCGCGGTGGCGCGCACGCTGCGGCTGACGAAAATATGATCGAGGGGCAGAAGCGGCGGCGTCGCCCGGTCCGCCGGCCATGAAAAGAGGCCGCGGGTGATGCGCATGAGATCGACCTTGCGGTCGAAGGCGCGGAACTTGAACGACCAGGGCGTCAGATTGAAGTCGCCCGCGACAATGACATTGCGGTCATGGATCGAGGCGAGGTGGCGCGCGAGATCTTTAAGGTCGCGGTTTTGCGCGGAAGGCGGCCATGGCCGCGAAAGATGCGCGCCCACAATGGTCAGTTTCTGGCCGTCGATGCAGAACGATGTTTTCACTGCCGAAAGGGTTTTGCGGTTCTGGGGATCGCCTTTGGCGAGGCCTTCGCTTTCGACTGGCGCGCGCGCAGAAAGGACGACCGTGGAGCAGCGATGCCGGTTTCCAAGACAGTTGACGGCGTGTGGATAAGCGAGGGCGATCGCGGTGACGATATCCGCGTCCGCCTCGAGCAAGACTGCGAAGTCGAAAGCGTTGTGGGTGAGCCAGTCGGCGACCTCCAGCGGCGCCACATTCCTCTGCTTCACGTTGTAGACGGCGAAACGGTAGGTTTTGTCGGCTGCATCCGGACGAGAAGGACGCTCCGCCGCGAGTTCGGGCAGCACCATGCGGCCCGCGACGGCGATGACGAGACAGGCGGCGGCGAGCGGGGGCAAAAGACTTGCGCGATGACGGATGGAAAGTCCTAGCTGCGTTGCAACAAATATTGCCGAAAAGATAAGTAATTGCGGCAGCACATGGTTAAGCATATCGGCGGCGGGAAGCCATTGCCCAGCTTGCGAAACGATAAGGAGAGCTGCGCACATAATCACTATGCCGCTCACAACCTGCTGAAAAGGTTTCAGGAAAAGCCGAGGCGGTTTTCCATGCGTGCTTCTGGCCGGCGTTTTCATGGTTTCATGATCCGCTACCCGCCTCCGGTTTTGCGCACTGCGGCATAATCATTGTGCAGCGCACCAATTTCGGCTATCATATGCGCCAAGCCGCGGATTTTACAACTGCTTGTAACTCCGCCCGGCGCGCGCTGCGCCAATGACGGTCGGGGGGACGTCCGGCCCGCTCATTGAGGTGAGGGAGACAGGCGTTTGGAGGCGATGAACGGAGTATGTCGGCATCGCAATGTCTTACGCGCCGCAGCGGGCGCCCTCGCCGCGGTCACGGCAAAGAACGCGTCCGCCCAGGATATTTTCGTCGCCTCTCCGCCTGATGTCGCCGGAAAGCGCGTGCAATCGGAATATGAGGCGAAAGGCTTTGACATTCGCGGCGTGAAGCTGCTGCCGCGCATCGATAGCGGCGTGCGCCTCGACAACAACGTCCTGAGCAGCGGCGCCGATGCGCAATCGGACGGCGCGGCAACGGTTTCGGGCGTGCTCGACATGCGCTATGTGCGCCCGCGCCGATTCCTGCAGGCGTCGCTGACCGCCGAGACGAACCGGTATTTCGACCTCACCGAACAGAACCGAAACAACTATTCCGCTTCGCTCGCGACGGGCGGGCTCATCGGACAGTCCACGAACTATTACGCCAGAGCCGCATATCGCAATCAGGAGGCGGCGCGCGGCACGAGCGAAAACGATCTCGGTTTCGGCGCGCCGCTTGAACGCAAATCCGTCGATATTTCTGGGGGGCTTAGTCATGATTTCGGCGGTTTCGGCGTGCGCAACGAAACGTCTTTCTCCAACATCGATTACGGCGACGTTGAGACGGCGGACGGCCCGGTCAGCCAGGATTTCCGCGACCGGAACGCATTCTCGAATTCAACGACGCTAAGCGTCGATGTCAGCGAGCGCATGGCGCTGCTCGCCAACGGAATGGTATCGAAAAGCAATTTCACAAATGAGGATGCTGCAGAGCCCAGCCGGGATTCGCGATCGCTCTCAGCCGGGGGCGGTTTTTCTTACAATTTAACCGAACTTGTCAGCAGCAGCGTCATCGTCGGCTATCGCAAAACTGATTTTACCGATGAAGGTTATGCCGACTTTGAAGGTTTAAGCGTTGCGGCGTCTGTCGACTGGCATCCGACGCCATTGCTCAGCATCGCCTTAAAAAGCGGACAGGAAATCGTGACGAGCGCGTTTTCGCAAGTGGATGCTGTTACACTAACGCGCACATCGGTTACGGCCGATTACGAACTTCTGCGCAATCTCATCATTACAGGGTCTATAGGCTATGCGCGGGAAAATTTTGAAAACCTCGATGCGACTGCGGAACGCTATGATGCGCGTCTTGGCGGCGACTACAAACTGAACCGGCATGTGGCGATTGGCGTGCGCGGGTCTTACGCGGATCGCGCGCTGTCGTCAGCGGCGGCGCCAGGGCAGGATTTCGATCGTTTCACGCTCGCCTTCCGGCTGTCGGTGATGGCTTGAAGGCGAGCAATGCAGACGGGCGATGAAAGCAAGGATCTGAGGATCAAAAAGGGAAGATAGGAAAGCCGGATGAGCTTGCCTGAGATCATCACGCCGAGAGACGCGCAAATGTGGCGGGCCGAACAGGGCGCCCGTCAAAAATCGGCGTTCGACGCGGCGCGGGGCGGCGACCGCATCGATCTAGATCTCATTAAAAGTCTTTTTCTCCGGCGTCTGGGTCTCGCGATTGCGATTTTTCTGGCGATTTTCACGCTGGCGGTGGTGAAGACTTTCACGACGCCGAAACAATATACGGCCTCGGCGGAGGTCGTTCTCAACACGAGGGGGGAGGCGACGCCGGATGTGCTTGAAGAAGGCGCAGAAATTCTGCGCGGGGAAGCCGAGCTCAGCACCGAGTTGCGCATTCTTTATTCCCGCGAACTTGCGCTGACGATTGTCGACGCGCTCGACCTTGTTCACGATCCGGAATTCAGCCCGCTTCTCTTATCGGTGGGCGCGCGGCCGTCTTTCCTGGCGCGCTTGCTTGGCGCCGAGGATGTTCCGGTACCAGCCCCGACCGAAGAAGCGCTGCAGGCCTCGCGGCCGATCGTGGCGGATTATCTGCGCCGCGGTTTGCGCGCCTCGCGCATCGGCAACACCTATTCGCTGCAGATCACCTATATTCACAGCAATCCTTATCGCGCCGCGCAAATGGCTGACGCTTATGCGAGCGCCTATGTGCAGGACCAGCTCACCCGCAAACAGCAGTCGAGTCGCGGCAACGCCGATTTTCTAAACCTCAAGATCGAAGAGTTGCGCCAGCAGGCGCAGAGCGATCAGGAAAGGGTGCAGGAGTTCCGCATCGCCAACAACATGTTGAGCACCACCGGCGCCACCCTGACGGAGCAGGACATCTCGGCGCTGAACCAGCAGCTTGCCCAGGCGAAAGCCGTGGCGGCGGAAGACGCGGCGCGGCTGACGACGGCGCGCCAGCGGCTCGAAGTCGGTTCGCCGGGGGACGATGTGGGCGATGTGCTCGCCTCCGGCGTCGTATCTTCCCTGCGCGCTCAGCGGGCCAGCATCAGCGTGCGTCTGGCGGACCTGCGCGGACGCTACGGCCCCGATCATCCGGAGCTGAAACAAGGCGAAGCAGAGCTTCGCGATATCGACGAGCAGATTCAGACCGAGATCAACCGGGTGATTTCCGGGCTTGAAGGCAAATACAATGTCTCGCGCCAGCGTGTTGCATCACTGACCGCCAGTTTGAATCAGCTCAAGGAAGAGCTTGCGAAAAACAACACCGCGTCGGTGGAGCTCGGCGATCTTGAACGCCGCGCCCGCGCCTCACAGGCGCTCTATGAAAGCTTTCTCAACAGTTACAAGGAAACTGTCGCGCGCGAAGGCGTCGAAAAAGCTGACGCGCGCATCATCACCGCCGCGCGCGTTCCGGGGGCGCCCAGCAAGCCGAACGTTCCCTTAAATCTCATCTTCGGCGTCATGCTGGGCGGAACCGTGGCTGCGGTTGTCGCCTTCATCATGGAAATGACCTATGGCGGTTTTACGTCGACGACGGAAGTCGAACAAAAGATCGGCGTGCCCGCCATGGGCGCAGTGCCGCTCAATCACACCGTGTCGCCCCGTGGCAAGAGCGTCCTCTCGACACTGACCAGCCACCCGCACTCGCCGTTGTCGGAAAGCTTGTCGAGTCTCATGACCTCGATCCAGTTCCGTCTCGGCCAGCCGGGACCGCATGTGATTTATGTAACCTCCGCCGTGCCCGATGAAGGCAAGACGACGCTGACCGCGGCGCTCGGCATTGCGGCGGCGCGGACAGGCGAAAAAACCATCATCGTTGATTGCGACCGGATGAAACGCGACCTATCGCGGCTCAATGGCAAGCCCGTGGAGATCGGGGTTATCGACGTGCTCGAAGGCCGGGCGTCGCTTGACGACGCGGTCATAACAACCCGGCCCGACCGTCCGGATATCCTGAAAAACACCGACGCCAGCCGGGAAAACGAACAATTCGCTGACGACGAGCGGTTCGCGAAGTTCATCGGCGATCTGAAAAGCCGTTACGACGTGATTATTCTCGACGGCGCGCCAGTCATGCCGTTCGCTGAGGCGCGAAAGATTGCAGCGCATGCGGATTTTGTCCTCTTTGCGGTCCACTGGCGCAAAACCCGCGTCAACACCGTGCGACAGGCGATCCGCACCTTGCCGGAGGCGTCCATGGGCGCAGTCGGCGTCGCGCTCACAAGGGTCAACGCCAAATTGCAAAGCCGCTTCGGCGTTGAGGACACGCTGTCTTACAGCAACAAGTATATCGGACACTATTTCGCCTGAAACATGGAAGGAATTGAGGCGCGGTTTCAGTCATGTTGAAGGTTGCGATCATTCACTACTGGCTTGTCGCCATGCGCGGCGGCGAGCGCGTGCTTGAACGTCTCCTCGACCTTTATCCGCAAGCCGACATTTTTACGCATGTCTACGATCCCGCGGCGGTGTCGAAAAAAATCCGCAGCCGCACGGTGAAAACGTCGTTTATCCAAAATCTCCCTCAGGCGAAAAAGCATTATCAAAAATATCTGCCGCTCATGCCCATGGCCCTCGAAGGGCTTGATCTCAGAGGCTACGATCTCGTCATCAGCAGCGAATCCGGTCCCGCCAAGGGCGTGATCTCGCCGCCTTCGGCGGCGCATGTGTGTTACTGTCATTCGCCCATGCGGTATTTGTGGGATCATTATCACGATTACCGTTCGCAGGCCGGCGCCGTCGCGCGCGCCGCCATGCCGCTGATGTTCCATTACATGCGCGGCTGGGATGCGACCTCGGCGAACCGGGTCGACGCCTTCGTCGCAAATTCCCACTTCATCCGCAAGCGCATTGCAAAATCGTGGGGCCGGGATGCGATTGTGGTGCATCCCCCGGTTGAAACGGACCTCTTCCAACTATCGGCGGACGTGACGGGCCGCTATCTGTGGGTCGGGCAGATGACGCCCTACAAACGCGCCGATCTTGTCGCCGACGCTTTCACGAAACTGGGCCTGCCTTTATTGATGGTGGGAACCGGAGAGCTTGCGAAAGACATTGCAAAACGCGCCGGGCCGAATATCGACATCGTCGAGCGTCTTTCCTTCGATGAGCTGCGCCGCGCCTACGCTGCCTGTCGCGCGCTGATTTTTCCGCCTGAGGAAGATTTCGGCATCATTCCAGTGGAGGCCAACGCCTCGGGGCGGCCGGTCATCGCCTATGGCCGTGGCGGCGCCCTGGAAACCATCGTTGACGGCAAGACAGGCCTGTTCTTTCACGAGCAAACGCCTGAGGCGCTGATCGCGGCCGTGGAGGCTTGCGAGACCTGGCTTTCGGATTTCGACCCGGCGGCCGCCATTGATAACGCCAAACGGTTTGCGCCGCATCATTTCGACCGGAATTTCCGGGCCGTCGTTGAGCGCGCAGTAGCAGGTGCGGCGCCGGTGACTGCCCCCGCCATGGCTACAATCCCGGCGCGGGAAATCGAACTCTCATGAGCCTGAGCATTTTTGGCTTGGCGGTGCTGGCCGTGTGCGGTTACCTCATGCTCACGCGTGGGCCGCTGTCCTTGCTGGTCGCCGTCATGCTTTTCACCCTCATGGGCGGGGCCGCGGCGGTGATCTTGACGTCGCTTGGCGGCTCGTCCGTGCGGCCATCCTTGCTTGCGATGATCGTGCTCTCCGCCGCTGTCTGTCTTCCGGGCGCCGGTCGGGCGGCGCTCATGCCGGCGGCCATTGTCCGTAATTTTCCGCTGGTGGTCTTTTGCGCATACGGCGCCATGTCGGCTTTTATCCTGCCGCTGATGTTTGCCGGCGAATTTCAGGTTGTGCCGCTCAATCCGCGCGGGCTGACTTCGCGCTTCGACACGGCGCCGCTCTATTTCACCAATCAACACATCACGACGGCGTTTTATATGCTCGCTACGATGATGGCGGCGCTTTCGGCGTGGATCGCGGTTCAACAGCAAGCTGCGCCCCGCGTTCTGGTGTTGACGATCATTATCATTGCAGGGGCGCATGTGGGCTTTGGCGTCGCCGACCTCGTACTGACCGGCACGCCGCTGGAGGGGATTCTGGCGTTTTTCCGCAACGCCAATTACGCGCAGCACGATCAGGCGATAGACGGCTTCATCAGAATTAACGGGATATTTCCTGAGCCCTCCGCTTATGCGGCCTATGCGCTTCCCTGGTTTGTTTGCTGCTTTGAACTTTGGCTGCGCGATATCTCGCCGCGCGCGACGGGAACAGGGGCTGCAGCCTTGCTGCTCATGCTGATACTGTCCCTGTCTTCAACGGCTATTGTAGGGCTGGGCGCCTATATGGCCATTTTCGTCCTGCGTGGCGTCGTGCAGTCCGCCATGTTCCGGCCAAAACTGATCCTGACCTTGTCCGCTGGCTCGATGCTGGGCGTCTTGGCTGCGCTGACTCTTTTCATGTCGAGCCCCGAACTGGTCCAGTCCTTTTTCGATGTCCTGCGCAAGCTGACAGTAGACAAGAGCGCGTCCGATTCAGGCGAGGAGCGGCTGGCCTGGGCGATGCAAGGGATCGATTTTTTTGTTTCGACCTACGGAATAGGCGTTGGGGCGGGGAGTTTCAGATCGTCAAGCATCGCCACGGCTATTATGGGCAGCACAGGCGTCATCGGCGTCGTGACGTTTGCGTGGTATTTAGTCAGCGTCCTGCAGCCGCTCGCCATATCGACCTATCATGTCACGGATGATTTGCGATTGAATGTCGGTTCCGCCCTGGCTTGGGGCGCCATGGCGGTTTTTCTGCCGGCGCTGGTTGCGGGCGCTTCTCCCGATCCCGGCATCATCTTCGCAATGATATCCGGCGCGTCCCTGGGACTAAGGCGCCCTTGAGGTCTGGCGTCGCCAGTGACCCTGAAGCGCGGCCTTTGTTTGTGCGACGATCAGCGATTCAAGCGATGGCGGTTTCCCGAAAATCCGCCAGAGACCCATATTGACAGTGAAATACGCGGCGTATCCGAGAGCGAAGACAAGACCGCCTTTCACGGCGACGGCAAAGCGGGAGCCTTCGCCCGCGACGAAGTCCTTGAAAAGCAGCATGGTGACCGACATACCGGCAAGGCCGGCCACGGTCCGCCAGTGGATTCTCAGTTGTTTGACGACGGAGATATTGAGAAGCTGACGAACGAGCAGGGCTGAGACAATGAGCATGAAGATGCTGATGACGCCGCGCGCTGCAATGGCGCCGTAAACGCCTTGCCAGGAAACGAAGGCGATCATCAGCGGAATGGTGATGCAGAACTGGACGAACACTCTCTGGGCAGCCAGTCGGGTGCGGTACATGGAGATGGCAAGACTGTTCAGCGGATAGTTGGGAAGCGACGGCAACACGGCAAGCGCAAGGCCGCAAAGAAAAACGCCCGCGCCTTTCCAGTCCGGTCCGGTAACGACAAACACGATTTCTTCAGCGAAAATCGCCATGGTGACAAGCACAGGCCCGACAATGAAAAGCATGGAATGCGCGCATTTCAGCCAGAGCGTCTGGCGGCGGGTTTCGCTTTCGGCTTGTGCGAAGGAGGCGATCATCGGCCGGGTGAGGGGCGCCGAGATCGCCTGTTGCGGAATATCAACAAGCGTGCGGCTAACGGAATAACGGCCAAAGTCGGCATTTCCTAGCGCGCGGCCCAGAAGCACCCTGTCGATCTGGGCGATCAGCGAGTTCAAGCTTTCGATAACCGCGTTCCAGCCGATCACATCTGCGAAGCTGCGCCAATATTTCAACGAGAAACGCGGACGGTACGGCGCCAGCGCGTAACTCAATGCGCAAAGGATGAAAGGCGTCGTGACCGTCGCTGCGATAATCGCCCAATAGCTCGGCGCTCGCCAGACCATCACAATAACAACCGCCAGAGAGGCCAGTTTGGAAACGATGTCCATCATCGCCTCAGGACGCAGATTGTAAGCCCGGATGAATTCCACCATCACCGGACTCATGCAGCCGCGCAGAATCGGCGCCAGGGCGAGAATGGCCAGCAGCGGCGGCAGGCGCGGTTCGTGAAAGAACAAGGCGAGCGGATGAGATAAAAGAACAATAAGAACGGCTATTGCGATGGCGCGCAGAAAAGTCAGCGTGAACCCGGTATCATAGGCCGCGCGTTCCGGCGCGTTCATACGCAACAAAGGCTGCCCGATGGGCATGGAGGTCACGGATTCAACGATGATAATGACCGTCATGGCCTGAGCCACCAGGCCGAAATCTCTGGGCTGAAGAGCATTCGTCAGAACAATGAGCGTGAAGAGGTCGATCAGCCTGCCGGTGAATTTGCCGAGAATGGACCAGACGCCGGCTTTCGCCAGTCTTGCGCCGAAACCCGGTTGCTGACCGCCCTTATCGTCCTGCACAAACGGTTCTCTTTGAATGAGCGGCGCGGAGCGCGGCGAATTCTGTACGGACGTTTTTCAAAGGCATAGTCAAAAAACTCAATATCGCCGCGATATAACTTTTCGAAAGGATGAAGCCTCCGCGGGGCTGGCGAAATCTGCTGCCCGTCTGGGCCGGTTTGCCTCTTTGCTGTTCGCGGTATGCCAGCATGAGCCTAACCGAGAGCTTCCGCCAGAAAATTGGCCGAACGGGTTCGCAGCACGGCGAGTTTGTCTCGCATCGGGGCATAATCGACCGGGGTCGCGGCGATCTTGCGGACACTCTCCGGATCGCCGTTAAGAACCAGGCGGTTCTCCAGTCCCAGTTGACCCAGTAGGGACGTGAACCGGTCCAGCCCCCGCTCGGCGTTGCCAATAGAGACGAAGGGCTTTCCAAACAGCACTGAGAAGATCGTGCCATGAAAGGAATCGGTGACCACGAAGTCGGCGCCGCGGAAGGCGTTCACCCAGTCTGGAACCGTCACCGTCTTCGATCCGTCGTCGAGCGAGATCGTTTTTTCCTTGCGGCCGCCGCCGACCGCGCCGAGCGCTTCCTTGCCCGCTGCTTGCATCGCCGGCGCCGGATCGAGCACATAGTTCAAGACATATGGTTCCGCGGCGGCGTTTCCGTTCGGTGCGATGCGGTCATAAAACTCAAGATCGACGAGAAGAGTCGGATCGAGCGTTACCGCACATCTTTCGCGCTGCAGCTCCGTCCGGCAGAGCTCCGCTCCCGAAACTTCCCGTACCGACACGGCGTCGAAATCATTCAGCATCCGGCGGATTTCGGGAAGACGCTCCGGCCGGGTCCACACGCTTTTGCCGAAGGAGGCCGCATAGGCGATTTTGCGCGCCGACGCGTCGAAGTCGAGGAAAAAAACGCGCGTATCTTCCTCGCCGACATAATCCGGCCGCCAGACCTGGTCGGATCCGACAATAACGGCGTCCAGCCCGGCGCGCCGCACATAATTCTGAAGATCGTTCAGCGTATGAAGAATGGGGCTGCGTTCGGGCATGGCGGCGCGAAGAAACGGATAGTGTCGCGCGCGCTCCTGTTCCATGGAGTGCGTGCCGCCGATATCGTGGCCGGGAATCGCGCGCAGGACCTGTCCGGCCAGGCGTACATGATAGGGCTTTGCAAATTTTTTGCTTAGCAAGACAGGCTGATGGCCGGTCTCCGACAGATAGGCGTAAAGCGCCGCCGCTTGCAGCATGCCGCCGTAATTGTTGTGGAGCGGCAAGGTGAGGATTCCGACTTTCATGAAGCCTTCCGGGATGAATTGTTTCTGTCGTATTGCTGCATCATTTTCGTAGGTTCAACGATTGCGCTGGCGCGGCGCTTGTCTGTGTTTTCATGATAATTTTCAGATAGGCAGCACCTTGCGGGCCAGCCGCTTCAGTTTGCCAATAGCGCGCGTTTTTAGCGACCCGCGGCCCAGAGTGATTAGTCTTGAAATGAAAGGCTGCATTTCCGCTTCGAACAGGGAAATGTCTCCGGCTTTGCGCGCTTTGAAAAACGCTGCATTCGACCGGAAGGCGATTTCCATCCGGTTGTCATAGATCTCTTGCCGCTTCGGATCGCCGGCGATGTTGGGGGCGACGCGTTTGCGCGGGCTCCACAATCCGGCCTTCTGACGGCGGGCGAGGCGATGGGCCAATCCCTCGCGCCGGTGCCGCAAGCCGCTCGACTGGCTGAGCGCGGCATCTTCCGGCGTTACCGGCGTTACTGAAAGCGCTCCCGACTTTGCTCCTGCCTCCACAAGCCCGGCGATATGCGGGTCGCGCAGGACAACGATGTTTTCGCCGCGATAGTCTTCGATGAACTCCGGCAGCCAGGCGTCCCCAATCGCGATATCGGCGCATTCGGCCATTACATCGTCGCAGAATTCGCAGCCGCTGAGTTTGAAAAGCCCGATTCCCCAATCGCGCCCGTGCACGCTGGCCATGGGAAAGGCTTTCGTTGTTCGTTCCGCACCGCTGCCGGTGGTCATCGAAAACCCGTAATCCGAGGCCGGACGATCAGGTAATTTGTGACGGAAATCGAAGCCTGTCAGGGTTCCCGGCGCAGCCGATTTCTGCCAGGCGAGATACTCCGCGAAATAGCGGCTTTTGAGATGACCGCAAACGAGACCGACGAGATAAGGCGCGGTCTCGTCCGACAGCTTGCCCTGATGCTTGAGAAGACGCAGCGCTTTGATGAAGCAGGGAACGCCGACAAAGGCGTATCGGCGCCCGCTTGCGGTCGTCTCGGCGAGCACCCGGGACATCTCCACGGGATAGTAGCGGGATTTTGCGGCGGCGAGAACCTCATCCTCGCTGGCGGAAATAGCGTATTCGAAGAGAAGCTCCGAACCATTGGAGACAGGGCGGACATGCACGACCCCGTCGACATCGCCCCGCCTCAGGAGTTCGCTGCAGATCCAGCTGACAAGTCCGCCTGAGCCGCCTTTCATGCGTTTGGCCTCGTCCGCGACATGGGCGGCGACCGTCGAGGCGTGGCGCCCGATGCTCAGATCATTCGGAAGGTCCGGCCATTGCGACGCCGCAATGTCGTCTTCAGTAGGGCCGACGCCGGACATGGGGCAGATTGCGGCGCCCGCGTCGTCCGGAGCAATATCGCCGTCTTCTTGGACGAGCTCTTCCGGTTCGTAGCATCCGTCATCGTTGAGTTTCATGCGGAAGCGATCAGGATAGGCGAAGGCGCAAGCGCCGCACCCCGTGCACATTCCGTTATCGCGGACCATGCCGATAGAGGGGGGCGAACCCAATAAAGCGCTGTCTACGGACAAAATATCTTATCCTTCCGCCAGGGCGTTTCCAATGCTCTCGGGACTGTTTCGAGTTTTTAGGGTTGCCGGCCATTCAACCTTGATATTGCGCGCTGGGCGAATGGCGATATGGCGGAGATGCACAAGAATGGCCCGAAGTCTTTGAAGAGAACTTTCCCGTTTCGCGGCCGCCGGGAGCGTATTGAATGCGGCGGCGAGAAACCGGAGCTTCGACTGCGTGGTTTTATCATTTAGAGCTTGCGCCTCGTAGGGAACGCAGCTCAGCCAAGGCAGGTTGAACCGCTCCAATATGTCGTAGATGTCGTCTTCGTAGATCCGCCCGTTTTTAAACCCGTTGGCGGATTTGTTGCCACCGACAGGTTCGGTGTGACGAACTGGCGCGCCGTCAAGAACGGCGAAGTCATTGGGCCCCTCAGCGACCAGGTTGCACCAGATAAGGTCGATGCCGCTTTCATATCCAAGCGAATAGAGAGGGGCAGCGCGACCGAGAATGTCGGCGCGGAAAACAGGGCACATCATTTCGACGAAATTCACATAGCGCAGACTCCATTCCGGTTGCTGCAGAAGGGCGCCATAGGTGAAATAACTGTCATGGGTGAGGGCGGGCTGCGCTATTTTAAGATCGTGCGATGCGCACAGATCGAACATGCGATTTAAATTGTCCGCATCGGTTTCAAGGTCTTCGTCGAAAAAACAGATATATTTGTAACCCGTCCACAGGCTGCGCCTGTCCCGTAAAAAGCCGTCATACCCTTCGACCTTGCGTCCAGGGCGGTATTCGAAAAATACGCCTTCGCCGCCCGCTTCAGGGACCGTTTCGTCGTATGAGCTGAGCGCAACGTCGTAAGCGCGCTCGGCGGCGGGACAAAGCCAGCGATCATGAAGACTTTTTTTTCCGATTCGGGAAACCATCAGATATTGCTTTTGCGTCACGGCAACCCCCTCAGGATGCAGCTGCTCGCGAGGCGATGCTCTGCTGTCCCGGGAATGTCTCTGGCTTCCATTGTGCCGATCATGTCGAGCGCCTTCCGGTCGGCCGTGATGGCTTTTGGCGCCAGCCGTCACGAAGATTTCCGGCCAGAGCTTAAGTCAAGTTTCATGTTGCAGCGCAATAAAATAATTGCAAGCTTTCCCCGAGGCTGGCTATATTAAAGACGGCGGGGAGAGCGGGGATGCTTATGGACGCCTTTGTCATTATCGCAACGAAGGGGCGTGCGGAGGAATCCTGTCGCCTCCTTTTATCCCTTTCAAATCAGACAATTAAGCCAAAAGGGGTGATTTTCGTTGGGACAGAGCCTGCTGATCTCGAGGGGCTTAAGGAGGCTCCCGCCTTCGCTGAAATCGATTGCCGGCTATACATCGCCGATCGGGCTGGCAGCTCTGTGCAGCGCAATATCGGGCTGAACCGGGCCCTCGCGGACTGGGCCCAGTCCGGGCCCTGGTTCGCTGCCTTTTTTGACGATGATTTTCGCCCTGCGGATGACTGGCTGGAACAGGTCAGAAATGTCTTCCTCGCGGAGGAAAATGTCGTCGGCGTGACGGGTCAGGTGATCGCCGACGGCATTCATGGCGCGGGCATAAGCGAAGACGAGGCTGTGGCCTATCTTGAGGGACGCCTGCCGCCCCGACGCAGCTGGGCGCAAGGGAATGCGCCGCGGCTCGTCTCTTCCGTCTATGGCTGCAATATGGCGTTCCGCAACGTGGTGGCGCGAGAAGTCCGTTTTGACGAACAGCTTCCGCTTTATGCATGGCAGGAAGATCGCGATTATACCGGCCAGGCCGGCGCCTATGGCGATGTGATCTATCACCCTGCGCCGAAGGGCGTGCATCTCGGCGTGAAAAGAGGGCGCACCAGCGGCGTTCGCATGGGGTACTCTCAAATCGCCAATCCGATTTATCTGATGAGGAAGGGAACAATGCAGGCGAGGCATTGCTGGCGCTTTCTGTGGCGCGCGGTTGTCGCCAATATGGTGAAGAGCATTCGAAACGATCCCTATGTCGACTATCGCGGACGGCTTTCGGGAAATATTGCGGCGCTAACGTCCATGATAAAAGGAAAGCTTCATCCGTCGCGGATTTTGGATCTCTGACCCGATGTTTCGGGTTATGGCAGCACGCGCCACTGTGAGAGGCTTTGAATTCTCTCCCGGGTTTAACCGCAATGTCGAAAACAGAGGGCGGTTACAATGAAACTTTCTCTCGTTATTTCCACCCTTGGGCGGACCAGTGATCTCAACAATCTCTTTGAAAGCCTCGCCGCGCAGACCTTCGATGATTTTGAAGTTATTGTCGTAGACCAGAATGACGACGATCGCCTGGCAGCGTTTATCCGGCCTGACTGGGGCTTTCCGTTAAGGCGCATTCATACGCCGCGTCAGCGCGGCCTGAGCCGCGGGCGCAACGCCGGCTGGCGACAGGCGCAAGGAGATGCTGTGCTTTTTCCGGACGATGATTGCTGGTATCCGGCGGATTTTCTGTCCACGGGAATGCGCTTGCTCGAGGAATTGGGCGCAGACATTGTCACTGGGCGCGCTGCTGACATGAACGGTCGCTCTATCAACGGCCGCTTCGAAAAAACACGCCAGCAGATCACGAGAAAAAATGTGTTTACAACTCAAATCGAATGGGTGGCGTTTTTTCGCCGGGATATTTTGCACGCTGTCGGCGGATATGATGAGGATATCGGCGTCGGGGCGAGCACGCCGTTTCAGGCTTGCGAGGGTCAGGATATTGTTCTGCGCGCGTTGCCTTGCGGCGCCAAGGCTTTTTACGATCCTGATTTGTTCGGGCATCACGCGGATATTACAAAAGCAAGACCTGACCGCGCGAGCATTAAAAAAGCGAGAGGGTACGCCAGGGGTTTGGGCAGGGTTCTGCGGCTCCACGAATATTCCACAACGTCATTGATGATGTGGCTGGCTCGGCCTTTGGCGAAAATGCCGTTCAATATGGTTTGCGGGCGTTTTAAGAAGACGGTCGAACTCGGCAATATTTTTCTTGGCCGGGTGGAAGGGTACTGGGCGCCAGTTACACTGACGAAAAGCGCCGCCGAATAGAAGCAAAGCCTGGCCAGACGTTATCATGAGGTTGAGATAAAGCAGATTTTGCTCGGGAATTAGTCATGCTGAACACATTGGTCAAATCAGTGAATTTGTCGGGCGCCGCCAAAAAATGGCGGAGCATCAAGGATGTCTTGTACAAAAACAAAGTCATCTTTGTTCATGTGCCGAAGTGTGGTGGAACATCCCTGTCTCATTCTTTCAGGGCGCGCTACCCGCTTTCGTCTTTCAAGGTGAGCGAAGAAGCGAGTTCGGAAGCGTTGCGGGGCGTCAGCGCTGCTGAAGCCATGCGCTTCAAGCGCGATCTGATGGCGTATCACGCTTCCGGCGGCTCGCATTACATTCAGGGCCACGCGCCCATCGACCAGAAATTCATTTCCAGATACGGGGAAGAGTTCCACTTCATCACTTTGCTTCGCGATCCTATAGACCGCTTTATTTCCCATTATCATTTTGATCCCCGCTGCAGAAAAATTCCCTTCTCGGCATTTCTCGAAAGCCGGCGGGGATGGGTCGAAAGTCATGTGCTTTGCTATTTTTTCGGCGAACAGCCCTGGGCCGCCAGGGACAACATCGAGGATGCGGCGGAGAGGGCGATTGAAAATCTGGAAAAATTTTCGGTTGTCGGCATTCTGGAAGATCAGAAAGCCTTTTCCCGTGAATGCCGGGATAAGCTTAATGTCCGGATCGCCCTGCCGAAGAGAAACATCGGCTCTGAAAGGAAACAGAAGGAATATGATTTTTCAGACGCCGACATGCGGAAACTGAAAGAAATGTGCGCGCTCGACCAGCGGATTTACGATCACTTTGCTACGCTTTAACGCGTATCTTCCTTGAGGGTTTCATCGATGAGCCGGTGAAGGTTCTCGGCGGCGCGGGTCCATGTGAGAGCAGCGGCTCGCTGGCGTCCCTTGTCGATCAGCGCCTCGCGCTTTTCCGGATCGCCCGCGAGATCTGCAATCGCTGAAAGCCACTGCGCCGGCGTGTGCGGGTGAAGCATGACGGCAGCTCCGGAATAGACTTCGGCCAGGGCGCCGGCGTTGGCGGCGAGAACGGGACAGCCGCATGTCATGGCTTCGCCCGCAGGCAGGCCGAAACCTTCCGTGGTTGACGGAAGCGCAAAGCAAAGCGCGCTTTCATAAAGCGCGCGCAGTTCGCCGTCGCTGATCTTCCCGGTCATTTTGACATTGTCCGGCGCTGTTTCGCCTTCAGGCAAGGCGCCCGCCAGCACCATCGCCGGGGCGCCGGGAAGCTTCGCCACATCAAGCAGAAGCTTTGCATTTTTATGCGGCTGCGGCGAGGCGAAAGCGAAGACATATGAATTCGAGGCGACGCCAAGCCGATCAAGAATACGCGGCTCGGCCTCTGCATCGAGAATGTGATCGACGCCGTTGTGAATGACCGCCGGCGGTTTTTTGACGACCCCATGCTCCATCAGATTGCCTGCTGAAAACGCTGACACAGTCAGGATTTTCCGGGCCCGTCGGCCAAGCAGAGGCTGAATGATTTTGTACCAGAGCCTGAAGGCGCGCGAATAGCTGTCCGGCGCGGTCCAGACTTGCGCGTCATGCATCATGACAATGCTGTTGTTGTGCGCGACAGGGCCCGTGTTCGCGAGATTGACAAGCAGCCCGCCGGCGGCGGCCTTCGTCAGCCCCGCCTGTTCGAAACACTGTCCTTTGGAGGGCAGGCGCAGCATGGAAATGGAGCGAAGCGCGAGATCGGTGTCTCCTTCCGGGCAGACAAGAATGTATTGATGTTTCGCGTCGGGGTTTTCGTTGAGCAATGCGTCAAGCGCGAGCACCAACCGGCGCGCGACGCGCTGCACGCCGCTTTGCCGCGCCATGAGAAAGCGCCCGTTGATGTAGATGTCAGTCATCAGGCGAGACCTGCGAGGGGGAAGAAAAGAAGCCGGGGGCGATTATTGCACTTGCGAAGAGAGCGGTCTATCATCGAAGGGCATATCGGTGACGACGGCGGGGAGCGTAAGCATGCGTGTTCTGCTCATCAGCCTTTGGGGGCTTTTTCTGACCGCCTGCGCCACTGGCGGCGAAGTGATGAAAGTCGGTGAAGAGGATCTCGCCTATCGGCTCGCTGCGGGCGATGGCGTGAGCGTCACCATTTTCGACGAGCCCGATCTTACCGGCGCCTATCGCATTGACGAACTTGGCTCGCTGACGCTGCCGCTTGCTGGCGCAGTCCGGGCGGCCGGCCTGACGACGGACGAATTGCAGGTGAAAATCCGTGAGGCCTATCTCGGCCGCTACCTGCAGGATCCGCAGGTGCGCGTCGAAGTCACCAATGCCCGTCCGGTCTACATTCTCGGGGAGGTGAACCGCCCCGGTGAGTATGAATATGGCGAGGCGATGACGGTGATGCAGGCGGTGGCGAAAGCCGGCGGCTTCACCTATCGCGCCAACCGCTCTGTGTTCTACGTCCTCCATCACGCGGGTGAGGAGGAGAAGAAATACAAGCTTACGCCGACGACAGTGCTGCAGCCAGGCGACACTATCCGCATCGTGCAGCGGTTTTTCTAAGGATACCCTAAACGAGATTGTGGAACAAAAGAACGCCGCGCATTCCGTAGAATGCGCGGCGCAGGTCTTTCTCACCATGTTTCGGGCGGGAGATTAGAATTCATAGCTCAATTCGACGAACCAGTTGCGCGGGCGTGCATAGATGTTTTCCGCATAACCTGTGGAGGTCGAGAGCGAGGCGTTGCCCGCCACCGGGTACAGCTCGTCCGTCGCGTTGTTGACGCCGACTGTCAGGGCCCAACCGACTTGAGGGTCGGCAATCTTGATCGAGGTGTTAAGAACGACAGTGGTGTCGTTCTGCGCAACTTCGACCGTGTTGGCGGCGTCGAAGAATTGCGAGCTCGTAATCGCGAGGTTGGCGCGCGGCGCCACTTCGAGACCGCCCGTCAGGTGGAACGTATAGGACGCCCCGATATGCCCCGTCCATGACGGCGTGAAGGGCAACGAGTTATCCGGCCCAACTGTCGCTGTCGTCAGCGGCACGTCTACGATGTCTTTGAACTTGTCGCGAAGGTGGCCGACGCTGCCGTCCACAATGAAATCCTGGTTTGGCGCGTAGGTGAACTCTGCTTCAAAGCCGGAGATGGTCGCCGTGCCGGCGTTGAACAGGAGCGGCACGATGCCAAGACGATAGATAAGCTGGATATCGTCATACTTGGTGCGGAAGCCCGATGCGTTGAGCCGGAAAACCCCGCCGAAATCGGACTTGAAACCGATTTCATAAGTGTTCGCCGTTTCCTCATCGAAGAAGATTGGCTGATTGTTGGGGATGCCTGTATTGAGATCGACGGTGGGAGCGTTGTAGCGCTCATTGAAGCCGCCGCTCTTGAAGCCCTGAGACCAGCTGAAATAGCTCAGGAAGTTATCGCTCCAGCGATATTGCAGCGATGCGGAGCCGATCACCGAGGAAAAGTTCTCGACATATTGGTCGGGAAAAATAAACAGCGATCCGCCTTCGGTGGTTACGGTCGTGGGCAGCGTTGTGGGCATGAAGTCGATTGGCGCCACGCCGGCGTTATAGATTGTCGCCTGCATGGACTTTTCTTCATCCGTATAGCGGACGCCGCCGCTGACGCCGAGCGCCTCGGTCAGCTCCCATGTCCACTGGGTGAAGAAGGCGAAGCTTTTCGTGCCGAGATCGACAAGCTGCACATCAAGAACGCCCGGCCCTCCGGCGAGAACCGGCGGAATTGGCGGCGAAAACTGAACGCGCGTGAAGTCGAAAGTGTCTTCGTCGAAGTAATAGCCGCCGACGACGCCATTCACAGCGCCGAAATCGAACAGCGCCTGCACTTCTTGGCTGAACTGCTCGCTCTCGCTCTCCAGATTCGTGGTGAGAATGTTGAAGGGCGTGTTGTCGGCGTCACGAACCCCTTTCCACTCAAGATTTCGGTATGAACTGATGGACTTCAGCGTAAGCGCATCGTTTACGGTCCACGCCGCTTGGCCGGAAACGCCCCAACTTTCGAGCGTGCTTGTCACCGGCGCGTTGCCGCCATTGGTGAACGGCCCCTGATTGTAGAAATCGTTCGCGCAGCGCGGATCGTTTATCATCGGGACCGGCGCTGGCGGCGGGAAGGAAGCCCCCGGGCAGCCGGCGCCGACGCTGACGGCGATGGGAAAGACCTGGGCTTCGTTGATATCGGTGAAGACGAAGGGCGACCCGTTTTCGTCTTCATTGGCGTAGTCGGCCTTGATCTTGAAAGAGAAGTTGGCGGTTGGCTCCCAGCGCAACGTTGCGTTGAGATTGTAAGTGTTGTCGTCGCCGAGATCGAGACCATCGAAGGTGCGCGTGACATAACCGTCCCGCTTTCTCAAACCGCCCGATACGCGCGCGCCGAGCGTGTCCGAAAGCGGCAGATCGAGACCGGCGAAAAACTGAATGAGATCGTCGGTTCCCGTGCGCGCCCTGACCTCTCCGCCGAACTCATCGCCGGGGTCCTTGGTGGTCAGGAGCACCGCGCCGCCGATCGTGTTGCGGCCGAAAAGCGTGCCCTGGGGCCCGCGAAGAACCTGAACATTGGCGATATCGCGGAACTCCATGGCGCCGCCAACCGCTCGGCCGAGATAGACATCGTCCATATAGATGCCGACGCCGGGATCGACCGCAGCCGTTGCATCGGTCTGGCCGATGCCGCGAATGAAGACCTGCGCCGCGGAGTTGTTGCCAGTCAGCGGGCCGTAGCTGGTGAACTGAAGGTTCGGCGTTATCATGTCGAGGTCTTCGGTTCCCTCGATCTGCTGGCGCTCGAGCGCTTCCGCTGAGAACGCTGAAATAGAAACCGGCGTGTCCTGAAGGTTTTCTTCGACGCGCCGGGCGGTCACGGTGATCTCGTCGAGATTGCCGCCGCGCCCCTCCGCGCCCTCCTGGGCCGCCGCTGGGGCGAGCATTGCCAGCACGCCCGATACCGTCGTCAGCAAAGTAGATTTTTTCATCACGGATTTTCCCTCCCGCGCATTTGTTTCAACATGCGAAACGATGATCGCCCCGCGCTCGCTCACCGACCCTTTCAGTCCCGTGCCGTCGAGCAGCAGGGGCAGGGCTTCTTCAAGCGTGTAATCGCCATCGAGCTCATTGGCTTCGAGCAACTTCACGCGGTCATAGGGAAACAAGATCGGGGCGCCAGCCTGTTCGGCGAGTTTGTTGAGCGCTGCCGCGGCGTTTTGCGCTTCGATGGAGAAATGGATTTTCTCCCCCTCTTGCGCAAAAGCTACAGAAAACATGCCCGCAACGAAAAACAGCGTTGCGGCGAAACAAACCGTCAATAATGCGCTCGCGCGCTCCAGGCCCCTCAAAAGCATTCCCTACCCCGGCCCATCTCCGCCGTCTTTGCCGCGGCGATTCTGGGCCTGTTATGTAAGAGCGCGGGCGCCGAAAAATCCGCTATCGGCGCCCGAAAAAATTTCGCCCGCTGCATCAGCCGGCGGAAGTCAGACGCACAATCTCCTTTCCGTCCCAGCGATGGGCGACGCCGAAGGATTGCTCCAGGACTTCGAGCATGGTGTCGATGTCGCCGGTTTGAAAATATCCGCCGACGCGAAGATCGCGCAGCCTTTCGTCATCGATGATGATGTCCACCGTCGTATAGCGGCTGATTTCCGTGACCACATCGCCAAGGGCTTCGCCGTCGAAGGTCAGAAAACCTTCGCGCCAGGAAAGGCGGCGTTCGATTTCTTCGGTTTCGAGACGTCCGACGGATTCGACCTGCTCGTCGAAAGAAGCCTGATGTCCCGCTTCGAGCGTCGCAAGAGGATAGGGCAGCGGCTCCCCTCCATTATCGTCCCGGCGAATGGTGGAAAGAACGACCCGGCCTTCTGTCACCGTGACATCCACCACATCGTCGCGCTTGCGCACGGCGAAGGAGGTGCCGATGGCGCGCACCGCGCCGTCGCCTGCGTAAACGACAAAGGGAATTTTCTCGTCATGGGCGACATCGAACCAGGCTTCCCCGTCGAGGAGGCGCACCGAACGTTCCTCGGCAGAAAAGTCGACTTCAACCGAACTGCCGGTGTTGAGGCGCACGACGCTGCCGTCGTCGAGGGTCAGCTCTTTTTGCTCGCCGATGGCGGCGGCGTAGACCGCTTTCTCGGGCGCGTGCGCGCCGAAAGGCCCGTAGGCGATCATGACGGCCGATAGCGCAACGGCGCAGAACAGAAGCGTGAACGCCGCCGCAGCGCGCGCCGGATAAAGCTGGGCGAGGGCGCCGGCGAGGCCGAAGCCGCGCGTCTTTTCCGCCCGCGCCTCCATCGCTTCGGCGATGCGGGCCTCGATCAGTTCATCCATCCCGGACCACATGCGCGCCATACGCGTCAGGCATTTGCGGTGATCGGGGCTGCGTCCCACCCATTCGCGGAACGCCGCATGATCCGCGGGCGACAGTTTTCCGCCGTCGAGCTGGGCCAGCCACGCGGCCGCCTCCGCCTCGACGGTTTGTCTGTCCACAATCTTGATTACGGAAGCCATGGTTCTACTCGCTGCGTCTTGCGGCCGGTTCTCCTGCGGCCGTGTCGTCCGGTTCGTTAAAGGCGCGCAGCCGCTGATCCTCGCTGCAGCGGATCATGGCGCGGGCCAAGTGTTTTTCGACGGTGCTGATCGAAATGCCCATCGAGGATGAAATCTCCTTGTGCGAAAAGCCGAAGACTTTCCGCAAGACGAACACCCGCCGGCATTGCGGCGGGAGATCGCCGACAACATTCGCCAGCGCCTCGAAATACATTTTCGCATAGACGGCGTCGTCGATAACGACGCCGTCCGCTGCGGGTTCTCCCCCTTGTTCACAGGCTTCTTCCAGCGACTGCGCCATGCGCGCCGACTGGCGCTTCAGTTCGCGGTAGGCGGCGCGCCGCGCGACTGCGTAGAGATAAAAGCGCGGTGACTCGATCGCGGAGGGGTTCGTGACGCCGAAAGCGTTAATGAACGTCTCCTGAAGAATGTCGTCCACATCTTCGGGCCGGATGGCGAGGCGTGCGATGAATCGGCGAAGCCGCTCCCGGTGCCGCAGGAACGTTGCGATCAACGCGTCTTTTGCTTCGTGATGGCCCCGGCCGTCCACCGATCGCTGTCTCCTCATCCTTACTTGCTGGCCTGCTTGCCGGTCCCGCGCCCGAACGGTCCCTCATAGAGCTAAGAGCAAATCCTGCGAAAAATCCTCTACCCGCAGCTTTGTCCCGCATCAGTCTAAAGGGTGAGGCCTAACAGAAACGAACTTGCGGTCAGCGCAAAAACCAAGGCGCACCGAAAAGCGCGCCGCTGCGGATCGCGATTGTATTTTAACGATTTGATTTCATTAGTGAAATGGTGCCCAGGGGCGGATTTGAACCACCGACACGCGGATTTTCAATCCGCTGCTCTACCAACTGAGCTACCTGGGCATGCGGGGCCGGGACCGCGCGGAGGGCGGCTTATAGCCAGAGCGGGCGGGCTTGTCCATGGGCCTGGAGGGCCGTTTTCCGCCGATTTTGCTTAACGGAGAGAGGCCGCCTTGGGGCGGCGGGCGCAGGGCTTTGCGGTGGGGCGCGGGCGCCGGTATCAAGGCCGAAAGGATATCGCTTATGGCCCAGAAAACGAACCAGAAAACTGCATCAAAAAGACCCGCCGCCCGCAAGGCCGCGACGCTCGAAACCCTCGACGCCATCGACCGGAGCAAACCCGCCAAGTCGAGGGTGAAAGCGAAAGGGGCAAGCCTGACCCAGCTCGGGCGCCAGACCGCCGCGCCCGCCGATCCGGAGCGGGCGACGCTCGAGACCGCGCCGAACCCGCAGGCGGGCGAACTCTATGTGGCGCGGTTTACGGCGCCGGAATTCACGAGCCTCTGCCCGGTGACGGGCCAGCCCGATTTCGCTCACCTCGTGATCGACTATGTTCCGGGAAAGCTCATCGTCGAGTCGAAATCCTTCAAGCTGTTCCTGACATCCTTCCGCAATCACGGCGCCTTTCACGAAGACTGCACGGTCTACATCGCGAAGCGCCTCGTCGCCGCGGCAAAACCGAAATGGCTCCGCATTGCCGGCTATTGGTATCCGCGCGGCGGCATTCCCATCGACGTCTTTTATCAGACCGGCGAGCCGCCCAAGGGCGTATGGCTGCCGGAACCCGGCGTCGCGCCCTATCGCGGACGGGGGTGAGGGGGCTCATGAGAAAACTATTCCTGATGCTGATATTGCTGGCGGCAGCCTGTTCTCCGGCCGGAGATGGCGAACCCGTAGAAATGATCGACAGAGAAGTTTACGACGCAAGGGATGACGGCGACAGTGCCCCAAAACGCGGGCCCGGCCAGATCGTGGCGGAGTCGGCGCCGGAGGACTGGCGCGCGCTTGATCCGGAAAGCCTGCTGGTGATCGAGCTGGAGCGCGGGCGCGTGGTCGTCGCCCTGTCGGAAAAACTGGCGCAAAAGAATGTCGCGCAAGTGAAAGCCCTCGCTCGTGAGGGCTTCTATGACGGGCTCAGCTTTTATCGCGTCATCGATGGTTTCGTGGCGCAGGGCGGCGATGTTTTTGAGACTCGTGAGATTAAATCGGCCGCAAAAACCGTTGCCGGGGAGTTCGACGAGCCGCTCACAACTGAAATGATCTTCACGCCGATGAAGGATGGGGATGGTTACGCTGAAAAAGTCGGCTTCGTCGACTCCGAACCTGTGGGCGTCGAGGGCGACACGGTGTGGAAGCTTCACTGCACCGGTGCTATGGCCATGGCGCGCGGCAATGAACGCGATTCAGGCGGCACGGAGTTTTACATCGCGCTTCAGCCGCAGCGTTATCTCGACCGCAACCTCACCGCCTTCGGCCATGTGGTCGACGGCATGGAGCATGTGCAGTTGCTGCGCCGGGTCGCGCCGCCGGAGACGGAAGAAGACGACCGGGGCGAAGAGATTATCTCTATGCACGTCGCCGCGGACCTACCCGAAGAAGAGCGGCCGAGGCTCGAAATCCTGCGCACCGATACGGAGACGTTTGCGGATTTGGTTGAGTCGCGCCGTAACCGGCCGGAGGATTTCTTTTACTACCGCCCAGGCCATGTGGATATCTGTGCAATGAGCATTCCCGTTCGTCCTGTCGCCTCAGCGACAACAGGCGAATGAGCAAGGAAAGGAAAATCGGCCCGTGGCGTGTGACGGACGCGCGCAAGGCGTTCGACAATCCGTGGATCACCGTCACCGATCACAAGGTCATTCATCCCGACGGATCGCCGGGCGAATATGGCGTCGTCCATTTCAAAAACCTTGCGATCGGCGTTTTGCCTATTGATGCTGAGGGAAATGTTCCGCTCGTCGGTCAGCACCGTTTCCCGCATGACAAATATAGCTGGGAGCTGCCCGAAGGCGGCGGCAAACGCGATGTTGATCCGCTCATCTCGGCGCAGCGCGAACTGGCCGAGGAGACGGGGCTTTCGGCGAAAGAATGGGCGCCGCTTTGCGGCTTCGACATTTCGAATTCCGTGACCGATGAACGCGCCGTCTGTTTTCTCGCCTGGGACTTGTCGGAAGGCGCCGCCGCGCCGGAACCGTCTGAGGCGTTAACCGTGAAGAAGGTCTCCTTCAAAGACCTTTTAGAAATGGTGATGTCAGGCGAAGTCACTGACAGTCTCACAATCGTGATGGCGCTGACGGCTTACGCCAAGGCCTTGCGCGGGGAATTGCCTGCGCCTATTTCGCACCTGCTGCTTGCGGGCGCCGCCCGAAAATAGGAAACTCCGCGCCCTGAGAGGAAACGATCGAGGAAACGATCATGGCGAAATCTTCCGCAAACTCATCTGCGAATGTCGTCCCGCTGACGAAGGATCAGACCTGGGCGAAAATGCGCGTCGAGGCGGCGTCGGCCGCGGCGGCGGAGCCGGTGCTGGCGAGCTTTCTTCATGCGACCATCCTCAACCATTCGAGCTTCGAGGTCGCGCTTTCCTATCGCCTTGCGCAGAAGCTTTCCGACGCGGAGATGAACGCCATGTTGTGGCGGGAGGTTTGCGCCGAGGCCTATAAAAGCGAACCGGCCATGGTCGAGGCTGCGCTTGTGGATCTGCGCGCGGTCTTCGACCGCGATCCCGCCTGCCATGAATACATGCAGCCGTTTCTCTATTTCAAAGGCTATCTCGCGCTGGAGGCGCAGCGCGTCGCCAACTGGCTGTGGCGTCACGACCGTCAGGCGCTGGCGCTTTATCTGCAAAGCCGCATGTCGGAATTGTTCGCCGTTGATATTCATCCGGCAGTGAAAATCGGCAAGGGCGTCTTTATCGACCACGCCACCGGGATCGTCATCGGCGAAACGGCGGAGATCGGCGACGATGTGTCGATCCTGCAGAATGTGACGCTCGGCGGCACGGGCAAAGAAAGCGGCGACCGCCATCCGAAGATCCGCCGCGGCGCGCTGATCAGCGTCGGGGCCAAGGTGCTCGGCAATATTGTTGTGGGCGAGGGCGCTAAAGTCGCCGCTGGCAGCGTCGTCCTGAAACCGGTGGACCCGCACTGCACCGTCGCCGGCGTGCCGGCGAAGCCGGTGGGCTCCTGCAAGGAATCCTCGCCGTCGGAAACCATGGACCAGAATTTCTATTACGACACTTATTCGATCTGAGCTTGGCGCACGAGCCTGGCGCGCTTAAGTTCGCGTCATGATCCCGGTTTCCGTTCTTGATCTTTGCCCTGTCATAGAAGGCGGCGATGCGCGCCAGGCGCTTTTGAATGCGCGCGACCTCGCACAGCTTGCGGAGAGGCTCGGCTTCAAGCGCTACTGGCTCGCCGAGCATCATAATATTCCGGGCGTCGCCAGCGCCGCGACATCGGTCGTCATCGGCTATGTGGCGGAGGGCACGAAAACCATTCGCGTCGGCGCCGGCGGCATCATGCTGCCCAATCATGCGCCGCTGCTGATCGCCGAACAGTTCGGCACGCTCGCTTCGCTTTATCCGGATCGGATCGATCTGGGGCTCGGCCGCGCGCCCGGCGGCGACATGGCGTCGATCCGCGCGTTGCGCCGTCCCATGCGCGAACAGGGTGAAGACCGCTTTCCTCATGACGTCGTCGAATTGCAGGCGTTTCTCGGAGAGCCGGAGGAAGGTTACCTTCAGGCGGTGCCGGGCGCTGGAACCCATGTGCCGATCTGGATCCTGGGATCGAGCCTTTACGGCGCGCAACTCGCGGCGCATCTGGGGCTCCCTTACGCCTTCGCATCGCATTTCGCACCTGCGGCGCTGGTGCAGGCGATCGAGCTTTACCGCGCCAATTATCAGCCCTCGGAGAAATGGCCGCGCCCGCATCTGATGCTGGCGGCAAATGTCGTTGCGGCGGAGAGCGATGAACAGGCGGAACTCATCGCCACCTCGCTCTATCAGGCCTTCGTCAATTTGCGCACAGGCCGGCCGGGCAAGCTGCCGCCGCCGAAAGAAGGCTATTTCGAAACGCTCGCCCCGCAGGCGCAGGGCATGCTGCGCGAAATCCTCTCCTGCTCCTTCATCGGCGGGCCCGAGAAAGTGACGCGGGAGATGAAGGCCTTTATCGACCGCCACCAGCCGGACGAGCTGATGATTTCCGGCCAGATATACGATCACCAGACGCGGCGGCGCTCCTTTGAAATCGCGGCGGATTGCGTTTCCCGCCTTTAGGCGGCATGACCAGCCCCCATGCGTGTAGACCTGTTCGATTTCGACCTGCCGCCGGAGCGGATTGCGCTTGAACCCGCGCGCCCGCGCGACTCCGCGCGTCTGTTGCATGTGAAGCTTTCCGGTGTCGATGATCGTATAATCAGGGATCTGCCCTCGCTGTTGCGGCCCGGCGACCTCCTCGTCGCCAACGACACAAAAGTCATTCCGGCGCAGCTTTTCGGTGAGCGTCCCGGGCGTAATGGCGGAGAGCCGGTCTCTATCGAAGCGACCTTGCATAAGGACCTCGGCGGCGATCGCTGGCGCGCTTTCGTGCGTCCGGCGAAACGCATTCGCATGAGCGACGTCATCCGTTTCGGGGAAGCGCTGTCTGCGGAAGTGGTGGCGCGCGATGGCGCCGAAGCGGAGTTGCAGTTCGACACGCACGGCGAAAACTTCTTCGCCGCCCTCGACAAAGCCGGCGTCATGCCCTTGCCGCCTTACATCGCGCGCAAACGCCCGGCGGGCGAAGAAGACAAGGCGAGCTATCAGACTATGTTCGCGGAGGAGGAGGGCTCCGTCGCCGCGCCCACGGCGGGCCTCCATTTCACGCCGGATCTCGTCGCCGCACTGAAAGAAAACGGCGTCAACCAGATGACGATCACGCTGCATGTGGGGGCGGGCACCTTCCTGCCCGTGACGGCAGAGGACACCGCCGATCACAAGATGCATTCCGAGTGGGGCGAGATCACGGAAGAACAAGCCGAAGCGATCAACAAAACCCGGGCCGAAGGCGGGCGTATTATCGCGGTCGGGACCACCTCCCTGCGTCTTCTTGAAAGCGCGGCGACGGAAGCCGGAACGGTAAATCCGTTCGCCGCCGAGACCGACATCTTTATTACGCCAGGCTACCGGTTTAAAGCCGTCGACATGCTGATGACCAATTTCCACCTGCCGCGCTCGACGCTGTTCATGCTGGTCTGCGCCTTCGCGGGAACCGACGCGATGAAAGCGGCCTACGCCCACGCCATCGAAAACACATACCGTTTCTATTCCTATGGCGACGCCTGCCTGTTGGAGCGCGCGTCATGACGCAGAAGATCGCGCTTCTTCGCGGCGTCAATGTGGGCGGCCATAACAAGCTGCCCATGAAGGAACTGGCGAAGCTTCTCGAAGGCATGGGCTGCGAAAATGTCCGCACCTATATTCAGAGCGGCAATGTCGTCTATGACGGCAAGACCAAGGGGCCGGAGATCGCCGCGGCGATCAAAAAGAAATTCGGGTTCGAGCCGCACACCTTCGTGATGACCGCCGCTGCGCTGAAGAAGGCCGCCGCCGCCTGTCCTTATCAAAAACAGGCGAAAGCAGAGCCGAAATCCGTTCATCTGTTTTTTCTCGATGGCGCGCCGGACAAGGGCGCCGAAACGGGGCTCGCCGAGGTGAAAACGGCGCCGGAGGAGTTCGTGCTCGCAAAAAGCGTTCTTTATCTCCATACGCCGAAGGGGCTGGCGGCGTCGAAAATCGCCGAGAAAGCCGACAGGGTTTTGAAGACAAAGACCACGGCGCGAAACTGGAACACGGTTCAGGCGCTGATCGATCTGGCGGGGCAAAAATCATGACCGGGATTTCCTTCGATGACTTCCTGAAGGTCGATATCCGCACAGGCATCATCGAACGCGTGGAGCCGTTTCCAAAAGCACGTAAGCCCGCCTGGAAGCTCTGGGTCGATTTCGGGCCCGAGATTGGCGTCAAGAAATCCTCCGCGCAGATCACTGTGCATTATAAAGAAGAAGACCTGATCGGCCGGCAGGTGATCGCGGTGGTGAATTTCCCGCCGCGCCAGATCGCGGACTTCATGTCTGAGGTGCTGGTGCTCGGCCTGCCTGATGAGAATGGCGAAGTGGTGCTGCTTGGGCCCTCTATGAATGTGCCTAAAGGCGGCAGGATGTTCTGATGGCCGCCGATTTTTCCTTTTCCTTGAACGCAACAGACGGTCCGGCGCGCACCGGCGTCATCGCGACCCCGCGCGGCGAAATCCGGACGCCCGCCTTCATGCCGGTGGGCACGGCGGGAACCGTGAAGGCGATGATGGTCGATCATGTGCGCGCAACCGGCGCCGACATCGTTCTCGGCAACACCTATCACCTGATGCTGCGCCCGACGGCGGAGCGGGTCGCGGCGCTCGGCGGCTTGCACAAATTCATGAACTGGCCGCATCCGATCCTGACCGATAGCGGCGGCTTTCAGGTGATGTCGCTTTCGAAGCTTCGGAAGCTGACGGAGGAGGGCGTCTCGTTCCAGTCGCATATCGACGGCTCGAAACACATGCTGACGCCGGAACGCTCGATTGAAATTCAATGCCTCTTGGGTTCCGACATTCAGATGCAGCTCGACGAATGCCCGGCCATCCCCATCGAACATGACAAAGCCCGCGAGTCGATGCTGCTTTCGGTGCGCTGGGCGGAACGGTCGAAACGCGCCTTCGAGGAAAAATCGAAACCGGGCCAGGCGCTGTTCGGCATCGTTCAGGGCGCCAATTACGAAGACCTCCGCCGGGAAAGCCTCGACAAGCTGATGGAGATCGGTTTTCCCGGCTATTCTATCGGCGGGCTTGCGGTGGGCGAGGGCCGCGAGGAGATGTTCCGCGTGCTCGAGTTCACGACGCCCCATATGGATCAGGCGAAGCCTCGTTACCTCATGGGCGTCGGCAAGCCGGCGGATATTGTTGGCGCCGTCGCGCGGGGCGTCGATATGTTCGATTGCGTTGCGCCGACGCGTTCCGGCCGTCACGGCCAGGCGTGGACAAAAGCGGGCGCGATCAACATCAAGAATGCGGCTTTCGCCGACGACCCGGCGCCGCTCGACCCGGAAAGCGCGTGCCCTGCGAGCCGGGATTACTCGAAGGCCTATCTGCACCATCTCTTCCGCGCCGGGGAGTATCTCGGCCCCATGCTGCTGACCTGGCACAATCTCCATTATTATCAGGAGCTTATGGCGGGGATGCGGAGCGCCATAGCGGAGGGGCGCTTCGCCGATTTCGTCGCCGATTTCCGCGCCGCGACCGGCGAAACCATTGTGTGAAAATGGGCGAAAATTCCGGCGACGAATCGGTTGACCGGGCGGGGGGCCGCAACTATGTTCCGCGCCTTCTCGGGCGGTCGCCGCCTCACGGAGACCCGTGGGCGGCTTTTTAATGCCGGGCTTTGCTCCAGTGTTCGCCGCCGTCCCGTGGGCCCATAGCTCAGCTGGTAGAGCAACTGACTTTTAATCAGTAGGTCGATGGTTCGAATCCATCTGGGCTCACCAAAGATTCAATAAAATTAATCGATTAAATTGCGGCAGTTTGATTGGGTCACCCTGTTTCTGGCGTTCTACCTGTTTTGGGTCACTTTTTTGGGTCACCTTGCAAACGCTTGGCGTCCCGCGGGATTGTAGCGCTTTCCGAGATGAAGACATTACGCATGACCGACCGCTGGCTGCGCACACTTAAGGTCGCACGAGGTCGCGAGGAATATGGCGATGTCCTAGTGCGCGGACTTCGCCTCCGCGTGTCCGCTGTTTCGCGAAAATGCTCGGTCGTCACAAAACGGGGCGGCAAGCAGGCGCCTAAGACGATCAGGGACTATCCTTTGGTTTCGCTTGCCGACGCGCGTGAGCCGGCTCCTCGATGCTATCAGCGAAAACGCCAAAGCCGGTCTCGAACTCCCGTCGAATGAAGAGGTCTTTCCATCCCTGGAAACACTTTGCAGCGATTATGTGAAACAGATGAAGGCGAAAGGGCAACGCTCGCACGATGCTTATTATCGCGCCCCCGACTATCGACCAGCGTGATCCAGCGTCGGCGGTTGGGTTTTGCTCATTCGGGCGGTGTTAGAAATGAGACGGCGCGTGGTAGCCGGTGATTGTCCGCTCAGAGCCGAGCGCCGCCTAATGTTGTTGGAATCGTATCTCCAGAGGGAAAGCCGCCACCCGCGTCGCCTGCAGGGCCCTCAGCTTTTTCCTCGAATGCCTTTCAACGCCGCCTTGTGGCGGACTCCGCCATCCCGTTCTCGCCCCGCCTGGGCTGAGATGATTTGGTCTTCCGACAATGCGACTTGCGGATCGTCCGTCTCCTTCCTCAGGTTGGCGGACTCTACCCAAAATCTCAGAACCTTTTCCAGGGGCGTATCAGCAGCCCGAGATGAACTGATGTGCATTTGCTGATTAGCTTTTTCGTCACCGGCAATTTCTTTCGCCTTAACAGATCGCGATGTGTTAAGGCGCGGCCCATTGCCCCGCTCCGTCGTAAAGCAGAGTGCGTGCGTTTGGCCTTATCCGAAAGGCGGCAGAAAACTGTTTTGGGACCGGGAAAGTATGACTATGATATAATCAACTGGAACTAAACGAAGAAAATGAGTTGAAACGTAAAATCACGACGAAATCTATCGCGCCCTTGCTGCGTGTGGATGTTGAAAGCAGTTTGTCGTTACAGACTCAATTGCGCACACGGATAATCGAAGCGATTAACAAGGGGGCCCTTACAATCGGCGCCAGACTTCCCTCGTCGCGGCGGCTTGCGGATGAGCTTGGCGTCGGGAGAAACACCGTATTTCTTGCGTATCAGCAACTCATCGCCGAGGGGCATTTGACGGCCCGGGAGCGAAGCGGTGTTTTCGTCGCCGAGCGCCCGCTCATTTCTCGCGGCGCCGGGGTTATAATTGGCAAGGAAGGACGAAAAGAGCGCTCTGCGAGCTGGGAGCGCATTCGTATGAATGTGCCTGACATTCGGGATTTCCGCAGCCCTCCCGATTGGCAAAAATATCGTTATCCTTTCATTGAGGGTTGCTATGACCGTTCGCTTTTCCCGGTCGTGGAGTGGCGTGAGGCAAGCCGGCTGGCGCTTGCAGTCACTGAAGTTGAGGAATGGTCGACGGATAATGGCGATGCAGATGACGCCGCGCTGATTGATCAGATCAGGACGAAACTGCTGCCGCGCCGGGGGATTTCAGCCGCGCCTGACGAAATCCTCATTACCGCGGGCGAACAGCAGGCGCTGGCGCTGGCGATCGAATTATTTGCCGAACCATCCAGCATCGCCGGCGTCGAAGAGCCTGGCCAACGTGAGATTCGCGAGCTCTTCCGGCTCCGCGGTGCCAATATCGACTCTATCCCTGTGGATGAGGAAGGATTGGAGACGGAAAAGCTTCGGCGCAAATATGCTCTTGTCTACACAACGCCAAGCCGTCAGCGTCCGACGGGCGTCACCATGTCGCTGAAGCGGCGCAAGGAGTTGCTCGCGGCGGCGCATGCCAAGGACTTTCTCATAATCGAGGACGACTTTGAGTGTGAGTTGAATTATCTTCACGAAAATCTTCCATCATTGTATGCGCTCGATAACGGCGTCAGAGTCATTTACGCGGCGTCACTGTCCAAAGTGCTGGCGCCGGGCGTCCGTCTGGGATTTCTGGTGGCGCCGCCGGATGTGATCGCCACAGCGCGGCGATTGCGCGACCTGACAACCCGCCGCCCATCCCCGAACAACCAGCGCACCGCCGCGTTTTTTCTCTCCCTAGGCCATTATGACGCCATGCTCGGGCGCCTGGCGAAAGTGTATGAGCAGCGGCTGATTGCGCTGCGGGACGCTCTCAATCACTATCGTCCTCTTTCCATCGCGATTCCGCCCGTTGCCGGCGGCACCGCTTACTGGGTGACGGGGCCAAAAGGTCTTGATGCAGACAGCCTTGTCGCAGCCGCTGAAGGTCAGGGAATACTAATCGAGCCGGCAAAACATTTTTTTGGCGACAACGCCCAAAGACGCAACATGTTCCGGCTTGGCGTGACGAGTCTTCCGGCTGACAAAATCCGGCCGGGCATCGAGCTGCTATCGAAGGTCATGCGCAGTCTTGGCGCAGAAAGCGGGAATGAAAACAATCAGCCGCATGAAGAATGGTTGGATGAGCATAAATTGCGAAAAGCCGTGACGGGCGCCACGCTGCTCTACAAAACGGTCTATGGCGAGCCCTGCACAATTGAAATCAAGGCGGATGGAACGTTGCGGGGCCGTGCTGGCTACGCCAATGAAGACCGCGATGAAGGCGTCTGGCGAATAGAAGGCGACCTGTGGATTCGGCGCTGGAAAAATTGGGCCTATGGCGAAGAAGCCGCTTTTCATGTCGCCGTTTCCGGCGACAATCTTCACTGGCTGAACAAGTCGGGAGAGAAGGTCGACAGCGCGCTGATCGCGCGAGCCGAGCGCGGAAGCTAAGCCGAGGGCGGTCAATCTGGCCCCATTGATTTCGCCAACCTGGTCCTAATGGTGAAAGGGCAATTCAGGGAAGCTCAATTCTGGGCCGAAACATTCCGGATTGGCCGGACTTCGCCCTGATTGGGATGTGCGATGAGCATACTGGGACTGGCCGCTATCCAGCTTGCTGGCGAGAAAAAGGGCAATTTCGCCCTGGTCGAGTCTGAAATCCGCGCTGTCGTAAAGCGGTTTCCTTGGGTCGATCTCGTCGTCTGCGGCGAGCTTGCGATTCATGGCGCCGATCCCGCAAAGGCCGAGCCGCGAGGCGGTCCCACGGAAACAGCCCTTGCCGGCCTTGCGCGCGAACTCGGCGTTTGGCTTGCGCCGGGCTCTCTTTACGAGCGCCGCGGCGATGAGATCTTCAATACGGCGCCGGTGTTCAATCCGGAAGGCGCGCTTGTCGTCAAACACGACAAGCTGTTTCCATTCTTGCCTTATGAAAAAAACATCGCCTACGGACAATCACACACTGTTTTTGACATTCCCGGCAAAGGACGGATCGGCGTCGCCATCTGTTACGATATGTGGTTCCCGGAAGCCATGCGCACGCTGGCGGCCATGGGCGCGGAAGCGATTTTGCTGCCGACCATGACCAACACGATTGACCGCGATGTGGAGCTTTCGATTGCGCGCGCCAATGCGGCGATCAACCAGTGCTATTTCATCGACGTGAATGTGGCGGGGGAGCAAGGCAACGGGCGGTCGGTTTTTTACGGGCCCGGTGGCGAGTTGCTTCACGAATGCGGTGCGGGCCGGGAAATCATCGCTCTTGAAATCGATTTTGAACAGGTGCGCCGGGCGCGCGCGCGCGGATGGCAAGGCCTTGGCCAGGTCATGAAAAGTTTTCGCGACGCGCCAGCCGCTTATCCGTTTCATGCCGACGCCGAAGCGCGGCGGAACCGTATGGCGGCGCTCGGCGCGTTGGAGATGCCGAAAGGCGAGCGGAATAAAAAAAGCGAAGCCGAGACGCCGGCTGAGCAAGAGCAAAACCGAAAATTACGCGTCATAGAGTAGCCGGCGGCGGGCGTCGGCGCGTACAGAAAAAGGGGTCGGGCAATGAAGAAGTCAGGCAGGACAAGATCACAAAGAGCGTTACTTATGGCGCTCATGGGCGGCACTGCGCTTACGGGCGCGGGATCTGCGGCGCAGGCGCAAGAAGATGGAGATGCGGCGCGGCGCGATGAAATCACCGTCACGGCGACGCGGCGGGAGCAGAGCGTCACGGATGTTCCCTATAACATCACGGCAGTCAGCGGCGACGCTATCGATGCGGCGAGGACCTTCGACGATGCGGAGCTGTTGCGCTCCATTCCTGGCGTGGGGGTTGTCGACCGCGGCGCACGCAACGCCGGCACGCTCAATCAGGTGCGCATGCGCGGGCTCAGCGTCGACGGCAACGCGCTCGGCGATTATGCAGTATCGTCCGTCGCGTCCGTTTCGACCTATGTGAACGAAACCCCGGTCTTTGCGAATTTCCTGTTGCGCGATCTGGAGCGCGTCGAGGTGCTGCGCGGGCCGCAAGGAACGCTTTATGGATCCGGCTCGCTCGGCGGTACGATCCGCTACATTACGCGCGATCCGGTGCTTGGCGAATTTGAGGGTTCGGCGCTCGCCTCGGTTTCCCATGTGGAAGGCTCGGGCAGTGCCGGATACACGCTTGACGGGGTTCTGAACTTTCCGCTCGGCGATACGGCGGCGCTGCGCGTTGTCGGCAGCTGGGCCGATTATCCGGGCATCACCGACTATGTGAACGTCTATGAGCTTGACGCCAACGGCATTCCCGTTGCGCCGAACGGCATCCTCGACCCGGCGGCGTCCTACGACGTTGTCAAAGACGCCGATGACGTCGAACAATGGATGATGCGGGCGACGCTTTTGTGGGAGCCGGCGGACGGCGTCAGCCTCAAGGCGTTTCATGCGCGTCAGTCGGACGATGTGGGCGGCCGGCGTCAGCAAACTGTCGGCTTCAACGGTTATGGCCGCGAGTATCAGCCCTACGAGAACGGCTCCATCCAGCTTGAACCCTCGTCACGCGACCTCCATGTCTCGGCCCTTGAGGCGAATTTCGATCTCGGCTTTGCAACGCTGACCTCATCGTCTTCTTACTACGATCACGAAGGCGACAGCGTCAGCGAGAACACCGGCTTTTATGCGCAGGCCGGGTTCCTGGCTTTTTACTACAACTACCCGCGGCCCATGGCGTCGGCGGTGCGCACCTATGAAGACAAGGCCTTCGTTCAGGAAGTGCGCCTCGTTTCCGACACCGACTGGGCGTTTGACTATATTCTCGGCGGCTTTTACCGGAACCAGGATATCGAAGCGACGCAGGAGAGCTATCTGCGCGGCTTCAAGCAGTGGTGGGACACGTTCCTGCCCTTCGCGGCCGGGGCGGTCACCGGCGATCAGGATTTCGATTACCGCCGCTCGGAGAGCTTCGAGGAGATCGCGGTTTTCGGCGAACTCACCTGGCACATCACGGAAGACCTCGATCTCACCGGCGGCTTCCGGTATTTCGACAACAAGTCGGAAAACGACACCTTTATCGACCTGCCGCTTTATACGGGCGTCTTCACGCCGACAAACGCCTTCTTTGAAACATCGGAAGACGATGTTCTGTTCAAAGGCAATCTGTCCTTGCGGTTCACCGACAATGACATGTTCTATGCGACCGTGTCGGAGGGATATCGCCGCGGCGGCTCTAACGCCGTGCCGCTTACCGGCGTCTTCGCCGAAGATCCGGGCTGGCAGATTTACACGGCCGACACCGTCGTCAATTACGAGGCTGGCGTCAAAGGCGGCCACGGGGCGCTCACCTATGATCTCAGTGTCTTTTACATTGACTGGGACGACCCGCAGCTCAACACGGCGACCACCAATTGGGGCTTCTTCGCCGTCCAGAACGGCAGCTCGGCGCGCACCATGGGGCTCGAAGCCCAGCTTGACGGCTATGCGGGCGACGGGTTCCACTATTCGCTCGGCTATGCGTTTGTCGATGCTGAACTGACAGCTGACTTCTTCGCTCCGGACAATGCGGTGACGCCGGTCGCCGTTGATGGGGCGACCCTGCCGGGCGCGCCGAAGCACATGATCAACTGGGCGTTCGACTATACGGCAGACCTCGCGCCGGACTGGTCGCTCTTCGCGCGGATCGACGGATTTTATCAGTCGGAGAGCCGCAACGGCGTCGGCGTCTCACCAACCTTCAACGTGCCGCTGGAGGGATTCTCCATCTGGAACTCCACGCTGACCCTCACTCACGGATCGGTCAGCGGCTCGCTGTGGGTCAAGAACATCTTCAACGAAGCGGGCGTCACCGGCGTCTTTACCGAAGCCTATATGGGGACCGCGCCAGCGGTCGGCTATTACGGCAACGGCAACAAGGAACTAATTTCATTGCCGCGTACTGTCGGCCTCTCCCTAGGCGTGTCGTTCTAGGCAATGAGCTGCAGCCGGCGGCGGCCGGCTGCAGCGTTTATTTTTTATGATTTCAACAGACCCCTCTCTCCGGTCCCGGCTCAAGGAAGCTGACGCGCAGTTAAAAGCGCGGCGGCCGCAGCTCGCCGAACAGATCTGCGCGGACATTCTCGCGGCGGCGCCCGCGCTCGCCGAGGCGCATCTCATCCGCGCGCGTTCCTGTCAGATGATGGGGCTCCATGACCGGATGCTCGAAAGCGTTGAGGTCGCGCGCGCCGCAGAGCCGTCCTCGCTGATTGCCGCGCTGATGCGGATCGAAGCCTTGATTTGTCTCGGCGAAATCCGCGCCGGGCGAGAGGCCGCGCAAGCGCTTAAAACCGGGGATGGCGCAAACGATCCGGTTTTGTTGGCGCGGATCGCCGAACTGGAAACGCAACTCGGCGCGCATGCCGTCGCCCTTGAAACCCTCCGCCGCGCAGCCTCCCTGCAGCCGCAGAATACGGCGTTCGCTTATAATCTCGCCAGCGCCGAAATCGCCAATGGCGAGCTTGCGGCCGCCGAGGCGCGGCTTGACGCGCTCATCGCCTGCAACGCGGCGGACTATGACGCATTCTACAATCGCTCGACGCTGCGCACGCAGTCGCATGAGCGCAATCACATTGAAGAATTGACGAGCAGGCTCGGGGCGACGCGTGATCCAAGAGGCGAGGTTGCGCTGTGCTACGCCCTCGCCAAGGAATTCGAGGACCTTCAGGACTATGAAGCGAGTTTCGCCTATTTGAAACGCGGCGCCGAGGCGCGCTCAAGCCTCCTCCAATACCGCGTCGAGACCGACATCGCGGCGATGGAGAAAATCGCGGCGACGTTTGACGAGGGGTTCTTTCGAGCTGCGCAAGACAGCGGGGATGGCGAGGGCGCCATCTTCGTTCTCGGCCTCCCGCGGTCCGGCACAACGCTGGTTGACCGGATTCTCAGCAGCCATCCCGACATTGAAAGCGCCGGCGAGATTAACGACCTTGCTTACGCCATCACCCGCCACGGCGCCGGGGCCGCATCGAAAACCGATCTCATCGAGCGCTCGGCCTCCATGGATTTCGCCGCCGTCGGCCGACAGTATATGAAAGCGCTGCGGGAACGGGGAGCGGGCGCGCGCTATGTCATCGACAAGACGCCGCTCAATTATCTTTATATCGGGATCATCGCCAAAGCGCTGCCCAAGGCGACGATCATCCATGTGGACCGCGATGCCATGGATACAGGCTTTGCGATCTACAAGACGCTTTTCCGCATGGGCTACCCGTTTTCCTACAATCTCGGCTCCATTGGTCGTTACATGCGCGCCAAGTCCGCCCTGATGGAGCATTGGCGCGGTCTTCTGGGCGAGCGCATCGTCGATATTTCCTATGAGGCGCTGATCGCCGACCAGGAAGGCGAAAGCCGCCGCCTGATCGCCGCCGCCGGCGCGGGCTGGCGCGATGAATGCCTTGCCTTTCACCAGAACAAAACGCCCGCAGCGACGGCGAGCGCGGCGCAGGTTCGCCGGCCGATTTATTCCTCATCGGTCGGCAAGTGGAAGCAGTACGAACATCACCTTGGAGAGTTGTCTAAGGCCCTTCAACCATAAAGGAGAACGGCATGACGGACGGTCAGGAGACTTGTACGCGTAAGAAACGGTTCTCTGTTGCATTTTGTATTCTGGGTGGCCTCATATCGCTGGGGGCGTTTGCTCCGGCTCAGGCGGCGACCATCTTCAACGATGATTTCCAGGACGGAAATTACAGCGGCTGGACCAAGACCGGCGCGGGCGGCGCGCTGGTCACCTCTTACGCCGGAAATTACTCCGTGCGGCTCACCAACAAGGCGACGATCACCCGCACGATTTCTACGGCGGGCTACACGAACGTGCAGGTTTCCGCACAGTTTGCGGCCAGCTCGCTTGAAGGCTCGGACGCCTGCATCGCCGAAGCATCCGGCAATGGCTCAACCTGGGTGGAGATTGTCAAAGTCGTCAACGGTCAGGATAACGGCGTCACGCTTTATCCGGGATCGGCGTCGGACGCTTCCTTTAATAACAACGCCAGCCTGCAGGTGCGCGGCCGCGCGGCCGGTAATAATAATGGCGACTATTGCTGGTTCGACAATGTCGCCGTCACCGGGGATCTCGGCGCCGGCGGTCTCCGCACGGTGTTGAGTTATTCAACGCTTTCCGGTTCCGGCTCTTATGCATCGCCGGTCGATTTCGCCGCCTATGCGGAAGAATCGGACGCCAGCGCGGCGACGAACACATTCTCCGGAGCGCTTTCTTTTACCGGCAGCTCCTATAGCGGCGGATTTTCCGTCGTGCGCGACGACTATTCCTATGCAAGCGGCGGCTCCATCGATGTGTTGCCCGCCTTCGATTTCGAGTTCGTTCAGTCCGGCGACGATTTCATCCCGGCGACCCGCGGCTCCATTCCCGGCGCGCATCCGAATTGGGAAATTATTCTCGAGCCGGGAAAAGTCTGGGACGAGCCGGGCGACAACGGCTATTCGCGCGTCGCGCTTCCTTTCGCGCTTCAGGAGAAGAACGCCAATTGCACCCATAACGGCGTCATCACGTTTCTTTTCAAGGATGGCGGGCTCGTTTCCGATGCAGCCTATCAAATCGCCAGCGAAACCTGTCTCTATTTCAAATTCAACATGTGGGGTCTCATCAACGCTGATTACGATCAGGGGACTGTGACGGGCGCGGCGTCGATCATCTCCGCCTATCAGGCGGAGGAGGCTGGGCGCATGACCACAAAACCGATCAGCGCCATTGCGGCCGACTACCCCGGAACCGACGCGAGCGCTTTCGGCGCATCATCGGAAGTCAGTCCGGCGCATATGTCCGCCTTCGGTTTCGTTTATAATGGCGTTCATTATGTGGGCGGCTGCGGCACCCGCTATGGCGATTATCCCTATTGCGATGTCCTCGATTTGCCGTCTTACTCAACAGCGAAGTCGATCTTCGGCGGGATCGGCCTGATGCGCCTCGAAAAACTCTATCCGGGCGTGATGCAGGACGAGATTTCGCTCTACGTTCCGGACTGCGACGCCGACGGCGACTGGGACGATGTCTCGCTGGAAGACGCCGCCGATATGGCGACCGGCAATTATTCATCCTCCGGCTATCAGACCGACGAAGGGTCGGCCGCGATGACTAATTTTTTCCTTGAAACAACCCATGCAGACAAGATCGATCGCGCCTGCACGCAGTATCCGCGCAAGGCGGCGCCGGGCAGCCTGTGGGTCTATCATAGCTCTGACACTTACATTCTTGGAACCGCGATGCAGGCCTACTACAAGTCTCAAGCGGGCAGCAGCGCCGATATCTGGGATGATCTTTTGGGCTCCATCTGGTCGAGCCTAGGTCTCAGCCAGACCAGCGAGGTGACGCGGCGAACGCTCGACGCCACAGCGCAGCCCTTCACCGGATGGGGGCTGATGTTTCATCGCGATGACATCGCCAAGATCGCTGACTTCCTGAATGTGGATGACGGCGAGATCGGCGGCGTCGCTCAGCTTGACGCAACGGAGTTCGCCGCGGCGATGCAGAAAACGCCGTCCGACCGGGGCCTCGTCGCCGGCGATCCGACGATCCGTTACAATAACGGTTTCTGGGCCTGGAACGCGCAGTCCTATCTCGGCTGCGGATCGGCGACGTGGATCCCGTTCATGTCCGGCTTCGGCGGCATTACCGTCGCCTTGTTGCCGAATGGCGGGACCTATTACTATTTCAGCGACAATGCGGAATTCGCCTGGGGCGAGGCGCTGGCCGAAGCCCATTCCATCAGTTCCGTTTGCCCCTGAGGTTTGTTGAGTGAATGCTGTTTCGTCCGTTGTATTCCGTTTTCATCTCCGCGCTTCTGCTTTGTGCGCAAGCGCACGCGCAACTTCTTCTCGAAGAGGATTTTGAAGATGGGAACGCGGACGGGTGGTCCGGCGATCCGGGGCGGGGGACGCTCCAGCTGACGGCGTATGGCGGCAATGTCTCCATGCGCCTCGCCCGCGATGCATCGGCGGTTCGCGCCGTCGATCTCGCGGGCGCAGCGCGGGTTGAGCTTTCTGCGTCCTTCGCGGCCATGGATCTTGAGGGCGGCGACGCCTGTCTGCTCGAGTTTTCGGCCGACGGCGCGAGCTGGACCGAGATCGGCCGGATCGCTGACGGACGCGACGACGGCGTCACGCTCCAGCGCGTCTCTGGCGGCGTCGAATTGCCGGCGGACAGCGTCAAGGGCTATATTGGCGTGCGCATCAAGGCTAACGCGGCGAACGATGTCTGCTGGGTCGATAACATTCGAGCGGTCGCCGCGCCGTCACGCGTGAATCTCGAGAAGACAATAACGCCCGAAACATTCGAGACGGGCGCGGCGCCGTCGAAGCCCTATGCCGCCTCGGCTTTCGCGCCGCCGGAAGAAGGCGCTGCGCCCATGGAAAATTTTCAGGGCGTGTTGCGGTTCTCTGGCGAGATGGCGGATCATTTTGTTCTACGGCGCGATGATTTCAATTATGAGCCGGACGGCAAGAGCTTGCGCGCCTTGCCGCCGCTCGAAATCGGTTTGGTGGCGCATGGCGGCGAACTCATTCCCCTGATCCGCGGGCCCATACGCGGCGATCATCCCGATTGGGAGTGGATCGTGGAGCCGGGCCGCATCTGGCGCGGCGCGGATGGTGGCGTGGCGGCTTCGTTTCCATTCGCCCTTCAGGAACGCAACGCCAATTGCATTCATAACGGTCTCGCAGCATTCCGCATCGGCGCGGACGGCGCCATGTCGCACCTTGTCTATCAGATCGGGTCGGAAACCTGCGCCTATATGCAGTTCGATCTCTGGGGCGCAGGCGAGGCGTCATTCGAGATGCGCTCACAGGACGGCGCCGAAGAGGCTCTTCAAGCTCATGAACAGGAAAAGGCCGCCCGCTTTGAAACTAGACCAATCGAAAAGCTAACTGGTCTTGGCGACGGCGCCTTCGGTTCATCTTTGGAAGTCAATCCGGAGGCGATGACCTTATTTGGTTATGTCGCGGACGGTGTTCATTACACAGGCGGCTGCGACACACGCTACGGGCCTTATCCATATTGCGACGTGATGGATATTCCTTCCTATTCATGGGCGAAATCCATCGTCGCCGCGATCGCCGCTATGCGGCTTGAAAAGCTTTACCCCGGATCTATGGCCTCCCTGATCCGCGACTATGTTCCCGCTTGCGATGAGGAACGCTGGGATGGCGCCACGTTTGAAAACGCCCTTGATATGACGACCGGCGTTTACAACGCCAATGTTTATGAAGCGGACGAGAATTCCCCGGTTATGCGGCGGTTTTTTCTCGTCGAAGGCCATGACGAAAAGATTGAGATCGCCTGCACGGCTTTTGCGCGTAAAGCTGAACCCGGCGAAACATTCGTCTACCGTACCGCGGACACCTATATTCTCGGCGCGGCGATGAATGCGTTTTTGCGCGAGCAGACGGGGCGAGCAGATGCGGATTTTTACGACGATCTCCTCGTTCCGATCTGGCGGCGGATCGGGTTGAGCCCGCTGGTCATGACGACGCGGCGCACGCGCGATGCCGCAGCGCAGCCCTTTGCCGGCTGGGGGCTGACGCTTCACCGCAACGACATTGCCCTCATCGCGCAGTTTTTGCAGCAAGGCGGCGTGATCGATGGCGAGGCCGTGCTCGACGAAGCCATGCTCGCGGCGGCGCTGCAGAAACAACCCGATGACCGCGGCCTTGAAGCGGTTATGCCTGCGCAACGCTACAATAACGGTTTGTGGGCGTGGAATGCGGGGCCCGCGATCGGCTGCAAGAACGACCAATGGATTCCGGCGCTGTCTGGTTATGGCGGGCTGTCCGCAGCGCTCATGCCGAATGGCGCGGTTTATTATTATGTGAGCGATGGCGGCGACTATGCCTGGCGGCGCGCCGCGATGGCGTCGAATGCGCTCGATTCATTCTGCGAGGCCGAAAGATGAGTGATGTTCAAACGGCGCCGGCGCGCGAGGGATTTCCGACGGCGAGACCGGACGGCTTCCCCGCCAGCATCATGCTGTCATTCCTGGCGACGGCCGGGCTCTTCTATGTGAACATCATGGCGGCGATTGTTGACGGCCTTGTCAGCGGGCTCGGCCTTTCCGACAGCGCGGCCGGCGATATCGGCGCCGCGAATATTTACGGCGCCGCCTTCGGCGCGCTGATCGCGGTGTTTTTCGTGAAAAACGTCCCTTGGCGGCCGCTCGCAGTCATCTGTCTTCTTGGCCTTATCGCCATCGACCTCGGTTCGATATTCATCACGAGCGCGGAGGTGTTGATCCTCGTGCGGCTTGCTCACGGGATCACCGGCGGTTTGCTGGTGGGCGTTTCCTATGCTGTTATCGCGCGGTCAGGAAAAGTCGACCGCACCTTTGGGGTTCTGCTGTTCGTTCAGTTCGGACTCGGCGGGCTGGGCGTCATGGTGCTGCCAAGGCTGGTTCCGATTTACGGCACGGCGCCCTTGTTTCTCGCGCTTGCCCTGTTCAGCGCTGCGGCGCTCGCCATGCTTCCGTTTCTTGACCGCTATCCGCCGAAGAAGAAGTTGGCGATCAAGCACGGCGGTGTCGCGTGGACGCCATTGTTGATGACGCTTGCCGCTATTTTCATCTTTCAGGCGGCGAATATGGGCCTCCTCGCTTATATCATCCGCCTCGGGATAGATTACGGACTTGAGCGCAATTACGTCTCGACGGCGCTCGGACTTGCAACCTGGGTTGCGCTTGCGGGACCCGGCGTCGTCATTGTCGTTGGAAAGAAATACGGACGATTTCCTGTGCTCTTCGCGGGCATGGGGCTAACGCTCGCAGGCACGGCGATGTTTCATTTGAGCGCGCATCCGGCGGCCTACATGCTCGCCAATTGCGGCACGGGGATAACCTGGGGCGCCGTGATGGCGTATCTCCTCGCCATGGCGTCGCAGTTTGACGGCGCTGGACGCACAGCGGCGGCGGCTGGATTTGTCTCGAAGCTCGGGCTGGCGAGCGGTCCGTTCGCCGCCGGCAAGCTGCTCGCCGCCGGCTACGGCTTTTCCGGCCTCATCAATGCGGCGCTTATTGGCCTCGCGCTGAGCACCATTGTCACGCTGCTACCCGCGCGCCGCCTCGACCGCGAAAAGACAGACGGCTGAAGCTGGCTCCATCATGCCTTTTGATCTGGCCCTGTCGGGCCGCTCCGTGAAAGCGCATCCGTGTCCGGTAAGGCGCGGACCATGGACACGCAGTGATGAAATATAAACTGATCAAAACCAGAGCGTATATCGGCGGGAGCTGGTTGTCGGCGGAGAGCGGCGCCGGTTTTCCGGTGTTCAATCCGGCGACCGGGGAGGAGATTGCGCGCGTCGCCGATTGCGGCGCGGACGACGCGGCCCGGGCCATAGAAGCTGCGGCGGCGGCGTTTCCCGAATGGTCCCGCCGCACAGGCGAGGAGCGGTCGAGGCTTCTGAAACGCTGGCGCGACCTCATTATCGGCCATGAGGAAGAACTGGCGCAAATCATTACCCTGGAAATGGGCAAGCCTTACGCTGAAGCGCTGGGCGAAGTCCGGTATGGCGCCTCTTATGTGGAATGGTTCGCAGAGGAAGCGAAACGGATTTATGGCGACGTCATTCCCAACGCTTCCCGCGGCGCGCGAACCATCGTTTTGAAGCAGCCCGTCGGGGTTTGCGCCGCCATCACGCCGTGGAACTTTCCGAACGCCATGCTGATGCGCAAGGTTGCGCCGGCGCTTGGCGTCGGATGCACCATGGTTGCGAAACCTGCCGAGGACACGCCCTTGTCGGCGCTTGCGATTGCGGCGCTTGGCGAAGAAGCGGGGCTTCCTCCAGGCGTCTTCAATGTGGTTCCGTCCGCGCGCCCGCAAGAGGTCGGCGGGGTTCTTGCGACGCATCCGGCGATCCGCAAAATTTCCTTTACCGGCTCGACGGAAACGGGACGGCTGCTGTTGAGGCAGTCGGCGGAAACCGTGAAAAAAGCCTCCATGGAACTCGGCGGGAATGCGCCGTTCATTGTCTTCGACGACGCCGACCTGGATTCGGCCGTTGCGGGCGCCATGGCCTCCAAATATCGCAATGGGGGACAGACCTGCGTCTGCGCAAACCGGATATTCGTTCAGCAGGGCGTTTATGACGCCTTCGCCGAGCGGCTTGCGGCGCAGGCGGCGTCTCTCAAAGTGGGGCCGGGAGATGAGGAGGGCGCCGAGATCGGTCCGCTCATCAATATCCGCGCTCTTGAAAAAGTGGACGCCCTTGTGCGAAGCGCCGTCGGCGAAGGGGCGAAAGCCCTCACCGGCGGAGGCTCCCATGACCTGGGCGGCCTTTTTTATGCGCCGACGGTGCTGACCGGCGTCCGCAACGACATGGAGATCGCCAGGGCCGAAATTTTCGGGCCTGTGGCGTCGATCATTCCCTTCGATGGTGAGGATGACGTCATTCGCGCCGCCAATGACACGATTTACGGGCTTGCGGCTTATCTTTATACGCGCGATCTTGGCCGCGCTTTCCGGGTTGGCGAGGCGCTGGAGTATGGCATGGTCGGTGTGAACGAAGGCGTTATTTCGTCGGCCGCCGCGCCTTTTGGCGGCGTCAAACAATCGGGTCTTGGACGCGAGGGCTCGAAATACGGCGTCGAAGACTATCTGGAAATGAAATATATATGTCTCGGAGGACTTGGGCGATGAGCGTGGCGGAACTGAAGGGCACAAGCCTTACCAATGCAGACTGGCAGGCGCGCAAGAACGCCGCCATGGCGCGCGGCGAAGGCAATGTCGCCTCCGTTTTCGTGGAGCGCGCGCAAGGCTCTGAGATCTGGGATGTCGAGAGCAAACGCTATATCGACTTCGGCACGGGCATCGCGGTCTGCAACACCGGGCACCGTCACCCCAAAGTGATGCAGGCGGTCGCCGAGCAGTTAGAACGCTTCAGCCACACCTGCGTAATGGTCACGCCCTATGACAGCGCGGTGATGCTCGCCGAAAAGCTGAATGAACTGGCGCCGGGCCCTTCGCCGAAGAAAACCATGTTCGTCACCACCGGCGCCGAAGCGGTTGAGAACGCCGTGAAGATCGCGCGGTCGCATACGGGCCGCCGCGGCGTCATCGCGTTTGACGGCGGTTATCACGGACGCACGCTGATGACGCTGGGGCTTACCGGAAAAATATCTCCGTATAAAAACCGTTTCGGCCCGTTTCCGGGCGATCTCTGGCGCGCGCCGTTTCCGGTTCCCTATCACGGCGTTTCCGTCGCGGACGCGCTGCGCGCGCTCGACATGCTCTTCAAGACCGACGTCGCGCCGGAAGACTGCGCGGCGATCATCATCGAACCGGTGCAGGGGGAGGGCGGGTTCTATCCGGCGCCCGATGCGTTCATGACCGCCTTGCGTGAAATCTGCGACAAGCACGGCATCGTCTTCATCGCCGATGAAATCCAGTCCGGTTTTGCGCGCACGGGAAAGTTCTTCGCCTGCGAACATGCGGGCATTGAGCCCGACCTCATGACGGCGGCCAAAGGGCTTGCCGGCGGATTTCCACTCGCGGCGGTCGTCGGCAAAGCGGAGATCATGGACGCCGTTGGGCCCGGCGGGCTCGGCGGCACCTATGCGGGCTCGCCCGTCGGCTGCGCCGCTGCGCTCGCGGTCATCGACGTGATCGAGGAAGAAAAGCTGGTGCAACGCGCGGCGGCCATAGGCGCCCGGTTCCGCACACGGCTTGAGGCCTTGCAGAAAACCTATCCTCATCTCATTGGCGATATTCGCGCCGACCGCGGTGCCATGATCGCGATCGAACTCGTCCATGATGGCGACGCGGAAAAGCCCAACGCGGCGCTCGCCAAGGCGATTTTGACGGAGTGTTACGCGAACGGACTGGTGGTGCTCACCTGCGGCATGGACGGCAATGTCTTCCGCTTCCTCCCGGCGCTCACGATTACGGACGACCTGCTCGATGAAGGTCTCGACGTCTTTGAGCGCGTCTTCAAGGGGGCAGCTGAGTAAAATCGTTTCGATGTCATTATGGACATGCTCCCACTCCAATCGGCTGTTCTCTCATTTTTGATGGGCATCACTCGCAATGCGCGAAATCAAGATCGATGTCTTGGCGGCTGGCGACGAGGGCCGGCAGTTACCTTAGCGGGAGCAGTTCAGGATAGGGCGGGGTGACCCCAAGCTTGGCGGCGGCGACAGTCGCTTCCAGCCTGCGCCGATTGATGGCGTCGCCGTCCTTAAGCTTGTTTTTCACCGTGAATATTAAGGTCGTCGCCGAATTCGTCCTCGATATAGAGCTTTTGCAGCAGCACATAGATTGCGACGGTGATCGGCGTCGCCAGCAAAGCGCCGAGACCGCCGAACAACATGCCGAAACCGATGATGGAAAACACCGTCAGCGCCATGGGGATCGACGCGGTCTGACGCATGACGAAAGGCGTGATGAAATTGCTTTCGAGCTGCTGCACGCCCACATACACGATCAGCGCATGGAGCAGCATGGTGACGTCAATGGACGCCGCGAGTATCAGTCCGGGCAAGGCGGACAGGATCGGACCGACGACCGGCACGAATTGCGCGAGCCCCGCCACGAGTCCGAGCGCCAGCCAGGAAGGAAGACCGATCACCATCAGACCGAGACTGGTCAGCGTGCCGATGATCGCCATGGCGATGAGCTGTCCCACGAGCCATCCTTTCAGCGACTTGCCACTGAGATTGACCGCGTCGCGCACCCGCGGGCGCAGGCGCGGCGGCAAAAGCTTCAGCGCGCCATCGCGATAATGTTCGGGATACATCGCGAAAATCACGCCGGCTGTCGCCGTAGAGACCAGATAGACCAGCGACGTAAGGACGCCGCCGATCATGCTGCGCACGAAACCTGCGATATCGATGGCGCTGGCGCCGCCCTCGCCGGTCAATGCGCCGCTCACTGCGCGGCCGAAAGGACCGCGGGAGATCGTTTCCTGAAGCTGGCCGATCGCCTGGGGCAGGTTTTCCGCGAGCCGGTCAAACTGGTCGGCGGCTTTCGAGCCGAAGAGATAACCGGCGCCCCCCATGATCGCGAGAAGAAACAAGACAGCGGCGAAGACCGCCAGCTTCGGCGGCATGCTGAGGCGCTTGCACAACGGATCGGCGATGAGGTGAATGATGACGGCGATGACGATTGCGCCGGCGATCAGAAACACAAGCGTCGAAAGTTTATAAAGCGCGAAGGCGACGGCGGTGGCCGCAATAATGAAAAGGACGCGAAAGGCGAAATTGCCTCGCTGGACGCCATTTTGAGCGCCCGCCCGCTCCGCGGCGCCGGTGCGTCTTGGGGTGTGTTGCATGACAGCCGAACACGGCGGCGGGTTTAGCGGTTCCGCACGCCGCTGGATGACAGCAGCACTCCGTTTAACTGGCAGCGACGGTTTTCTTCTGCGTTTTCGCCGCTGTGCGTTCAGCCGACGCAATGGTGTTCTCAAGGAGCATGGTCACTGTCATGGGGCCGACGCCGCCGGGCACCGGCGTGATGTAGGACGCTTTTTTCGAGACGCCTTCGAAGTCGACATCGCCGACGAGACGCCCATCAGGAAGCCGGTTGATGCCCACATCGATGACCACGGCGCCGGTCTTCACCATCTGGGGAAGGATGAGATTGGGAACGCCCGCCGCAACAACGAGAATATCGGCGAGTATCGTGAACTGCGCGAGATCGCGGGTCTTGGCGTGGCAGATAGCGACGGTCGCATCCTTCGCCATCAGCATCACGGCCATGGGCTTTCCAACGATGTTGGACGCGCCGACAACGACGACATTCTGGCCTTCGACGTCGATGTCTTCGCTTTCAAGCATCTTGACGACGCCATAGGGCGTGCAGGGCGGAAAAGAATCGCCCTTGCCGAGGATTAATCCGCCGACATTGTAAAGATGAAAGCCGTCCACATCCTTGTCGGGCGAAATGGTTTCGAGCACGCGCGCCATGTCGATATGTTTCGGCAGCGGCAACTGGACGAGGATGCCATGAACGCCGGCGTCGGCGTTCAGTTGATGGATGAGCACCACCAGATCTTCGGTTTTGATGTCTGCTTCGAGGCGATGGGTGTAGGATTTAATCCCCACGGCGTCGCAGGCGCGGATCTTGTTGCGCACATAAACGGCGGAGGCCGGATCCTCGCCGACCAGAATAACGGCGAGGCCGGGAGTGACGCCGGAATTTTCTTTCAGCGCGTCGACGCGTTTTTTGCATTCGGCGCGGATCGACGCCGCCACCTTGTTGCCGTCAATGACCTTGGCCATGGTTTCCTCTGAGCGCAGGGCAGGCTCCGTGCGGGCGGAGCCGATTGTATGTTACACCAACAATCTATTACGCCGGCCGAAGCGGTTTTTCAAATCCTTTCGCCGCCGCGCGCCTGGACCTTGTCTTCACGGTTGTTTTCGAAATCGCTGGCGTCATGGCGTTCGCGGAGCTGGGTTTCCGGGCCGCCGAAGGTGCGATTCACCATAAAGCCGCGTTTCACCGCTTCGCGCTCTCCCACGAGATCGACCCAGCGGTCGACATTTTTATAGTCTTTCACGGAGAGAAATTCCTGAGAGTCATAGGCGGCGCGCATCATCGATCCGTACCAGGGCCAGATCGCCATATCGGCGATCGTATAGTCGTCGCCCACCATGTATTTGTTGTTTGCGAGATGCGTGTCGAGGACGTGCAATTGCCGCTTCGTCTCCATGGCATAGCGGTTGATGGCGTATTCGATCTTGAACGGCGCATAAGCGAAGAAGTGACCGAAGCCGCCGCCGACAAACGGCGCCGAACCCATCTGCCACATGAGCCAGTTCATGGTTGCGGCGCGCTTGCGGACATCCGTCGGCAGAAAGGCGCCGAATTTTTCCGCGAGATAAAACAGCATCGACCCGCTTTCAAAAAGATGGATCGGCGGATCGAAAGAATGATCGGCCATCGCCGGTATTTTCGAATTCGGATTGATCTCGACAAAGCCGCTCGAAAACTGGTCGCCCTTGCCGATTTCGATCAGCCAGGCGTCATATTCCGCGCCCTCATGGCCAAGCGCCAGAAGCTCCTCGAGCATGATCGTGACTTTGACGCCGTTGGGTGTGCCCATGGAGTAGAGCTGAATCGGGTGCTTGCCGACGGGCAGGGTTTTTTCATGGGTCGCGCCGGACACCGGCCGGTTGATGCTGGCGAAGGCGCCGCCATTTTCCGCATCCCATTTCCATACTTTCGGCGGGACATAGCCGGCGGGCTGGTTTTTCGCGGGATCGTTGTTTTCGCTCATCGGAACCTCTTTGTTTGACCCGTCCAAGATAGGCGGCGGCTCACTATCGGCAATGAGGGTTTAGAGGACCACACAAGCTTTTGAGCGACTATTCTGGAAGCATTTGCGTGCCCCCGCGGAGTCTGGGGCTGAGACGCGAAAACCATCAGCGCGGCTCACCGCGGGTTTAGTCTTCCTGACAGAGCGAGGACTTTTTGCGGCGAAACGCTGAGCAGAACATGCGGAGCGTGGTAGTATCCGCGGGTCACACCGGGAGGACGCTATGGCGAAGAACATTCTCGACATTCATAAAGACCGGGACCCGGAGGGCGAACGCCTTCCCATTCGCATCGATGCGACCTCGAACGGGGAGTTCGAGCCTGTGCCGCTAGAGGCGCGCAATCGCGCGGCCAATAAGCTCGCCCATGAATGGGTCAGCGAAAATGCGCGCCGCGCTGGCCGCTCGCGGCGGAATTTTCTTGTTTCCGCTTGCGGCGCTGCGACGACTCTCCTTGCGGTCAACCACGCCAACGCGATGGCGTCCAAGAGAGGCGCGAAATTCAACCTGCCGCCGGAGTCCGCGCTCGACACGCAAGCGGCGATGGAGGCGCTTGGTGGAAATGAGTTCATCTTCGACGTGCAGGGCCATTATGTGAATCCCGACGGTGCCTGGCTTTCAAAATCCCCCGACGCAAACCGGATGTTCCGCTTCGTGCAAAAGGAATGCGTTCAGAATACGCCCGCGGATTCCATCGAACATCTGCAGTGCCTGCGCGCGGAAGAGTTCATCAAGGATGTGTTTCTCGATTCCGACACAGACATGATGGTCTTGTCTTTCGTGCCGTCTTCGCGCGATGCAGAGCCGGTGACGATCGAGGAGGCGGATGCGACGCGGCGCATTGTCGACGCCATGGAGGGCGATCATCGACTGATGCTGCATGGCCGCGTCAACCCGAACCAGCCGGGCGATCTTGAAGACATGGACCGGCTCGCCGCGGATTTCGAAATTTCGGCCTGGAAGACCTACACGCAATGGGGGCCGGACGGAAAAGGCTTCTTCATGACAGACGACGCCGGCGAGGCGATGATCGCGAAGGCGAGAAAACTCGGGATTAGAAACATCGCCATTCACAAGGGACTTTCCTTCGGCCCGCAATCTTTCGAACAATCGACCTGCGCCGATATCGGGGAGGCGGCGAGGCGCCATCCCGACATCAATTTCATCCTCTATCATTCTGGCTTCGACCTCTCGACGCCGGAGGAAGCGTTCACGCCCGGCGCCGGCAAGGCGGCAGGTATCGACGTTCTCTGCCAGTCGCTCATCGACGCCGGCGTCGCGCCCAATTCGAATGTCTATGCGGAACTCGGCTCGACCTGGCGCTTTCTCATGCGCGACATGGACCAGGCGGCGCATTCCCTCGGCAAGCTCATTCAATATTGCGGCGCGGACAATGTGTTGTGGGGAACGGATTCGATCTGGTACGGCTCGCCGCAGGATCAGATCCAGGCCATGCGCGCTTTCGAGATTTCCGAAGAGTTTCAGGAGCGCTATGGATACGCGCCCATGACCAAGGAGCTGAAAGCGAAAATCTTCGGTCTCAACGCCATGGTTCCCTATAAGATTTCCATGGCGGAAGCGGTGAAGCGCGCCTCCGCCGACGCCCTTTCCGCGCGCAAGCACGCCTATCTTGAACGGCCCAATCCCGGGTTCGCCACCTACGGCCCGAAAGACCGCCGCGAATTTTTGACGCTGAAATCGCTGGGCGGCTGAGCTCAGCACAAAGCGGCGATTTTCTCAGCAACAGCGTTTGCTTCGTCTGTGTCGACGCCGAGCGCGATCCCGGCGATGTTGCAACCGGTTCCGGCGGTTTCGTGCAGCGCCTTGTCGAAGGATGCGAGGGGAACGAAGACGCCCTGTTTAACTGCGTCTTCGATGTCTTTCGCGATCTCAGCCAGGGGCCGCGCGAAAGAAAAGACGCAGTTGCGGCTCACGGCGGCTTTCACGCGCGCACAGGCGCTCTCATGATAGAGAATTTGCGCCGTGCACGAATTCATGCGGAAGTTGAGATCGAAGACGATCAATTTCCCGTCCGGCGTCAGCCCCATATCCATGCCGGCGACGCCGCGGTAGCCGGCCTCGTAAGCCCTTTCCGCAATGTCTAAGCAGGCGTCGCGAACCGCGTCCGGCGCCGCGAACGGTCCGCCATTGTAATTGCCGGTCTGCTTGCGCGTGTCGTCGAGAATCTGTTGCGCCGCGCCGAAATAACGACGCTCGCTCTCGAAAATGCCGATATTGGCGCACCAGGTTTGTGTGAAGGCATAAAAATCTTCGATTATGAAGACGGCGTCCGGATCGTGCATAGCCAGAAAAGTCCGGGCCTTTGCTCGCGCTTCTTCTTTCGCCGCGCAAACCGTCGCCGCACAGCTGCCGCCGCTGCTCAGGGGCGTGCCGACTTTCAATACAAAGGGCGCAGGTACATTTTCGATCGCATCCAGAATACCGTCAGGCGCGACGATGCGCCGGCGCGGCGCCAGCTCCGCCGACACGAGACGATCGAGATTCGCCTTATTGTTGAGCTCTGAAATGACAGCGGGGGTCGCGCGCCAGCGAATGTCGAAATCGCGCCAGCGATGAGGATAGTGCTGGCATATGAGAACCGCGTCTTCATCGCGGCTCAAGGATTGCGCCTGTTCAAGACAATCGCTCTCCGCGGCGAAATAGACATGGCGGGTGTTGTCGGTGAGCCCTGTCCATTCGTTCAGTTGCAGGCTGACCGGTCCCGTCGCAGCGCGATGCACAAACCGCCCCAGGGTTCCAAGCACGGTGCGCGGCCCGCAGGCGAGCCAGTCGAGAACGCCGGGCGCATTCGGCAGCCACTTGGCCGAAGCTTGATCCGCGCGGGTCAGGTGAATGATGTTTCCCCTCTGGAAGTCCGACAGAAACACATCCGGTTTCAGGGGCGGAAGGGATGTCATGAGGCGGCTTCATCTGCACGTTGTTTTGGCGCAAATTCGGCAAGCCCTCCGGCGAAATGGCTGAGCAAGTCCATATGCCGCGGCGTGCGGCCGGTCATGGTCGGCGTCTTGTTCGCATCGAGGAGAACCGCGCGGCCTTCATGCTCCACATAATCGAACTTGCCGTAGTCGAAGCCGAGTTTGCGCCGCATCTCGACGAGTTCGGGCGGGGCGGCGTCGAGTTGTTCATGGCTCACCGTGCTTTGTGACTTTACGATGGGCGAGTAGGAGCGGCTGAGGCGCACATGATCCCGGTCGCCGAAAAAGACCCAGCTTCGGGTGACGTAAAATTCGCCGTCTCGTTCCGGCAGGAACCGCTCCACCACATAATTCTGGTCGTTCCAGATCCATGCGGGCATGTCGGCTTTGCGGTCGTAAATCGGATAGCGGTAGTGCAACGATTCCCGCGTCCAGCCGGAAGGAAGGACGGACTTTATCAGGCGCCATAAGGAATCGGCGGCGCGAATGTGAAGGGCGCGGGCGCGCCGCTCCGCGGCGCCGTGAAAGTTGAGATTGGATTTGACCATTACGGCGCCGGTGTAATCGTCATCCTGTGAAACGCGTGCAGCGGAGATCGTGCGCTTCGATATATCCGTGACGGCGCCGTTGACGACCGGCGCCGCGGCGCGTTCGCGCGCCATCAGCGCCTCATCGACGAAAGTGCGGTCCACATGGGCGATAATGAGATCCGGCGTGCGCGACATGCGGCCCAATGGGCGGATGAGGATATCGTGTCCTGCCTCGCGCCAGAGGCCGAGCATTCCCTCGATCATGTAATTCGGCGCAATGGCGTTTTCGCCTGCCGTCACAATGTCGAGCTTCACCAAATCCCCCTTTTTGCTCTTGCTCAATGAAGGCAAATGACATGGTGAGACGACATAGGCAATAACCTGAATTGGTTAACTTTCTTAATGAGAACGCGCCGCTATCTTATGCGGCGCGTTCTGCCTGCTGACGCATCTTTCTTAAACGAGCGAAGCGTAAGTGTAAGCCGCGGGCGCCAGAACAGCTGCAAAAGACATGCAATTGTGCGAGTCATGTCTTTCTCCTTTTGTTTTTTGCTTTTGGGCCGTCCCCGCTGCTTGCCGGGCGGGAACGGCCATGGCGAAGGCGCGGGCGGTCTAGGCCGCCTTGCCGGCAGCGAGCGCATGCACCTCGCGGGCTGAAAGCTTTTGCCCGCCGATGGCCCAGTCGCCGCCTTTCACTTCGTTGATCCGGACCCAGGTGACTTGGCGCATGTTTTCGCCTTCGACAGTGATCATGGCTTCGGTGACCTTGTCGATGAGGTCGGCTTTCTGGTCCGGGGTGAAGACGTCTTCAATGAGGTCGATGGTGACGAGAGGCATGTGTTTCTCCTTTTCCTTTGTTTCCCGCGGGGCTTCTTGCCCGGCGGCTGATGGGCAGGAAATAGCCCCGAGCGTGCGGGAAAGCCTGACGGAGATCTGGAGAATTTGTGGAGATTTCAGGGGGAGATTTCCCGGATTCCGGTATAAGGGGCCAGGATGATTTACCGGTTCGGGGATCTTGAGCTTGATGCGCGGGCGATGGAGCTGCGCCGGGAGGGGCAGGCCGTCGCGGTGGAGCCGCAGGTCTTTGCGCTCCTTCTTTTGCTCGTTGAGAACCGCGACCGGCTCGTCTCCAAGGATGAGATGGTCGAGAAAATCTGGGACGGACGCGCGATTTCGGACTCCGCGCTGACGAGCCGCATCAAATCCGCGCGCCAGGTCTTGGGCGATGACGGCAAGACGCAGAAGTTTATCCGCACGCTGCACGGTCAGGGGTTCCGTTTTGTCGCCGAGGCGAAGACGGCGGCGCCCGCGGCGGCTGTTGCGCCGTTGGCCGCTGACTTGGCCGCGGCTGAAACAAACCCGGCGGGCGTAAAGCCGTCGATCGCAGTCCTGCCGTTCCGGCTTGTGGGCGTCGCCGGACCTTACGCCGCAATCGCCGATGCGCTGCCCTACGAACTCATTTCGGAATTGTCGCGGTTGCGCTGGCTGTTCGTTATCGCGCGCGGATCGTCTTTCCGGTTTCGCGGGTTCGATCCCGATATTGCTGAGATCGGCCGTGCGCTCAATGTGCGCTATTGCGTCAATGGCGAAGTCGAAGTCGCCGGCGGCCGGATCGTGGTGACAGTGGAGCTCGGCGATACGCGCGATGGCGGCGTTATATGGGGCGAGCGTTACGAGGCGGGCGTCGACGACATCTACAACATCCGGTCGCAAATTGCGTCGACCATTGTATCTGCCCTAGAAATTCAGATATCCGTCAATGAAGCGCAGCAGGCGCGATTGAAAAGCCCTGAAAATCTTGACGCCTGGTCCGCCTATCATATCGGGCTTCAACATCTCTACCGGTTCAATAACAAGGACAACGAGATCGCTTCGGCGATGTTCGAGCGGGCGCTGGCGCTGGAGCCGTCTTTCGCCCGCGCCCATGCAGGTCTTTCTTCCTCCCGGTTTCAGGACGCTTTCCTTCAGTATAAGGATGATATAGCGGCTGCGTGCGCAGCGGCCCGCGCCCATGCGGAACAGGCGGTGACGCTCGATCCGCTCGATCCTTTCGCGAATTTCGCCATGGGCCGCGTTCACTGGATCGAAAACGCGATCGCAAGCGCGACCGGCTGGCTCGACCGCGCAGTGCGCCAGTCGCCCAACTACGCCCAGGGGATTTATGCGCGCGCTTGGTCCGACGCCGTGACGGGTAAGAGCTCCAGCGCGCGAAAAGACGTCGATCTGGCGCTTTCTTTAAGTCCGCTCGATCCGTTCCGTTACGGGATGCTGGGCGTCAGGGCCTTCACCCATTTCACCGAGGGCGACTGGCCGGCGGCGGCGCGTTGGGCGGATGCGGCGGCGCGCAGCCCCGGCGCCCATGTACTCATTGCGATGATCGCCGTCGCCGCCCACGCCGCCAATGGCGATGTTGAAAACGCGGCGGCCTGGACCGCGAATGTTCGCGCGCGCAATCCCCATGTGGGCCAGAAGGAATTCTTCACCTCGTTTCCCTTCGAGCATCAGGCGACCCGTGAGATGGCGTCGAAAATGCTGGCGAAGCACGGGTTCTGACGGCTTTCTTTGGTCCGCCGTTTGTGACAAACTTTTTTTCATTCATATCGGCAAGGGGAGATTGTCATGAAAAAGATATTTGTTTGCTTGATTGCGTTTGCCTGCATGTATGCACCGGTTTTGGCGGAGACTGCCGGGGACGAAGCCGCGGTTCTGGCGACGCTCGAGTCCTGGAATCGCGGATGGGCGGAAAAAGATGCGGCGCTCGCGGTTCAGGATTATTCGGACGATACGGACTGGACCAATGCGTTTGGCGACCGCTTTCAGACCCGCGAGGCGTTGCAGGAAGGGCTGGAATTCATTTTCAGTCTGGACTTCGTCATGGCGGGGGATTCTGCGGGCAATGAATTTGCAGATGTCACTTTTCTGACGCCGGACATCGCCCTCATCAGAAGCAAGCTTGTCCGGGAAGGCCAGCAATTCAGCACGGGCGAGGTCCGGCCCGACCGCCATATCAATCATTTGCGCGTGCTGGAGCGGCGCGACGGAAAATGGCAAATCGTCAGCCATATGATTTCGCAGGCGCTGGAAAAACGATAGCGCGCGCGCCGCTTACCCGAACAAATCCATCTGGCCCGAGACTTCCGACGGCACGCGGAAGAGGGAGAGATCAATAGGCGCGTTTTCGCGGTCGAAGCCGAGGCGGGCGCGGGCGGCGCGGTTGCGTTCGCGGATGAGCTGTGCATAGGGCGTCGTGATCTCGCGGCCGCGCGACCAGTTGGCGTCGTAATCGCGTCCGCCATTCATGTCGCGGATATGGCGCATGATGCGTTTCGCGCGGTTCGGCGCATAAGCCTCCAGCCATTCCTGAAACAGGGGCGAGACTTCGAGCGGCAGGCGCAGAATGGTCATGGCGGAAAAGGTCGCGCCAAGCTCGGCGGCCTTTTCCATGATCGTCTCCATCTCGTCATCATTGAGACCGGGGATCATGGGGCCGGTCATGATGCCGGTGGAGACGCCGGCGTCGGCGAGCTTCCGGATCGCTTCGAAGCGCCATTTCGGCGCCGAGGCGCGCGGCTCCATGGAGCGGGCGAGGGCCTTGTCCTGCGTCGTGATGGAGACCATGGCGCGCGTCAGTTTCTTCTCCGCCATGGGGCCAAGAATGTCGATATCGCGCGTGATAAGCTGTGATTTTGTAAGGATCGTCACCGGATGATTGAAGCGCGAAAACACCTGCAGGATGCCGCGCATGATCTGGAACCGCCGCTCCACCGGCTGGTAAGGGTCGGTGTTCGTCCCCATGGCGATCACCTTGGGCCGGTAGTTTTTGTTGGAGAGTTCTTTCTCCAATAGTTTGGGGGCGGATGGTTTTGCGAACAGCTTGGTTTCGAAGTCCAATCCTGCGGAAAGCCCCATATAGGCGTGGCTCGGCCGCGCGAAACAATAGATGCAGCCATGCTCGCAGCCGCGATAGGGATTGATGGAGCGCTCAAAACCCACATAGGGCGAGTTCACGAAATTAATGATCGTGCGCGGGTTTTCGTAAGTCACCTCGGTGCGGAGCGGCGGGAGTTCTTCCTCCAGATCCCAGCCGTCGTCGGTTTCCTCGCGCTGCTCTTTTTCATAGCGCCCGGAAGCGTTGGACCGCGCGCCGCGCCCCTTTCCCCTGGCGGTCATCCGGGCGGGACTCTCCTGGGCGGCGGAGGTGTCTGCCCCATTCTCCCCCGAGGCGCCTTCCCCCTGGGCGGCTCCATTTTTGGAAGGGGGGCGGCGGGTCGGATGAAAGGAAAGGTGCGCGGCGCGGGCCATGGCTTGACGCTATCGGCCGAATAAGAACAAATCAAGAACATTTTTTCACCACACAAGAAATTTGTACAGCGTGCTGGACATTATGCACTTTAGATACCAACGCCTTGGCCACACTTCTCGGCAGGCCATGCCGGCGCTGACGGGGGCGACTCGCTACGGGGTCTGACTCGCGGTAGTTGTGCGAAATGCCAACGTTTCCCGAGCTGGTCGAACCTGTAAAATCGATTGCGAGCTTCCCCGGCTGGTCGGCGCCGGAGGAGGTAACCGGGTATATCTATTTCGATGCGCCGCTGGAGATTGACGGCGTCATTGAAGCCAATTTTCAGCTTCATGGCGGCTGCATTATTCGGATGCCAAATCGCCATGTAACATTTGAAATCCGGATGGGACGCACTGCGGGCCGAAAACATAGACCGCTGGCGCGGCTAGATTGGCGCTCTCTGCACGGAGGCCACTCGAATAAGCGGCGCCCAGTTCCGGACGGCGTGAATGTGACGCGCACATCGCCGACGCACCTTCACGGGTTTGACATAAACTGGGATGCCGCGAGAGGCCGCATGTGTGCGCCTGATTTACCGTTTGCTAACGACCTTGATAGAGAGTTAAATGACTTTTTGGAAGTCCGGCAACATGCTGGGTTCTTGTTCAATATCAACAACATGGACCTTGTGACTGAGCCGGAGTGGGAGCTAGGTTTTTTGTAATATGCCAGCGCCGACGAAAAATCGACAGTCGGTTCATGAGGCTGTTTCTGCTGCGGTCAGTTCGCTTGTAACTACTGAGCGGGTCGGCGAAACGACGTTTGTCAATCTTCCAATGATTATGCCTAGCGGCTCGTTTGCGACGGTGTGCGTAAGCCAAGCTCCCGGCGGTTATCGCGTATCTGACTTTGCTTTTGCATTCAGAGAAATCGAACGCATTGGATATGAGCGCTCCTTCCCGCGCACAGCTTCTGCGGTAGCAGACCTTGAAGGTCTCCAGATTTCACACCGCGCGCTAACTGTTGACGTGCCAGCTGAGCATCTTGAAAGAGCGATCTGCGACGTGGCAACAGCTTCATGGCGTGTTGTGGATAAGGTTTATAGCCGCATTTCGGATCGCGATGAGGCCGAGATGGCTGATGAGTTGCGCCAACGGTTGGCATCATTTTTTGGGCCCGAGCGCATTCAGCAAGAGCATACAATTCAAGGCGCGTCACACACAGATTGGGATGTGTCAGCAATCATAAATCTAAACGGAAAAAAGGCCGTTTTCCACGCTGTAAGCAACTACCCCAATGCTGTTTATAAGGCTAGTACGCTTTTTCATGACCTGTCGGCTCTTGAGCGTCCCCCCTCTCTAGTTGCGGTTGTTCGCAGTAAAATGGCGATGGGACACAACCTTTCTATCCTAGCGCAAGCTGGTCGCATCATTGAAGAAGATCAGTCGAGAGACGTTTATTTGAAGGCTGCGGCATGAATAAATCGAGCCGCGTAAAAAAAGAACGCGATCAAGATAAGATCGATATAGAGAAACGTCGCGACACCGTCATCAAACGGATGTTAAACACGCCTCCGAAAGAACACCCAAAACCGGAGCCAGGCAGAAAGCCAGGGCGTCCGGTCAAGGATTCCTCTTCTTCTTAGTTTGCCAGCGCGACTTTTTATTCTGCCCCTTAAGCTTGCGCGGCTTCCCGTCCAGAAGTTGCTTGATATAAAAGACGCTTGCCGACAGTGGCCTTGATGGCTGTCTCCGTGCGCTGCGTATCGTCAATGCCGAGCGCCGCGCGATTGGAATAGCGGAAATCAAATTCTGACAGATAGCGGTGCAGGTGCTTCTTATCGCAATGCTGATACACGCCGCGCATTCCGCGTTTGAAAATGGCGAAATATCCTTCGATCGATTGGGTATGAATGGTGTTGTCCTCACGGTTTACATATTCGTCTTGCGCATGGCGCACAGAAGAATGTTTGGCATATCCCTTACCGAGCGGCATGTAATGACGCGCCTCGTCAGTCATCAGATGGGCTTCGCGCGCAAGGTTTTCTTCAAGGATCGGCTTGATCGTCTTTGCGCTGATGTTATCGACAACGTAGCTGCGGGCCCGGCCTGAGTTGCGGTCAACGAGAGAGACGATCTTGCACATGTTGTGCATAGGCGTCCGGCTCTTAGGCGCATCCGGATCGCGCCCCAGAAATGTTTCGTCCGCCTCAACCATGCCGCCGCCGGAGCCCATGGAGGGCTCGAAATCTTCCGGGCGCATAGCTTCACGAATACGGTGAGCCATGAACCAAGCCGTCCGGTAGGAGCCAAAGCCAAGGTTGCGGTGAAGCTGGGCGGCGCTGATGCCTTTTTTCGAGGAGCACATCAGATGCGTGGCCAGTAACCACTTGTGCAGCGGGATATGCGAGCGCTCATAAAGCGTCCCGATGGTCGCCGTGAACGGCTTCCGGCATTCCTTGCACTTGTAGAGGCCCGGACGGTGCGACTTGCCTTTCATGAGGGTCGAGTATTCGTCCCCGGCGACGCCGCAATGAGGGCAGACCCGGCCATCCGGCCAGCGCAGGGCCTCAAAGTGAGCGCGGGCGGCTTCTTCATCGTGGAAAATCGCGTCTGTGAGCTTCTTGGCCATCGGTAATCCCTCTCGATAGCCAAAAGATAGGGATTGAGCCGTGGTATGTCAAGTGAATAATGTCCAGCGTGCTTGACATGTAAAGTCTGCTTGTCGTAAAGAGTGCTTGTCACGTTTTGGTTGTTATGGAGGGAAAAATGAAAAAGCTCATTGTCGCCGGGGTCTGGCTGGCTGTTGTCGCCCTGTGGATCGGGATCGGGGTTTATTATGTCGCCGCCGATCCGGCGCTGAAGGAATGGACCATCGCCGTCACGGCGGGCGCCGTCGGCCTCGAAGTCGCGTTCTGGACGACGGCGGCGGTGCTCGGCGTGACGCTCATCGAAAGCCGCAAGGCGGTTTTCCGCTTCCTTGCAAAGCCGTTCCGCGGCGAGGCCTGAAACATCAGCCTACAGAGGAAAGGAGGGCGCCCATGTCGGAGCGCATTCAAAAAGCAAAGCGCCGCTACACCATACATCTGCTCGCCGCGATGGCGCTTTACGTCATAGTGCTTTTCGCGGCCCTGACGATATCCAAATCCATGGAGCCGGGGCCGCTGCTGATCGCGCTGGCGCTCAGCCCTTTGGCGCCGATTCTTCTCGCCGCTGTCGCGTTTTTCCGCTTTTACGGCAACATGGACGAGATGCAGCGGCGAATCACCTCGAATGCGGCAGCGCTGACGCTCGTCATCGGCATTCTCGGCGCGATCACGCTCGGATTTCTTAAACGCTTCGGCGTCATGGATTTCGAAGATGACATGATGTTCTTCGGACCGGTGATGATCGGCCTGTGGGGCATTGTGCGGTTTCTGATCGGCGGACGGGATTGCTGAGATGGAAAACCGGTTGAAAGAACTGCGCGCGGAGCGCGGCTGGTCTCAGGCCGATCTTGCTGAAAAGCTCGACGTCTCGCGCCAGACTGTGAACTCGCTCGAACGCGGCAAATACGATCCGTCGCTGCCGCTGGCGTTCAGGATTGCAGGGGTCTTCGCGCTCCCCATCGAACAGATTTTCTCGCCTGATAAAGGAGAAGCAGCATGAGCAAGCAGGTTCGAATCGGAATCATCGCCGCCGGCGTTATGATTGCGCTGGCCGCAGCGCTCAAAGACAATGCGGTCGCCTTCGGGATCGGCGTCGCTATCCTCGTTGCTTTAGGCGGTCTCTCATCCGGCCGCCGCGATTGCGGCAAAGACTGACCGGAGGAGAGAATGGACTACCTCAAGGGTTCGTTTTTCGCCTGTCTCGGCGCGGCGCTGATCGCGTTGTCGGCGGCCGGGTTGCGGACGAGCGAGCCGGTCGCCTGCGCCAAGCCGGACGACAAATCCGTCGCGGCAAGCTTGCTCCTGATCTTTTGACGCTTGCGTGATCTCGGCCCGCAGCCCGAGACAAGCCTCAACGACGCCGCTATAGCGTCTTCATGATCTCCGTCGTCATTCCAACATTGAACGCTGAAACGCGGCTTGGCGATTGTCTCGATGTGCTGGTCGCGCCGGCGCTCGGCGGTTTGGTGAAGGAAGTGATCGTCGTCGACGGCGGGTCGAGCGACGCGACGCTTGCCCTGGCGGACAGTTTCGGAACGCGCATCCTGACCGCGCCGCCGGGGCGGGGCGGACAGTTGAAAGCCGGCGCCGAAGCGGCGCGGGGAGAGTGGCTTCTGTTTCTCCATGGCGATACCGTGCTGGAGGAAGGTTGGGCGGCGGAGACGGCGCAGTTCATCAAAGATCATCCGGATAAGGCGGCGGTCTTCACGCTGCAATTCGATGCGAAAGGGTTTGCGCCGCAACTCGTCTCCGGCGGCGCCATGCTGCGCACGCGGCTGTTGAAAACGCCTTACGGCGATCAGGGCCTCATCATATCAAAAGCGCTTTATGAAGATGCCGGCGGTTATGCGGCATTGCCGCTGATGGAGGATGTGGAGTTCATCCGCCGGCTGACGAAGCGCAAAGGCGCGAGGGTATTGCATGTTCTCAAATCTCAAGCCGTCACTTCCGCCGACCGCTATGAGCGCGACGGTTATGCGCGCCGTGTGATGAAAAACCTGACGACCCTGACGCGCTATTTTCTCGGCGCGTCGCCGGAAGAATTGGCGCGGGCTTATAAATAATGCGCGGAACCGTCATTGTCTTCGTGAAGACGCCGGTGGCGGGGCGGGTGAAAACCCGCCTTGGCGCTGAAATCGGTATGGGCCGCGCGGCGGCGCTGTTCCGCTTGCTGACGCAAAGAACCATAGCCGAAAGCCTCAAAGGCGAATGGCGCACCATGCTCGCCGTCGATCCGCCATGGGCGGCGCATGGTTCCGCGCGCTTCTGGCCGCACAATGTCGCGCGTATGCCGCAAGGGCGGGGCGATCTCGGTGACCGCATGGCGCGCGCATTTGCATTGGCGCCGCAAGGACCGGCGGTCATCATCGGCGCCGACGCGCCGGGGTTGCGCGCGCGGCATCTGCGTCGGGCGTTCAGCGCCTTGAAAGGCGCGGATGCGGTCTTCGGACCGGCGGAAGACGGCGGCTACTGGCTCGTCGGCTTGAACCGCCGCTGCGCCGCGCCAGACTTGTTCAAGGCCGTTCGCTGGTCAACGAAACATGCGCTTGCCGACACGCTCAAAACCCTGCCGTCCTCATTCGAGATGCGTATGCTCGAAACGCTGGCCGATGTGGACGAGGCGAAAGACCTTTCTCTTATGGGGCCCGCTGCCGCAGCGCATTGACGGCGATCTGATCCCGCGCCACCTTCCTCGCAAAAAGGGAGGACGAATGATGAAATGGCTTGGGATTCTGGCGGCGGTCATCGTCGCTATCGGCCTTTTTGTCTTTTACGGCGTCCTGCCGCAGCGCTTCGATGCGAAAACCAATGTCGTCCTGCCTCACGAACCTTATGAAGTGAGCGCGGCTGCGCGCGAACTCCACGGAACCATTCCTGTCGCCGATCTTCACGCGGATACCCTCTTGTGGAAGCGCAATCCGGCCAAGCGCCAGTCGCGCGGCCAGACCGATCTTGTGCGCCTCAGGCAAGGCGGCGTCGCGCTGCAGGTCTTCACGGCGGTCACCAAAGTGCCGCCGGATATGAATCTCGATGAGAACGCGGCGGACAAGGACAGCCTGACGCTCCTCATGGCGGCGCAGGGCTGGCCGCCGCGCACCTGGTTCTCGATCTACGAACGCGCGGCCTATCAGGCGGATCGGCTTTTAAAACTTGAAAGCAACGCCCCCGACGAATTCGTTTTCGTGCGGAGCGCCAGCGATCTTCAACGCGCGCTCGATCAGGGAAAACTCGCCGGCGTTTACGGCATCGAAGGCGCGCATCCGCTGGAAGGAAAGCTTGAGAATATCGCGCTGCTTCGAGACCATGGGCTCAGGGTCATGGGGCTGCAGCATTTTTTCGACAATGAACTCGGCGGTTCGCTGCATGGGCAATCGGGCGCCGGGCTCACTGACTTCGGCAAGCAAGCGGTGGACGAAGCGGTGCGGCAGGGGATGATTATCGACGTCGCGCATTCATCGGAAGCGGTGGTGCGCGACGTGCTCGCCCGGACGGAGAAGCCCCTCATCGTCTCCCATACGGGACTGAAAGGGCATTGCGACACGGCGCGCAACTTTCCCGACGCGCTGATGAAACAGATCGCGGACCATGGCGGGCTCATCGGTCTTGGCTATTGGGAGGCGGCGGCCTGCTCAACGACGCCGGAAGGGATCGCGGCGCAGATTGTTTACGGCATTGAGCTTTTAGGCCTCGATCACGTCGCTCTCGGTTCTGACTATGACGGCGCCGTCACGACCGGCTTCGACGCCTCCGAACTGCCGGCGCTGACCCAGGCGCTGATGGACGCAGGACTAACGGAGGATCAGATCCGCGCTGTCATGGGCGGCAACGCCGTGCGGTTCTTTTTGGAACATCTGCCTGCGAAGTAATCTTCGCGGTGTCGCGCTTCGGCCGAACGTGCTAGCCTGCGGTCAAAGAATTTCGTGAAGCGGGGGCATCATGAACGCGGAAAACGCGAAACCGCCACGGCTGAAAACGCCAAAGGCGAAAAAGCCAAAGACCAAGAAACCGGAGGATCCGATTCCCCCGGACGGCGCCTGCAAGAATTGCGGGACGGCCCTGACCGGGGAGTACTGCCATCAATGCGGCCAGCGCGCTGACGAGCCGCGCCGGGTCGTGGTGGGACTCGTGCAGGATTTCCTCGTCGATACGCTCGCCATCGACGGCAAGCTCGCCCGCTCCATCGGGCTTTTGCTGTGGCGGCCAGGCCGGCTCGCCCGGCGCTATCTCGACGGCAAGCGGGTCACCTATTCGCCGCCGTTCCGGCTTTATCTCTTCGCCAGCGTGTTCTTTTTCCTGACAGCCTTCGCGCTGGTTGGGACGCCGAACCCAATTGGCGATGCCGCCGTTCTGAATGGCGACGGCGAAGTGACGCTGAACGAAGGCGTCATCGACGACATCGAAGAGCTCGATCCTGACGCTGCGGAGGAATTGCGCGCGCTCAATCAGCGGCTCGAAGCGGATGCCGATACCGATGCCGATACCGATGCCGATGCCGATGAAGCGGGTGTGGAAGAGGGTGCTCCCAAGAAAAAGAGCGTTCCCTATTCCGAGCGCAAATGGGACGAGGATGGATACACCGGCCCGGCCTGGCTTGAACCGCACCTGAAACGGATGTTTGAAGCCTCGCAGCGCGCCGTCGAAGACCCGCGCCTTTTCTTTGCGCAGTCAAAAGAAAATCTTCCCCGGGTGCTGCTGCTCGCGCCTGTGGTTTATGCGCTGATCCTCGTCTTGCTTTATATCTATCGCCGCAAATTCTATGTGTACGACCATTTCGTCGTCAGCCTTTACATGCACGCCGCGCTTTACGCCTATCTGCTCGCCGCGCTGCTCCTCAGCCTCATTCCGGGGGTTGGTCCGTTTCTCGCGGCGATCCCGCTGATCTGGGGCTGGCTTCAGCCCTACGCCGTCTTCCGCCAGGCTTTCGGCTCAAACTGGGTCTCGGCGTTTTTGAAATGGGCGATCTCCGTGACGATTTATTTCACGCTGCTGACGCTCATCGTTTTGCTCGGATTTTCGGTCAGCCTTTACAACAGCTGACGGCTGAACGGTCTTGAGCATCTTTATGAAAAACGAACGCCGCCCGGAGAGGGCGGCGTTTCGGTTGGCAGGGGGCTTTATTCGCCCCGGTGATTGTCTGGCCTAGAAAGGCTGGCCCGCTGTAGCGAGGGCGGCCGGGATCGCGATGCCCATCGCGACGACGCCAATAAAGAGATAAAACGCGACGGTTTTGGCCTTCGAGCCGACCTTGAAGGCCGGGGCGGTAAAGTCCGCCGGATTGGTCGTAATCGCCATAATATATACTCCTCGGGCCGCGTGTTTGGTGCGTTATCGCCTTTCGTTTCAGGGCCCGTCATAAAACTGTCATCATACTTGCGCACTCAATGCGCAAAGTCAAGGAGAAAAGCGCAAATTCTGCGCCTTTGACATAAAAGTGTAACGATTTGGAGGGCCTGAGCCCCAGTAAATCCGCCGTTTTTACGGATTTGCCTTTAATTTATGACAGCTTTTGTGACAGGCGCAGGCGGCTTTGATTGGCCCTCAGGCCGCTTTTTTAGTCGATTTTCTGGACGCCGGCTTTTTCAGCGTCGGCTTTTTGATTGGAGGTTGGGGCCGGGAGAACACCCAAGTGCCATCCGCCGATTCGCCTGGCTGGAATTCATAACCGTCGATATTGAAAGCCTTTAGATCTTCGGTGTGTTCGAGTCGGTTTTCCGCGGCCCAGCGCGCCATCATCCCCCGGGCGCGCTTGGCGTAGAACATCACTGTCTTGGCGCTTCCGTTCTTTACTTCCTTGAACACCGGCGTTGCGACCGGCGCCTTCAGGGCTCTTAAATCGACGGCGCCGAAATATTCGGCTGAGGCAAGGTTCACCACCGTCGGGTCTTTGTGACCTTTGAGCGTCTTGTCGATTTCTTTCGCGATCTTGTCGCCCCAGAATTCATAGAGATTTTTGCCGCGCGGATTTTTGAGCTTCGATCCCATTTCGAGGCGATAGGGCTGGATCGCGTCGAGCGGGCGCAAAAGCCCGTAAAGCCCGGAAAGAATGCGCACATGATCCTGTGCAAATGAAAGGCCGTCCTCGCTCATCGTTCCTGCATCGAGGCCGAGATAAACGTCGCCGTTAAAGGCGAGCGCCGCCTGTTTCAGGCTTTCCGATTTTCCGTCTGCGTCAAACGCCTGAAACCGCTCATAATTCAGGTCCGCCAGATTATCAGAAATCTTCATGAGCGATTTGATCTTCGAGCGGGTCAGTTTGCGCGTCGTTTCGGAAAGCTCGCCCGCCTCTTTCAGAAACACCGGTTTCGTGGCGCGCGGCGCCGCTGGCGCGGCGTCGAAATTCATGTTCTTGGCGGGTGAGAGAAGAATGAGCATGGATTGAAAAGGAAAGGGGCTGGAGGCCCGGACGGGGCTGCGCGGAAGGATTAGGGCGAGAATTCCTCAGAAAATCGGCGACTCGCGGGGAGGGGTCAATCCGCCAGACTTTTATGCTGCCCGCTTTTTCTTCCTATTTGTTCTTGCAATTGATTATTAACTGCGACTAAGTTGCGATCCATTCGCAACAAGATAGTAGTCAGGAGTTATCTAAAATGAGGGGCAAGGTTTTGGCCGGCGGCGCATCGCTGCTGGCGTTGATGGGGGCTGCCGCAGCGCAGGAGGAAGACCGGGAAGAGATCGTCGTCACCGCGACGCGGACGACCCTGCCGGCCTCGGCGCTGCCGAACACGATCCAGATCATTGATGACGCGGCGCTCAGCCTGCAGTCGCAACTGACGGGATCGGCCGTCGATGTCGTCTCGACTTTGGTGCCGTCTTTCGCGCCGACGCGGGAGAAGCTGTCCGGCGCCGGGGAATCCCTGCGCGGCCGCAGCCCGCTCTTTCTAATCGACGGCGTGCCGCAGTCGAACCCGCTCCGCGACGGCAGCCGCGACGGCTACACGATCGATCCGTTCTTCATCGAACGCGTCGAAGTCATTTTCGGCTCCAACGCCATTCAGGGCGTCGGCGCCACGGGCGGCGTCGTCAACTATGTGACGGCGCCTGCGCCCGATGAAGGCGAGGGCTGGACCGGCAAGGTGATGGCGCAGATCTCGGCTGCGAACGAGTTCCAGCATGACGGCACCGGGTATCGCGCCGGCGCGCTTGCGGGCCGCGATTTCGGGACCGTCGATCTGACGCTCGGCGCGGCGCTGCAAAAACGCGGCGCCTTTTATTCCGGCGACGGACGGCGCATCGGCGTCGACGGCACGCAAGGCGAAGTGCAGGATTCGTTCAGCTTCTCGTTCTTCGGCAAGGCCGGTTTTGAGCTCGGGCCGACGCAGCGGCTTGAACTGATGGCGCAGCGTTTCGAACTCGAAGGCGATGGCGATTATGTGCAAGTCGCGGGGTCGCGCGCCGACAATCTGCCGTCAACCTCGATCCCCGGCGATCCCGAAGGCGTCATACCGACCAATGAAGTCAAAACCGTTTCGCTCACCTATACGGACGGCGATCTCTTCGGCGGCGTCCTCACCGCGCAGGTTTATTATCAGGATTTCGAATCGGTCTTCGGCGGCGGCGTCTTCGGCACGTTCCAGGATCCCGCCATCGATCCGACGCTGACGCTGTTCGACCAGTCGTCGAACAATTCCGAAAAGAAAGGCGCGCGTTTTTCCTATGAGCGCGAGGTTGCGGCGATCCCCGGCTTCCGCTTCACCGCCGGTTTTGACGCGCTTCAGGACGAGACTTATCAGGAGCTGATCGCCACGGGCCGCAACTGGGTGCCGGAAACGAAATTCACCTCGCTTGCGCCCTTCCTGCAGCTCAACCAGTCGCTGTTCGACGGCCGCGTCCACCTCTCCGGCGGCGTCCGGCAGGAATTCGCGACCTTCAAGGTCGACGATTACGAGACCCTATACACTTACGGACCGCAGCAGGTTTCGGGCGGCAAGCCGGATTTCTCGGAGACGCTGTTCAATATCGGCGGCACGGTCAATATCGTCAGCGGGCTGACGGCCTATGCGTCCTATGCGCAAGGCTTCACCATGCCGGATATCGGCCGCATCCTGCGCGCCGTAAATATTCCGGATCAGGACATTGACGATTTCCTCGATGTGGAGCCGGTGGTTTCCGACAACACTGAAGTGGGTCTTGAATGGCGGGGCGGGCCGCTCTCCGCCTCGGCCGCCTATTTCTGGTCGAGCTCCGAAAACGGCGCGCTTCTCGTCCTGCGGGGTGACGTCTTCGAGGTAGAGCGCCAGCCGACCGAAATCGACGGGCTCGAACTTTCCGGCGCGTGGGGGACGCCGCTGGAGGGCCTTAAACTTTCCGGCGCTTACGCCATGCTCAACGGCCGCACGGATAGTGATGGCGATGGCGTGATCGACAGCGATCTCAACGGCGCCAATATCAGCCCCGACCGGGTCAATCTCGCCGCGGATTATGAGACCGGCCCCTGGGCCTTCCGCGTGCAGAGCCGGTTCTATCTCGACCGGGATTTCGACATCGCAACGCCTGCGCCGTTTGACGGCTATGCGCTGGTCGATGCGTTCCTGCGCTACGATGCGCCTTTCGGCGCTGTTACGCTTTCGGCGGCGAACCTCCTCGACAAGCAATATGTCACCTATAACAGCCAGACGGATCGCGTGACCGATGACGTCCGCTTTTTCGCCGGACGCGGCCGGGTGATTACGCTCGGCTATGAAAAGCGCTTTTAGATGATGCGGGTGTTAAGGACGGCGCATGCCTGGGCGGGCGCCGTCCTTTCCCTCATCATTGCGGTGCTGGGCCTTTCCGGCGCGCTGCTGGTGTTCAAGGATGATTATCTGCGCCTGACGATTCCGGAGGCGCGCGAGGCCGCGTCCCTGACGGCGCAGGATCTCGGCGCCGCGCTCGAGAGGATCGAAGCAACCTACTCGGATGACGGGTTACGTTACGTTTCCGTCGCAGAGAACGGTTTCGGTCTGCACAAAGCGGTCTTTCACGATGGCGGCGGCGCCTATGTGGACGGAAACGGCGAGACCGTCGCGCGATGGGCGAAGAACGGCCGCGCTGAAGACTGGCTCTTTGATCTTCATCACCACCTGCTTGCAGGCCACACTGGCGAGCTGGTCGCCGGCGCCGCGGGGATTGCGGCGTTGGTTCTCGCCGCTACGGGACTCATCATCGTCTGGCCGTCGCTGAAGTCATTCGCGTGGCGCCTTTGGCCGCGTTCATCGGCCCGCCGCGATCTGGTCGCGCAGCACCGCGATCTCGGAATCATCTTCGCCTTGCCAATCCTTGTACTGAGTTTTACCGGCGTCGCCATGGTCTATTCGGGGCCGGTGAAGTCGATGCTTTATGCGGCGACGGCGTCCGGTCCCTCGCCGGCCGTGGAGCGGCCTGAAGCGGGCGAAGGCGATATCGATTGGGCCGCGGCATTATCGGCCGCTTATGCGGCGTATCCTGACGCGGCGCCGCGCATCGCAAGCTGGCCGGCAAAGCCCGGCGCGGCGGTTTCCCTGCGGCTGCGCCAGCCCATGGAATGGCATCAGAACGGGCGCACTTATGTGCTCATCGATCCGGCGACAAGCGGCCTCATGACGATGTCCGACGCGCAAGCGCTTTCCCGTGGCGACCGCGCCTTCAACGCGCTTTATCCGATCCATTCTTCGGGGGTTGGCGGATTTTTGTACAAGCTCGCCAGTTTTCTCACCGGCATTGCGCTGATGGCGCTAGGGGTTGTGGGTTCATGGAGCTTTCTGATCCGCGAAACCCGCGCGCAGCAAAGACGCACACAAAAACAGCGGACCCTTGCAGCGTCTTCCTAGGGCTCATGAATGCCCAGAGCGACGACAGGGCAAGGAGAACCTTTTCGTGAAAATTCAAAGCCTGGAAAAATGACGCGGAGCAGCCAGGGAGGTCGCTCCGCGCGCTCGGTCACATTCCGCGATGATACTGGTTTAGCTCTTTTTCGGTCAGCTTCCCGTCGTCATTGGCGTCAGCGTCAAGATAATGAAGATTGCCGAATTTCATGAACTCGGTGCGCGTCACGACGCCGTCGCCGTCGCCGTCCATCACCCGGAAGCGTTCGGTTTTTCTGAGCTCGGCCCGCTCCTGCATTTGCTGCTGGCGCAGTGTGTTGGAGGAGCCTTGCGGACCCGGCCCGAGCCGGACGGCGAGATATTCCTGCAGGGTGAAGCCATTGCCGTCAGGATCCATGGCGCCATAGGCGGCGCCCCGCCATTCGTTGAACTCGTTCAGGTCGAGTTTTTTGTCGCCGTCCCGGTCATGCAGCCGGATCTGGTCTTTGGCGCCGAGATAGAGCCTGTCCTGATCCATATCGCGCATTCGGTCCCGATCCTGATCCATGTCCTGATCTTTCAGGCGGTCCTGATCCTTGTCCCGATCAAGGTCCCGGTCGCGGTCCTGGTCCCGCATGCGGTCCATATCGGGTTGCGAGACCGGCGGATTGCCGCGCGGAGCGCCGCCGCCAGCCCCGCCTCCGCCGCCCTGTGCGAAGGCGGGGGACAGGGAGAGAAAGAGGGCCGAACTCAAAACTGCGGTGAGCTTGATGCCAGTATGCGTCATATGCGCCTCCGTCCATGTGCTGTTAGGAATGCGATCAATATCCAAAGGCAAGGGGCGGGCTGTTGACGAAGATCAAGCCGGCTCTTCTTGGCAGGCTTTTTAAAATGACATTTTAGTGAGGAAAGACAGCAGGGCTCTGCAATCAATTCTTATTGTGAAAAGCGCGTCTAGTGGTCGTCATGATCGTGCTTCTCATGCTCGCCTACTTCCGGCGGATGAGGCATGAGCATAAGGCCGCCAGCAACAATCAATCCGGCGCCAGCGGCGACAAGCAGCGCCTGCATGGACGCCGGCTTTGCATCCCTGTGGGCGTCTGACGCTGGCCGTTTTTTCGCGCCCGTCACCATGGCTCTGGCGAGGTTGTCGCGGCTTGCAAAGCTGGTGACGGCGACGCCGGCGATGTGAAGCACGATCATCGCCTGCAAAATGCGGAACGCCGGCTCATGCAGTTCCTTGAGATTGACGTTAAAAATCACCGATAAGGGCCCGGTCCGGTCGTCATCGGCGCTGAGAAGGCCGGTCACGGCGACAAAAGCGACGACCGCCATCAGCACAAGGCTCGCCAGCGCGCCCAGCGCGTTATGGCCGAGCGTCGGGGCCGCTTTAAATCGCGCAAGCTCCTTGATATGGGCGAAAATTTCTGCAGGGCGCGCGAAGAAATGCGAGAACCGCGCATATTCGCCGCCGCTGAATCCCCAGAAGAACCGGAAGATCAGGAGGCCGACAATCGCTTCGCCGCTCAAACGGTGAATGAGCGAAGCAAGGCCTTCTTCCTCGCCGGTGAACCAACAGATGACGACAAGCACGAGCAGCGACCAGTGAAAAATGCGGGTCGGCAAGTCCCAGACGCGAACCGATTTCATCTCGCTCATGAAAGCTCCTGATACTGATTATCAAATTCAGTAATTAAATGATCTTGCTAGAGCTATGAACGGCGCACGGAAAAAGTCAACGCGGTTGCATGCGTCAAAATTGTGCGGCGATGAAAGACACGGCGCCCGAGCGGCTTAGAGCATCTTGCCCGGGTTCATGATCCCCTTGGGATCGAGCGCCTTTTTGATGGCGCGCATCATCTCGAGTTCGACCGCGCTCTTGCGCTTGGCCAGCGTATCGCGGCGGTGGCGCCCGACGCCGTGCTCGGCGGAGATGGAGCCGGAGAAATCACCGATCACGTCATAGACGGCGGATTCGATCTGTAGGCGGACGGGTTCGAGACTATCGGGCGCCGACCCTTCGGGGCCAACGATATCGTAATGCACATTGCCGTCGCCGATATGGCCGAAGGCGACAAAGCGCGCGCCCGGCGCGATCTTGAGGACCGCCGCATCGGCCTTTTCCATGAAGGCAGGAATGTCGCTCGTCGCTACCGACACATCATGACGCGCGCCGAGGCCTTCGCCGTTGATCGCTTCGGAAATCGAATGCCGGATGCGCCAGAAATCATGGGCGTGAGTCTCGTTCTCCGCGATGACGGCGTCAGCGATAAGGCCGTGCTCCAGCGCATCGCCGAGCATGGCTTCGACAATGTCGCGCAATCCCGATTTTTGCCCGGATGAAAATTCCGCGAGCACATACCAGGGATGGCGTTCGGCGAGGGGATCGCGGGTCTGCGGAATGTGCTTCAGGACGAGGTCGATGCAAAGCCGCGCCATCAATTCGAAGCTCGACACCATGCCGCCGGTCGATCCTTGCGCCAGCGACAGAAGTTTCACAGCATCTTCCGCGCTGTTGAGACCTGCGCAGATGGTGACTTTCTCGGCCGGCAGGGGGAACAGTTTCAACACGGCGCCGGTGACGATCCCGAGCGTGCCTTCGCCGCCAATCAAAAGCTGTTTCAGATCGTAGCCCGTGTTGTCTTTCCTGAGACGCTTCAGCCCGTTCCAGATTTCGCCCGACGGCGTCACGGCTTCCAATCCCAAGACAAGATCACGCGTATTGCCGTAGCGCAGAACATTGACGCCGCCGGCGTTCGTCGAAATAACGCCGCCGATCTGGCACGTCCCTTCCGATCCGATGGACAGCGGAAAAAGACGGCCTGCTTCCTTCGCCGCTTCCTGCGCTTCAGCGAGCGTCACGCCCGCATCCACGATCATGGTGTTGTTCAGGGGCTCGATCGCGCGAATCTTGCGCATGCGTTTCAGGGACAAGAGGATTTCATCGCCGAATGGAATCTGTCCACCCACAAGGCCCGTATTGCCGCCCTGGGGCGTGATGGCGATGTCATTGTCGCTGCAATATTTCACAACCGCCGCGACTTCTTCAGTTGAGGCCGGGGCGACGATCAGCGCCGCCTCGCCGGGCCAGCGCCCGCGCCATTCGGAAAGAAAGGGCGCGGCGTCAGCGCCTTCATAGACGCCCTTGGGCCCCACAATGGTGCGGATCGCGTCAAGCTTGTCTTTGGAAGGGGAGGCGCGTCTTAGAGTTGTCATGAAAATATCCAGCCTGTCGCGACATGTGTAGTGACCGCGCGTCATGCGTTCAAGCGGTCCGTTTTTTTTGCCTTTGCGTTGGAAGAGGCGTATCAATAAGGGCGAAGACGGGGCCGGAAAAAGATAAGCTGCGGCGGGCTGGCCCGCCTTCAAAAAAAGCGTGGGAGAGACGTTCATGAGAGGGTTCAAAAGGGTTGACGCCGCGCTGATTGGCGCGATGGCGGCGCTTGTCGCCGCCTGTGCGGAAGGAGCGCCTGAAAATTCGCTGGCGGCGGCGGGCGACGATCCGGCGGCGCGGGCGCAGGCGGTGCTTTCCCTGCCGTCGCGCCCGGTCGAAGATCACGCCGACGACGAGCTCCGCAAGCCCGCCAATGTTCTCGCCTTTATCGATGTAAGGCCCGGCATGAAAGTCTTCGAGATGGAGGCAGGCGCCGGTTACTATACGGAGCTGTTGTCGCCGCTTGTCGGACCGCAGGGCGAAGTGGTGATGCACAATCCCGAATCTTTCGATGCGTTTCTCGGCGACATCGTGCCGAAGCGCGTTGAGGGGCTCGACAATGTGCGCGTCTCGAAATCCAATTTCGACGATCTAGACGCGGATAACGCTTCCATGGACATGGTCACCTGGATGCTGGGCCCGCACGACCTTTATTACGAACCCGGCGGCGTCTCCCTTGGCGACGACAAGCAGGCGTTCGCCGAAATCATGCGCATCTTGAAGCCTGGCGGCGTCTTTATCGTGATCGATCATGCGGCGACGCCCGGCTCGCCGCGCAGCGCCGGCGGCGTGGTGCATCGCATCGACCCGGCGCTGGTGCGTGAGATGGCGGCGGAGGCGGGGTTCGTGCTGGCGGGCGAAAGCGACGTTTTGCGCCACCCGGAAGACAATTACGACGCCAATATTTTTGAACCGGAAGTGCGGCGGAAGACGGACCGGTTTCTCTACAAATTCAAAAAGCCGGAATAAAATTATCGGCGCGGCGCCGCGGCGCGGTTGAGCCGGTCGTTAATGGCTTCGCCCAAGCCCTCGAAGGGGACTGGCGCGACGGCAATGGTTTTGAGGCCATGCCCAGCGGCCAGGCGGTCAAGCGCGCGCAAATGGGCGAAGAGATTGGCCGCAGCCTCGGCGAGATCGCCGCTTTCGCTCAAGTTCAGCGTAGCCGGGCCGCCGCCTCTTACCCCGCCGAAACCGAGAAAAGCCTCGCCGTCTTTTTGCTCGCGCGCATTGAGGCGCAGCTTTGCTTCCGGCGCATAATGGCTCGTCATCATGCCCGGCGCCTCGATCTTTCCGTGAGCGGAAGAAAGCGGCTTGGCCGTCACACGTTCAATGGACTCGCGCGCGACGCCGCCGGGGCGCAGCAGGATGGCTTTGTCAGCATCGATTTTAACGATGGTCGACTCGACGCCTACAGGGCAGGGGCCGCCGTCGAGGATCATGTCGACGCGTTCGCCAAGTGAATCGCGCACATGCTCTGCGCGGGTCGGGCTGATGCTTCCCGACCGGTTCGCGCTCGGCGCGGCGAGCGGACGATCGACCGCCTGGATCAGCGATTGGGCCAATTCATGTTTCGGCATTCTGACGCCGACCGTGTCGAGCCCGGCGGAGACGAGGAGAGAAATCCCGCTGTCTTTCCGGCGCGGCAGGACGAGGGTCAGCGGTCCCGGCCAGAATTCTTTCATCAAGGTCTCTGCGAGCGGCGGAACCTCCACATAACGCTTCGCCATCTCCGCCCCCGCTACATGAATGATGAGCGGATTGAACTGCGGCCGGCCCTTCGCTTCGAAAATCCGCGCGACCGCCTTGTCGTTGGTCGCGTCGGCGGCGAGGCCGTAAACCGTTTCGGTCGGCATGGCGACAAGCCCGCCCTCACGGATAATGCGGGCGGCCTCACGGATGTCTTTATGGTCGATCACAGTCATGCGGCGCGCGGTATAGCAGCGCTTTTCCCGCGCGTCTCGCCCGCCGGCCCGCCCCGCTTTGCTCAAACAGTTTCCTTACTGAAAATACAATACGCGAGAAGAGCGCCAGATTTGCCTTTAGCAGGCTGTGATCACATCTGGGTGAATTCATCCGGGATCTTGCTCTTGAGACAACATCACATGCCTGACCATGCGTTTTCTCAGTCATTTCTGCGGCATTTGACGCTTTATTGGAACAAAGCTCCGGCGTAGCACAGGAAAGGTGCGAAGTTCCGTCTTTGATCTAAGTTAATATACGGCCTCCTTTCTTTATGTTAGTAGAAAGAGGCGCCAAGGCCGCGAATTGCAGGTGTGAAATCGAAAACAGATCCTCTTTTGGAAAGATCAGCGACTTCGATGTTGCCGATCGCTTCTCTCACCTCGCGCCGCCTTTAGTCTGTCAAATTTTGTTTGGAATCGCCTGCACGCTGCTCGTTATCGGCGCGCGCGCGCTCGTTGATTCAATGGCGCTTTCCGCAGGACCTTTTTCTCTCATTTATCCGGCGATCCTTATCGCCACGCTTTTCGGCCGCTGGCAGGCGGGGCTGGTCGCTTGGGGCGTCTCACTTCTTTACGCTTGGTATTTCGTTCTGCCGGCGCCGGGATCGTTCGCATTTGACGTTGCGGGCGACGCCGCACGCACTATGGTGAACGCAGGCGCCTCGCTGGTTATTGTCGTCTTTGCGGAGATCTTCCGCCGCGCCGTACGCGAGGCGGCGGCGGAGCGCGACAAGGAGATCAAAGAGCGGGGGCTCCTCTTGCGCGAGATCGATCACCGCATGCGGAATAATTTCGCCATCGTCGAGAGCTTTTTAAACTTGCAGGTCCGCACCGCCGAGAGCGATGAGGCGAAGCGCGCGCTCGCTATCGCCGCCGGCCGGATGCACAGTTTCGCCGCCGCCCACAAGACGCTCTATCGCGAATACCGGGGAGCGGACGGCGCCAGCCTGATCGACATGCGGACCTATCTCGCCGACATCACCGCGCATCTGGCGCAGGCGCTCTTCCCGAGCGAGCAAGTGAAACTGCATCTCGATGTGGGGGAGACCCAGATGCCCCGCGACAAGGCTGCGGCGATCGGCCTTGTGTTGAACGAACTTGTGACCAACGCCGCCAAGCACGCCTTTCACGGCCGCGATGACGGCGAACTCGCCATCAGTTTCGACGAGGACGGCGGCGAATGGCGCTTGACGGTCGCCGATAATGGCTGCGGTATTGAAAACGGCCGCATGGACAATGGTCACGCGAAGGGTGAAGACGCTCGCGAAAAGCTCGGCGCGGCGCTGGTGGAAGCCTTCGCCCAGAAGGCGGGCGGCGTGATATCCCAGGAAAGCAACGGCGCCGGCGCGCGCTTCGTGGTCACCGGGCGCGTTCACTAGAGACGCCTTTGCTGCATTCAGCGCTGGTCCGCGAGGCCGCAGCGTCCTACATACCGGAATGACGCCCCTGACGATTTCCGGAGCCCCTGATGACTTACCGAACGCCTATCCGCGACATGCGCTTCATCCTCGATCACGCCGCCGGTTTCGGCGCGCTGGAAAGGTCCGGCGCCTTTCCGGAACTGTCGGATGATCTCGTTTCGGCGATCCTCGAGGAAATGGGAAAATTCTGCGACGGCGTCGTCGCGCCCCTGAACCAGGCGAGCGACCGCGATGGCGCCAGGCTCGAAAACGGCGTTGTCCGGACGACGCCTGGCTTCAAAGAGGCCTATGCGCAATATGTGGAGGGCGGCTGGTCGTCGCTGGCGTTCCCCGAAGCGGCGGGCGGGCAGGGGCTGCCCTCGACCCTCGCCGTGGCGCTGGTCGATGCGCTGAACGGCGCCTGCATGTCCTTCGCCATTGGCACGACGCTGACCACCGGCGCGGTGAAAGCGATCATGCACGCCGCGACGGACGAACAGAAACGGCTCTATCTTGAAAAGATGGTCACCGGCGAATGGACCGGCACCATGAATTTGACCGAGCCGCAGGCTGGGTCGGACCTTTCCGCGATCCGCACCAAGGCCGAGCCGGTCGGCGACGGGCGCTATAAAATCACGGGCCAGAAAATCTACATCACCTATGGCGATCACGACATGACGGAGAATATCGTCCATCTCGTGCTCGCGCGCCTGCCCGACGCGCCGGAAGGAACGGGCGGCATTTCCATGTTCATCGTGCCCAAGGTGCATGTGAAAGAAGACGGGTCGCTGGGGTCGCGCAATGACGTTCAGTGCATCAAGCTCGAGGAAAAGATGGGCCTCCACGGCTCGCCCACCTGCGTCATGTCCTTCGGCGACAAGGGCGAGTGTTACGGGACGCTGCTCGGCGAGGAGAATAAGGGCCTTCGCAACATGTTCGTGATGATGAACGCCGCGCGCCTCGATGTGGGGATGCAGGGCGTCGGCGTCGCCGAACGCGCCTATCAGCGCGCGCTCGCCTATGCGCTTGAACGCAAACAGGGCCGCGCGCCGGGCGTCAAATCCGGCGACATGATCGCAATCTACGAACATCCCGATGTGCGCCGCATGCTTTATTCCATGAAATCGCTGACCGATGCGTCGCGGGCGATCTGCTACGCCAACGCCGTCGCCTATGATCTTGCCCATTCCGCGCCCGATGAAGCGGCGCGCAAGGAAGCAAAGGCGATGGAGGAGCTCTTAACGCCGATCTCCAAGGCGTGGTCCACGGACCGCGCCAATGACGTGACGTCGCTCGGCGTGCAGGTGCATGGCGGCATGGGCTATATTGAGGAGACGGGCGCCGCGCAGCACTTACGCGATGCGCGCATCGCCGCGATCTATGAAGGCACCAACGGCATCCAGGCGATAGACCTTGTGGGCAGGAAGCTGCAGGGCGACGGCGGCGCGGCGGCGAAAAAGCTGATCGGCGAAATCCATTCCGAAGCGATGATGCTGAAAGCGGCGAAGCGCAAAGACCTCGCCCATATCGGCGCGCGTCTTCTCGAGGCCGTCGACGCCCTTCGTCAGTCTACGGAATGGCTGCTGGACGCCGCGCAGAAAGACCAGGCGCATGCGCTCGCCGGAGCGACGCCCTATCTCAAACAGTTCGGCAATGTCGCCGGCGGCTATTATCTCGCCCATGGCGCCAAGGCGGCGGCGATTGCGGCGGGGGAGGGGCAGGACCCCGCCTATTACGAAGCCAAGATCGCCCTCGCGACATTCTACGCCGACAATTATCTCACCGAGGCCGTCGCGCTCACCGACGCCGTGACGGCGGGCGCGGAAACCGTGGCGCGCATCGAGCCGGATGTAATGAGCGGGTGATTTATGTGGTGAACGGTGGCGAGCATGGCTTATCTTCTATTGGCCTTGTTTGGGGTGGGGGGTAATTTTTGACAATATGTCGGTGTTTGAATGGATCGTTCTTATTGCTGCGAAAGGAATAAATACAGGCTTACTTTGAATATGAGCGGCTTTATGGCGCTGATACATCTTTTGTAATGGAGATAATTCTTTTTCATTATCGACGGCCGCAACATCCATTCGGGCGACATCTTTACTGTCTAAGAAACATAACACCCCATGATTGTTTGACGTTAAAATATTGCATGGCAGCTCCATCTCCATGCTATCGTCGATATAATCCTTCAAAACAATAACGGCATCGGCAGGGGCATTTTTTGTCAGATCGATATAAATTCTCCCAAAATTGAAAGATGTGAACACTATTAGAAAAAGAATTATATTTGAGTACTGAGTAATTTTTGAAACCCCATCTTTTGAAAACACAATTAAAAGAGCGAGCAAAAGGATAGGGATTATTATTAATATAGAAGAAATATATATAAAAATAATGGGGGCAAAAATAAGCGCGCCTAGAAAAGTAGGTATTTTTTGTTTGGTTGGTAAGCGTAGAAAATCCGTCGAATTCAAAAAATAGCTGAGTTCTTCTGCGGCTCCCGATAACATCATCGCACCACCGATCAAGGCAAATATTAGTACTGTGAAATTAATCGTCCCTCTCTGCGCAGCTGGTGCCGCGAGGGTGCGTACTGCATACACATATAGGAAGATAGCACCGACCCAAAAGCTCAAATCCACAAACACCTGAACTCTATCCACCAAGGCGAGATATTCTTTCCCGAGGTGTGTGACATACCCTATAAAAAACGCACCCGTGATCGCATATGAAACAAGTAATGCTCGGGCAAGCGGGTTTTCCATTAGCGCGGTTGCGCCGGAAATAAGTTGCTGCTCAAATGTGCCGAATGAGGATTTCATTGCTGGCCCTCGTTGAAGACATTAGATGTCTTCTAAACAAAATTTAGACTAGTGGGAATGAAGTTCAGCTCCCTATTTAAATAGGAGCAACTATTTTTAAATCTATTTTGTTATAGAAGCTGGTCGGAGTGAGTGGATTCGAACCACCGGCCCCTGCCTCCCGAAGGCACGCTGTCGAGAGATGTAGGTAATTTTAAGCTATTGAAACGGCTGCATAATCAAAAAGTTTTTGCCAACAAAATCTCCTGAAACGCGACAAAACCTACACCGGTTTGGGCGTTAACGCCCAAAGATTTGCGTTGAAAATTGCGGTCCGGTTGGCGGCTAAATGTTGTAGGTAAATTCCGACGGATCGCAGTCCTAGTGGGGCAGCGGAACAAATTCGTCCGTATAGATTCTATTCTTGATTTTGGAAACGAACACCCGCAACACGAGTCCGTCAACGCACGCATTCGCGTGTGTTGACGGTTCCGTTGTTCGGTGGGGCCTAGTGGCAGAATGGTTATGCAACTGGTTCGCACCCCAGTAGAAGCTCGGTTCAAGTCCGGCCTAGGCCTCGCCGAACACAAACCTTATCTCCTTTGAATCACGGGTGATTCGCCGTGTCAATTACGCTTCATCGATTTCAACGAAGTTAATTCTTGAACCGCCAGTGACTTCTCCCCCGAGAATGGGGTTAACTTTTCGATGATTCTTTGCGGCGGCAAAATGAATTTACCTACATTTGGGCGATCGAAGACGCAGGAAAACATTTCTGTGTAGGTAATTCGTCTGTCGAGATAACTGTCTTAAATGTCGCCAATCTGTATGCAAACAATTGAACTTCAAGCCAGAAAATAACGCGCAAGTTAGCGCTCAAATTTTCGATGATGAAATCAGATTCAAATACAATCGCTTAGCGCAAAAACGATTGGTTTAACGCGCAGATTAACGCACAAGCGAGGAGTCGAGCATTTTTCCAACGAGGGTTTAAGCCCTTGGAAAAACTGGTCGGAGTGAGTGGATTCGAACCACCGGCCCCTGCCTCCCGAAGACAGTGCTCTACCAGGCTGAGCTACACTCCGATCTTCAGGCGGGGCCATGCCGGCCGCGCCCGCGGGAGCGCCTCTATAGCCATGGACGGATCGGGGCGCAACGGCGATTTCCCGGCGTCCGCCGGGGCTGGGGCGCCGGGCGGGAGGCTGGCGCAAGGTCTGCGAACGGCCGCCGGGAAGCGCTTTTGCCGGGCGGCGAAACCGGGCGTTAAAGCGAGGTTGCGCCGCGGCGCCATTTTTCGCCTGCCGCCCATTGCAACGCTTCGGGGAAAGCGCTATCTCGCGCGCTCCGCAAGGCTCGCGGGCCGCCCGAAAAGGCGCGCGCCGCCAGCGCGTTGGGGCGTCGCCAAGTGGTAAGGCATCGGTTTTTGGTACCGACATTCCCAGGTTCGAATCCTGGCGCCCCAGCCAACATTTAACCGATCAACACGCAATCGAGCCGCCGCCAGCCGGGAAAACCGGCGCCGCGTCCGTCGCAAGTCGGGTTTCATTCCGGGAAAATTGCGCCGTTTCGAAGCGCGATATGGCTGCTGCAGCGGCGTTTTCGACGGTTAACGCGCCGGCGGGACGCCATTTTTTCGGCATATTATTATGTATGATGCGCCGCACCGGACGTTCGCGGCGCGTCCACATGATGCGCCGCGTGTCAATAGCGCGCGGGCGCGGCAGGCGCGCGATTGCGTGTTCCGCACCGTGATTTTGCGCAATTCTAACGATTGCCAGCGCGCAGAAGTGTTGTTACAAACTAACGGGGTATGGTCTGTGGCCTGAAGGGAACGGCGGGGGCGAGACGCTGTTCTGCATCCGGGCTGTGAGAGACAGGGTGACACGAATCTTGCAGTAATCGGCTATGAGCGGCTCGAATCGGAGGGCGTTTGATCATGTGTCAAAACGTCGTTGCAATTCTGCTGCAAATATACGATTGCTTCGAAGTCTTGCATGGGGAACAGGGGACAGTTCTGGGTGAAGAGTATCATGCACAGTTTTCTTGAAGCGCGCGTTCGCGGTGTGAACCGGCGTGTTTCAAATCGGCGCACGGCGCCACAGCTCCGCGGCCCAAGCGATGGCGCCGTATCAATCAGCCGCAACAATCCGGTAGGTGAGGCATTTATGAAAAGATCAGCGATTTTGGGTTCAGCGGCGATGCTCGCTGTGTTGTGCGCGCCGGCCCAGGCGCAGTTCCGCTCCGCGCTTCAGGAAGCTGAAGCGACGGCGCGGGAGACCGCTTCGGCGCAGCAGCAGATCGATCAGCTCGACGACCAGACGGCGTCGCTCCTGAACGATTATCGCGCCAACCTGAAACAGCTCGAAGCGGCGCGCCGTTACAACGCCTCGCTTGAACGCAACATCGAGGCCCAGGAGCGCCAGCTCGTCCGCCTTCGCGAAGACATTGAGAATGTCGAAGGCCTGCAGCGCGCCATGCAGCCGCTGATGGAAGACATGGTGGCGCGCTTCGGCGAACTCGTCGGTGCGGACCTGCCGTTCCTCGCAACCGAGCGTTCCGACCGCGCCGCCCGTCTTGAGGGCGTGCTTGCGAACCCCGACATGTCGGCGGCGCAGCGTTACCGCCTGATCGTCGAGGCCTACCAGATCGAAGGCGAATATGGCCGCACCATCGGCGCCTATGAAGGCACGGTGAATTTCAACGGCCAGGAGCTCTCGGGCGAATTCCTGCGCATCGGCCGCGTCGCGCTGATGTTCAAGACGCCGGACGATTCGACGCTTCTCATCTACGACGCCGCCGCGGGCGACTGGACCAATCTCAACCGCTCTTATCTGCAGGACGTCAAATATGCGCTGCGGATGGCGAAAGAACAGACCGCGCCTGACATCTTCTTTGCTCCGGTGAAGCCGCCGGTAGCGGCTCAGTAACGGCGAAAACGGGTAATAAGGAATTACAAGTCATGAAACTCTTCAAACTTGCATCGATTTCCCTGATCGCCGGCGTCGCCGCCGTCAGTGTGAACATGTCAGCGAGCGCGCAGGTCACGCTCGATCAGGTCCTGAACGCGGTCCGTGAGGAACGCCGGGACGTCAGCGCCGAAAACCGCCAGCGTATCGAACGCTTCCGCGCCGAGCGCAACCAGCAGCAGGCGCTCCTCACTCAGGTGCGCCAGCAGGTCGCCGCGGCCGAAGCCGAATCGACCCGCCTTGAAGGCGTGATGGAAGAAAACCGCGCCGCCATCGCCGAGCTCGACCAGGAGCTTGCGTCGAAGCAGGGCGAATTCCAGGAGCTCTTCGGCGCCGCGCGCACCGCCGCCGCCGACTTGAACGCCCAGGTCGAGCGTTCGCTCATTTCCGCGCAATATCCGGGCCGCGGCCAGACGCTCAACGAACTGGCGCGCACCGAGAAACTTCCGACCGAAGAACAGCTTCGCGATCTCTGGGAAATCATGATCCAGCAGATGGCCGAGCAGGGCAAAACCGTCACGTTCAATTCGCGCATCGTTCAGGCGAATGGCGAAGCTTCCGAAGCCGAAGTGACGCGCATCGGCCCGTTCGTCGCATTCTCGAACGGCAAATATCTCGAATATGATGGGGGCAAGCTGCAGTTCCTCGCCCGTCAGCCTTCCGGCGACATCACTGGCGCCGCCAGCCGCGTCGCCAACGCTTCCGGCGACGGCTTCGTCCGCGGCGCCATCGACCCGTCGCTCGGCACGCTGCTCGGCCTCGTCGTCGAAACGCCGACGCTCAGCGAACGGATCGATCAGGGCCGCTTCATCGGTAAGGTGATCCTCGCCGCCGCCGCGCTCGGCATCGTGCTCGGCATCTACAAGTGGGTGACGCTCACCATGACCGCCGGCGCCGTGCGCTCTCAGGTCCGCCGCAAGAAAGCCTCGAAAGCCAACCCGCTCGGCCGCGTCATGCTCGCTTACGAGAACACGCAGTCCAACGATGTGGAGACGGTCGCGCTCAAACTCGACGACGCGATCCTCAAAGAGGTGCCGAAACTCGAAGGCGGCCTCAACCTCATCAAAGTGCTCGCCGCGGTGGCCCCGCTGCTCGGCCTCCTCGGCACGGTTATCGGCATGATCAACACCTTCCAGGCGATCACGCTCTTCGGCACCGGCGACCCGCAGATCATGGCGTCGGGCATTTCCGAAGCGCTGGTCACGACGGTGCTTGGTCTCGTTGCGGCGATCCCGCTCCTCCTGCTTCACGCCTTTGCGGCGGGCGCCGCCAAGCGCGTGTCGCAAATCCTCGAGGAGCAGGCTGCCGGCATCATCGCCGAACATGCGGAAGGCGGCCGGGCGTAATTGCGCCCGGTCCCTTAGAACCCCGTCAAGGGAAAGGGTCACGATAAGTGGAACTTTTGAACCCTACGATCGCCTACTCAGCGCTCATGGATTTTCTGAGCGCCGGCGGCAACGTCCTTGTCGCGATCATGGTGGTCACCTTCTTCATGTGGGCGCTGATTATCGAGCGTCTCATGTACTGGACAGGCGCTCATGCGGGCGTCGTAAAACGGGCGCAGCGCGCCTGGTCTGCGCGGACCGACCATAAATCCTGGTACGCGCATGCGATCCGCGAGCGGCTGATTTCGGAAACCACGCAGGAAGCCTCTCGCTTCAACAATGTGATCCGGGCGCTGGTTGCGGTGACGCCGCTGCTCGGCCTTCTCGGCACGGTGACCGGCATGGTCGAGGTGTTCGACGTCATGGCCGTGACCGGGTCTTCCAATGCGCGCCTGATGGCGGCCGGCATTTCCAAGGCGACTATCCCCACCATGGCGGGTCTCGTGGCCTCCCTGTCGGGCCTCATCTTTATCAATGCTTTTGACCGGAATGTTCAAAAAGCGTCGGGTCAGATCTCTGACGATTTGTTGATCGAGTAGGCGTCATGAGAAAAAAAGCACAACATGCAAGTGAAGCCGCGGACGTCAATATCACGCCGCTTCTCGACATCGTGTTCATCCTCCTGATCTTCTTCATCGTGACGGCGACGTTCCTGCGCGAAAAAGGAATCGACGTGAACACGCCGGAAGACACGCCGCCTGAGGTGGAGACGATCCCGCCGCCGGCGCTGCTGTTGGCGGTGCAGGATGACGGCTTCGTGCGGGTGAACAATGTCCGCATCATCGATCCGGGTTCGGTGAAGCCGGTGGTGCAGGAATTTATCGCCCGCGAACCCCAGGGCGTTGTCCTGGTCAGCGCCTCTCCGGAATCCGAAGCCGGTGTTGCGGTCGAGGTGATGGACCAGGCCCAGGATGGCGGCGCGAGAGGCAGAGTGTCGCTCGCATTGCAAAAAGAAAATCAATAGGGCGCTGCGGCGCCGGGCTATTAGTTCGTAGGCGGATTGAATTATGGCGAGACGAAATCTTTCTCAACCGGCGGGCGACGATGAAGACGTCAACGTGACGCCGCTCCTCGACATCGTCTTCATCATGCTGATCTTTTTCATCGTGACGTCCACCTTCGTGAAAGAGCCCGGCATCGAGGTCGACCGTCCGGAAGCGGTGTCGGCGGATGAGCGCAAGCTCGCCTCTATCATCGTCGCGATTTCGGAAAATGACGAGATCTGGATCAACAAGGAGCGCGTCGAACTCGATGAAGTGCGCGCCGTCGTTGAGCAGCTGCGTCGTGAAAACCCCAAAGGCACTGCCGTCGTCCAGGCGGACGCCAAGTCGAAAACACGGCTTCTCGTCGAGGTCGTGACGCAAATCCGGTCCACCGGCGTCTCTGATGTCGCGGTGTCGACGGAAGACGCTTAAGGAGAACTTCTAAATGGGCTCTCTCATTCGTTTGATTATCGGGGTGCCGGGCGCGATCATCGTGACCGGGGGCCTGTTTCTCTTCATGGCGGCGATGATCCGGCAGGATCCGCGCCTCAACGAAGAAGAAGACGCGATCAATCTCAATATCACCGCGCAGATTGAAGACACGACCCTCAACAACGCCAACCGCGAATTCAAACGGCCGACGCTCGATGCGCCGCCGCCGCCGCCGCCGGCGGTCAACGACCCGTCGAACCGCCCCGCGCTTGACGGCGTGCGCGCGCAGATCCCCGAGATCAACGCTAATCTGTCTATCGGTTCGGGCTTCAATCCCGACCGCGACGCCCAGCCGCTGGTGCGCATTCCGCCGCAATATCCGGAACGCTGCATGAACCGGGCGAAACCTTCCGAGTCGGTGCTCGTGCAGTTCGACGTGACGCCGGACGGCCAGACCACCAACATCACCACGGTCGAAAGCTCCAACAGCTGCCTTAACCGCGCTGCCGAAGCTTCGGTCGCGCGCTGGAAATATCAGCCGAAGATTGTCGATAACCAGGCGGAATGGCGCCGCGGGGTGCAAACCGTCGTCACTTTCGTGCTTGAAGGTTAAGCGGCGAACGCCGCGGCGCTCCTCGGGCGCACGCGAACAACAGAGGTCGAGACCGCAGGATGAAAAAAATGCGTGGGAAATATCGTAAGCTTTGTTTGTCGGCCGCCGCCTCTGCTGTTGCGGCGCTGATGACGGCGGCGGCGCCGACGGCCGCCCTGGCGCAGGCGCAATGCGACGCCGAAGAGGGCGGAGCGTCGAAGACGCTCGATCCGCGCATCGGCCAGGAAATCCAGAAGCTCTACGAACTGATGCAAGCCGATCAGTATCAGCAGGCGCTCGCCGGCTTCAACAATCTCATCGCCAGCCGCGGCGACGCGATGAAGCCCTATGACAAATCCACCGTCTATGAGCTTCGCGCCAACGTCAAAATCAATCTCGATGATTTTCGCGGCGGCATGCAGGACATGCAGACGGCCCTGGACACAAACGGGCTGCCGCCGGCGCGCAACAACCAGCTTCGTTATTACATCGCCCAGCTCAACTTCCAGCTTGAGCAGTATCAGACGGCGATCAACGGCCTCAATCAGTGGATTCAGCTTGCACGCACCTGCGGCGTGGCGGTCGATCCCAACGCTTATTATCTCCTCGCCGCCGCCTACACGCAGGTCACGCCGCCGAACTACCGCCAGGCCGTTGGCCCGGCGGAACAGGCGATCGCCGGCATGGGCGACGAGCCGCGCAAAGGCTATTTCGATCTCTTGAACCTGATTTATTCGGAGCTCGGCGACAACGCCAAGCGCGCGCCCTTGCTCGAGCGCATGGTCAATTACTGGCCGGAGAACAAAGGTTACTGGACGCAGCTTTCCGGCGCCTATTCGGTGCAGGGCAAAGACCGCGATGCGTTCTCCGTGCTTGAGGTCGCCTATCGCGCGGGTCTCATCAAGACCGAAAACGAGATCATCACGCTCGTCCAATATTATTCGTTCTTTGAAAATCCCTATCGCGGCGCGACACTGCTCGAGCGGGAAATGAATGCGGGCAATGTGGACCGCGATCAGGATAATCTGATCCTCCTCTCGCAGCTCTGGAGCCAGGCGCGCGAGCACAAAAAGTCCATTCCGATCCTCGGCGAGGCCGCACGCAATTCGTCCAAGGGCGAGCTTTCCTATCGTCTCGGCATGGTGCTGCTCGCCGACGAACAATACGCTGCGTCCGAGCGCGCGCTTGAGGCGGCCCTCAACAAGGGCGGCATGAACGCCAAGGACACAGGCGACGCCTGGCTGCTTCTCGGCACGGCGCGCTTCAGCCAGGCCGGCCCCGCCGACACCGCCCAGTGGGCGAGCGCCCGCCAGGCCTTCGCCCGCGCGCAAGCTTATGAGGGCACGCGCCGCCGCGCGTCGGACTGGATCACTTATATCGACGCGGTCGTCAGCACCTATTGGGATGGCCTGCGCCTCGAATGGGAGCAGAACAAGGCGGCCTGCGAAGACGACATTCAGCGTTTTGAACAGCAGCGCCGCATCGAAGACCTTCAGAACCGCCGGCCGGATCCGGCTGAGGTCGCGCGCCGCGATGCGCGCGTCGCGGAATGCGAAGCGCTGATCGCCGCAGGTCCGCCGAGCCGTAACAATCCTCAGCGCGGCGGCGGCTCCAACACCGAATCGGCGCCCGCCGAACCGGAAGCTCCGGCGGAGCCGGAAGCGCCCGAAGCTGAAGACACGGCGACCAACGAATAAGCCGGTTTGATATCGGCACAGCAAAAAGGCGCTCCTTGAGAGCGCCTTTTTTGTGTTTGCAATTTGGTTGCGAGGGAAACAACGGCTTGTTTGCGTTTGGGCAGCATTCCCCCTCTAACGCCGGCAGGCGAGGGAGCATGTCTGGACGAAGGGCGATCGGATCGCCGTTAATCGCGAGAATTGGGGAGATTGCTTTTCAGTCAACGAGAACGCGCTGACGCCCGCCGACAAATTCAGTTTTCATTAATACTCGTTGCGTTCGCCAAGGATGCGCCCGCCGTCGCGCGGCTCCGGCGTTTGGCGGGAGCATTCGAGATAGCCCTGCCGCCAGCCCGCCCGGTAGGCCTCGTCATTGTCAAAAGCGTAGGCGTCCCGGCGCTGCTTGGTTGAAAAGCTCTTGTCCTCTTCCGTCGCCGTGGAGCAGCCGTCGCCATAACCGGCGGAATAGCCGGGGGCTTCGCGCAAGGCCGCCATATCGGCTGAGGAGGCGCAGCCGGCCGCCGCGGCGAGCAACGTCGCCGCCGCGCAGCCTTTAAAAAATGATTTTAAGTTCAATACATTAGAGTAATTCACGAGGTTTCAGCTTTCTTCCGGCTACGGGGCCGGACCTTAGCACCGCCCGTGCGCCAGGTCTCCGAAAACCGGCGGCAAAAGTGCAATCACCCGTTAACGGTGTTCCGGTTACAACGGTCCCGGCGCACGAGAAAGGCGAAATCCGCATCCATGACCGAATACGACGCCGCCGATGAGCCCCGCGCCGGCGCCCGGACGACCCCGAGGCCGGATGCGGAGACCATGCTTACGCCTCTGTCTCCTTCCGGACCCAGCGTGCGCGCGCTGATGGTCAGGAAACTTGCGGACATCGTCGTCTTGCCCAACGGCAAGATCTCCTCGAACGAACGCTCGCTGGTGGCGGATATTCTTCTTCATGTCCTCGACAAGGTCGAGGAGCCGATCCGCATGGAAGTCGCCCAGCGCGTCGCCCGCGTTTCGGAATGCCCGCCGGCGCTGGTCAGGATGCTGCTGCTCGACGATGCGCCGGTTGCGGAGAAAATCGCATCCCGCGCCGAGTTCCTTCCCGAGGCGCTGCTCATCGAAGCGGCGCGGGAAGGGACCATGGCGCACCGGATGATGATTGCCCGGCGCATCGATGTGTCGACGTCGGTCGCCGACGCCTGCCTGGCCCATGACGAAATCGATGTCTGCAAGCTCATCCTGAAACGCGAGGAATGCGTTCTTTCGCCCAACGCGGTGAACAAGATGGTGGCCTTGAGCGCGGCCAACAAGGAAGTGCAGGGGCTGCTGCTGCGCCGCCGGGAGCTCGAACCCGCGCACGGCTTCATCATGTTCTGGTGGGTCGACGCCGAACGGCGCCGGCGCATTCTCACCCGTTTCGCGCTCGACCGCAGGGTCGTCCAGGATGCGCTCGCCGATCTTTATCCGAAGGTCTTCCGCGGCGGCGACAACGACGCTGTGGTCAAGGACATTCTGGTTCTCTCCGAACGACGCCATCGCCCGCGCGGCGCGCAAGGCGAGCCGGTGTCTATGGAAGTCGTGCGCAAAACCCTTGCAGCGGCGTGCAAATATCCGGCGCAGGAGATCATCGACGCGGTCGCCATGCTCGGCGGCATTTCCCGCGAATTGTCGGGCCGCATTCTGCGCGACCCCGGCGGCGAGCCCTATGCAGTCTTGTGCAAGAGCCTTGGCGTGCCGCGGGACGATTTTTACGCCTTCTTAACCGGCGCGGCCGAGGGGCCCGAAGCGGCGGCGCGCGCCGATCATCTCCTCGCGATTTTCGATTCCATGGCGCGCGATTTCGCGCGCGCGGTCCTGCGATACTGGGACTGGGACACCAATCCGCGCATCGCGCATATCACGAGGCTGATGTCGCTCCTGCAAAGCGACATCAACATCACCGATCTTGGGCTTTCGTCTTTCGGCTAACCGGCTTGCGGGCGGTTAAGCATGTGAAGCGCGGCGCGCCGGGCGTTGGCCGCGAATATTCAATACGGCCATCCCGGAAAAAAGGATCACGCTCTTAAGTCTCGTTTAAGGCCTTTACCATATAAGGCGATCGCTGGCGGCGGCCTTGCGTATCTAGGTCGCTGCCGGCTTCTTTTCAGCGCAGATGCTGAATCGGCCCCTCACAATTTGAAGAAAATTATCCTCGCTGTTCACGCGCTGCGTTAACGGCCCGCGTGCATGATGGCGCTCGCGTCGGAAAGTTCGTGAACAGGTGGAGGGCGCGTTTTGTCTTCAATGCGTGTAATCGTATTCGCATCGCAAAAAGGGGGGTCGGGGAAAACCACCTTGTCCGGACATATTGCGGTGGAAGCAGAGCGTCAGGGCGCGGGGCCCGTTGCGTTGATCGACACCGATCCGCAAGGCTCGCTGGCGAAATGGTGGAACGTCCGCAAGGATCCGTCGCCGGCTTTCATTCAGTCGGTATTCTCCAATCTTTTTTACGATCTCGACAGCGCCCGGGAAGAGGGCTTCAAGCTGGTCGTCATCGACACGCCGCCGGCGGTGACGCGCGCCATTTCCGAAGTCGTCAGCTTCGCCGACATCGTCGTCGCGCCGACGCGGCCGAGCCCGCATGACCTTCGCGCCGTCGGCCCCACGGTCGATATCGCCGAAGCCCGCGGCAAACCGCTCATCTTCGTGGTCAACGGCGCGACCCAGCGCGCGCGCATCACGTCGGAAGCCGCCGTCGCCCTGTCGCAACATGGCACCGTGGCGCCGGTCACCATTCACCATCGCGTCGATTTCGCCGCGTCGATGATCGACGGGCGGACGGTGATGGAAATCGACCCGTTCTGTCAGTCTTCGCAGGAAATTTCGGCCCTCTGGTCCTATCTCCATGAGCGCCTGCAGCGCGCCGATGGCGGCTACCGCCAGGACGAGCATGGCGCCGCGGCGCCGAGCAACCGCGTCTTCGGGCGCAGGGCGGCGCAATGAACGCATACGCGCCCAACAACAATTCCGGCGGCGGTTTCGCGTCCCTCACATCGAGCCTTCTGGCGCGAAAGGGAGAGGCTTTGCCTGCAGTCGATGCGGTCGCCCATGAAGGCGTCGACATCGAGATGCGGCCGATGAAGCCGGCGAACGCGCCGGGCGCACCGCGCAATGTCAGCGAAGAGGCGATCGACACGCTCTATTCAGCCGACCGCCAGCGCGAACAGGAAGTCGCGCGGATGACCGCGGCCGCTCATGGCAATGTCAAGGTGCTGCGTCCCGCAAGCCCCCAACGCCGCCGCATCGGTCATGATGAAGCGCCGAAAACCTGGACGATCCCGCCGCGGGCCCATCGCCGCCATCATCCGAGCCCGGAGGCGCCGACCGGCATTCTCGCCCGCAAGGCCATCGTGACGCTGAAAATGCCGGCGCGCGATCTTGTACGCTTGCGTCTTGCGGCGCGCGATCTCGAAATGTCGTGCCAGGCGATCATTCTCGACGCGCTTGAATGCTATCTCGACGCCAATGACGTGCTGTCCGCACAGGACGATGAAGCGATCATGCGCGAGGTCGAACGCCTCATCAGCAAGGCGAAAGCGAAACGCGGGGCTTAGGTGAGCGATGCGCCGGATGAGTCATCTTCTCCCTTGCGCCTTTTGCTTTTGAAATCCCAGACTTCCCGGCCAAATGCAGACCAGTCGAGCGGTTTTCTTCCCCGGTCGTCGCGGCGACGGAAGACCATCAGGATCACGGTCGCATAAATCGAGATGACCAGACCCTGCAGGACATAAGGTGAAATCACGATGCGCGACACTTTGCGCAGCCAAAAGCCGCACCACGGCGTCGCCTGACCGGACTCGCATACGGAGACCGTCCATTCGAGCTCGGCGAGGCCGGACGTATAGTTGGTCCCGTTCAGGAAATTGCCGACCGCCACCGAACCGGCGATCACGGCGCGGTCCGCCGCCTCGGTGAGACGGTCTTGGATAAAAGCGTCGAGGATCGACAGCACCGCGACGCCATCCGTAAGGTTCGTCGGGGCCGCGCGTTCTTCGTCGCCCGTTTTTGGCATATCGATGTCGGCGGGCGGCTCTGCGGGGCCGGCGTTAAGCGCATCCGTCGCCATTGCGATTTTAGCGCCTGGAAAGTCGCAGCCCCATTCTTTGCGGAATGCGTCTGCGCTTGCGGCGTCATCTCCATAAGATGCGGTTTGATCGGCGCACCAGGCTTCCCCGCGGAAATAGCCGCAATGGGCTGTGCGCCAGATGATGTTTTCCGCGTCGCGGACTGGCTGAAAAAGAATTATCTCATTAACGCGCGGCTTGTATCCAGCCTGTTCTGTCTTATCGAACACGTTAAAGGGGCCTGTTTTTCCGACGACGCGCATATATCTGTCGCCGACTTTTTCGCACAGATCGCCGGATTCCGCCTGCTCGACCAACGACAGAAAATCACCGGCGATGTCGCTGGAAAAGGTTTCAACCTGCGAAAGCGCGCTGGTGAGATTCTTATTTTGGGCAAACAGCGTTTCGTAATTGGACTGAAGCGTCTCGACTTCGTCAATAAAGTCCTGACTGAAAACATACCGGCCGAAGACCGCACGAACAGCATCGCCCGCTTGCTTCGTTGAGGGCGTTGGAAAGACCGGGCCTGCGGCGAAATTCATTTCCGGCGACACGCGATTATCAACGCCGGCGTTCTTCACGGAGTAGTCGGTGATGGTGACGACAAGCGCAGAGTAGACCAGCCCAAACAGGATCGGCAGCCGGAAGAAGGCCCAGCGGGCCGCCTTTACCTGACCGAAACGGTCCGCCAAGAAGAGCAGGACCGTGCAAAATAAGACGGCGCCGCCGAACAGCGCGATGGTCCACTGGAGATCCGCAGCCATCGCATCGCCAAGCGTGACGGAGATTTTTTTTACGCTATCGGCGTCTGGAAAAGTGAACAACGCGGCGAAGCCCGTCGCCACAGCCCTGAATACGATATTGAATAGCAGAAACGACACGATGAAGGCGAAGGTCACGCCCGAGAACTGGCGGCGGAAAAAGAAAGGACGTTCGAAAAGCAGCATGCGCCATTGATGCGGCGTCGATGCGAAAAGCGTGATTACAGCAGTGACCCCCGCAAATGCGACCACCGGTTCATGACGTACTGAAAAATATATGGCGGCTGCGCAGACCAGCAGCAAAATCAAACGCAGACTGTCCGCGATAGAGGAAACAGCATGAAAGAATCGTCTGAACGGTGATTGCATTGGCGCGCCCCCTTGCCCACATCCCCAAGTGTTGAGCGCATTTACTTTGGGGGCTCTCACAATGCAATCGCTCAATTACATTGTTTTGTGAAATTGCGGCGTCATATTTCTGTAAATATTCGGCGCCTATTGTCACTTATTGCGCCCCGCCGCCGACGGCGCGCAGCCGTAAGTCTTGCGGAAGGCGCGGAAGAAGGCGGTGCGGTCCGAATATCCGACGGCGGCGGCGATGTCGCCGGTGGTGCGTTTCGTCTCTTTCAACAGCCGCAGCGCTGCGTCCATGCGCACAAGGCTGAGAAACTGCATGGGCGTCGCGCCGGTGACGGTCTTGAAGACGCGGATCAGGTGATATTGCGACAGCCGCGCCTCGCGCGCGATGTCACCGAGAGAAAGTTCGGGTTCGTTATAACGTTGCAGCATCGCTTCTTTCGCCAGGCCGCAGCGCCGGGCGAGTTCGGCGCGGGTCGACGCCTTGACCGCAGTGATATCGTCGCGCGCCGCGGCGCGGGCGTCCTGCGTATCGAGCAGTCCCGCATAAAGCAGCGCGCATTTCTCCGCATGCCAATGATCGCTTGCTGAAGCCGCGCGAGTGCGCTGCGCAATGTCGTCCATCAGCGCCTGCAGTTTCGCATCGGGACGGATGAGCCGGGTTTCGAGGCGCCGACCATGTTCACCGCTGTCTTCAAGCGCGGTTTTCGCCGCGCTCTCCGTAATCCAGTGCGGGAAGGAAATCATGTTGGAGCGGAACGGCGTCTCGCCCAGCGCGGCATAGGCGTAGCGCGCGCCGCGGGCGAGGGTGACGGCGCCGGCCGATAAAAGCTTCAGCGGGGCCCTTGCGCCTTGCAGCGCATATTCCTCCGCGCCGCCCGTCTGCCACGCGATCGCCGCGCAGGACCAGTCTTCATTCCAGGCGCCGGCGATGTCGAAGCGCTCCCGATGCATCAGGCCGGAAAAGAACATGCCCTCGCGCGGCGTGCGCGCATAGATTGCGTGGAGGGCATCAGCGTCTTCCGGCGGCGTGGTGAGAAGCTGCATGGAGCATTGCCGTTCTTGCGTATTCCGTCGCATGAACTTTAGGGCGTGGGCCGCCGCGCCGCCAGCCTCTGTGCTGGCCGTACTACCTGGGGAATCTGCTAAAAAAGAACGCGCCTGACTTGCGGTCAGGCGCGTTCTGTCCCTCCAGTCTCTCCCATACTCTCGGGACAAGCCAACGGCCGGGGACTACGGAGGCCGCTGACGATGAAATCCTGCTCTATTCCGCGCGCTGTTCCCGGTGGCGCAGCAAGGCGAGCGCCCCGCCGCGGGCGGCGTCGCCCCCCAACGGCCGCCGCCCGCTGGCGGGACATGCGCATCCCCACGAAACAGCCAAACTGGCCAGGGACTTGCACATCTCCCCCTATGCTAATTAAGCGCATTTGGTCCGGAAAACGGGTCACACCGCATTGAAAAAAAATCTTTTTGCACTGCAAGGGGATCATTCGGGCACTGATTTGTGTTTAAGATCAGCATCGTAGCGTTCGAGGGGACTCTCTCCCATTGACCAAGGGGCCTGAAGACATCGTGTCGCTTCTGGCGGCGAGCCGGAAAGGCGACGACGCCGCCCGTGCGCGCCTCGACGAGGCCGTCTATGGCGAGCTTTCCGCCATTGCTTCGGCATTGTTGCGGCGCGAAGGGCGGGCGATCTCCATGGCGACCCATGATCTTGTCAACGAGGCGGCGCTGCGGCTTCTCCAGTCGGCGGAAGCGCCGCCCGAAGAGCGGGCGCATTTCTTCGCCCTCTCGGCGCGGATCATGCGCAATGTTCTTATCGACGCCGCGCGGAAGCGGGCGGCGGAAAAGCGCCGCAAGATTACCGTTACGCTGAATACGGAGCATGGCGCGCCCCAGAACAATCCCATGGAGCTTGTGGCGCTCGAATCGGCGCTGATGCGCTTGAAGGCTATCGATCCGGATCGTGCGGAAATCGTGGTGTTGCGCTATTACGGCGGCATGACCACGGAGGACATTGCGCTGTTGCTCGACACGTCGGAATCGACCGTCAAAAGGTCCTGGCGCGCGGCCTGCGCCTGGCTGAAAGAGGCGATGGAAAATGACGGGCTCTGACGACCGGCTCGAAGCGGCGGCGCTGCGTCTCTTTGAAGACGCGCTCGATCAGCCGTCGGAAGAACGCGAACAGTGGATCATGGACCAGACGGCAAGCGATCCCGCGCTGCGCAAGCGCGTCATGTCGCTTTTGTGGGCCGACGAGACTGACGACAGCTCGCTCGTCACCGGCGGCGCGCTCGACTGGTTCCGGGACGAAGAAGACCGCAGTCCCCGAAAAGTTGGACAGTATCGCGTCGTGCGGCTTCTCGGCCGCGGCGGCATGGGCGCGGTCTGGCTCGGCGAACGCGCCGCGGGCGATTTCGATCACCGCGTCGCCATCAAGGTGGTGCGCGGGGTCGCGCGCTCGGCGAAACTCGCCGAACGCTTGCGTTACGAACGCCAGACGCTGGCGGCGCTTCAGCACCCGAACATCGCGCAGCTTTTCGACGGCGGTGAAACCGAAGACGGCGAACCGTATTTCATCATGGAATATGTGGATGGCGCGCCGCTCGGCGATTGGCTCGAAAAGAAGCCAGACAAGAAAGAGCGGCTGCGTATTTTCCGCGATGTCTGCAGGGCGGTGGAATACGCCCATCAACAACTGATCGTGCATCGCGATCTTTCCCCCGCGAACATCCTCATCACCGAAGACGGCCGGGTGAAGCTGATCGACTTTGGCATTTCGCGCTCTTTCGGCGATTCGGCGGCCGGCCCGCAGATGACCATGACCAAAGGTTTCGCCGCGCCAGAGCGGATGAAAGGCGAACCGGCGACGACCTTGAGCGACATTTATTCGCTCGGCGTCATTTTGAAGAACATGCTCGACGCCGCGCCGGTGCTGAAAGACGCCGATCTTTCCGCGATTGCGGAAAAAGCGTCGGCCGTAGAGCCCGAAGAGCGCTATCAATCGGTGACCGCCATCCTTGCCGATCTCGACCGTTACGAGGCGGGCCGCGCCGTGGAGGCGAAGGGAACGCGCGGGCTTTACGTTGTCGGCAAATTCATCCGCAGACGTCGCTTTGCGGTGGGGGCTTCCGCGCTGGGAATGATTGGCGTCATCGCCGCGCTTGTGGTCACTTCGATGCTCTATGCCCGCGCCGAGGCCGAGCGGCGCGAGGCCGATGCGCGCTTCCAGCAGGTGAGGGAGCTGGCGAATTTCATGCTGTTCGATCTTTACGACCAGCTTGAAGCGATCCCCGGCACCACAAAGGCGCTTTCAGGCATCGCCGACAAATCACGCGCCTATCTTGACGCCCTGAAAGACAACAGACGCGCCTCGACCGCGCTGAAACTCGAAACCGCCCTCGGCTACAAACGTCTTGGCGACGTCACCGGCAACCCTATCGGCGCCAATCTCGGCAGGCGCGAGGAGGCGGGCGAGCATCTTGCGACAGCGATTGCAGAGCTAGAAGCGTTGCACGCGGAAGACCCTTACGATCCCGACATCGCCCGCGCGCTGGCCGAAAGCTCCTTTTCTATGGCGGTCTATCAGTTCATCGCCATCGACGACAATGAAGCGGCCATCGCCCATGCCCAGCGCGCCGAAGAACTCTATGCCGGGGTCATCGCTGCCGGCCACGGAACGGACAAGGATGAAATGGCGCGTATCGAAGCTTTATCCCAATCGGGCAAGCCGCTCGTCTGGAAGGGGGAGGGCGAGGAAAGCGTCGCCGTCATCAAAAAAGCGCGCGACGCGGCGGAAAAATTCCTTGCCGATCATCCCGATAACGCTTCCGCAAAATCACTGGCGGCGTCTACGAACACGGCGCTCGCCGAAACCATGATGCGCCATTTCGACATGCAGGAGAGCGGGGACTATACAATCTGCCTTCAATATATTGACCGCGCCATCGATCTCTACAAAGAGCTCGACGCCGCGGATCCTGACGACATGACGGCGCGGCGCAACATTATCGCCGCTTATTTCAAGCGCGCCCTTATTGTCTACGGTCTTGAAGATGATGAAACCGCCCTTGCCGACTTGATTGAGGCTGAGCGCCTCGCGGTTGATTTTCTCGCGCAGGACCCGGACGATCTGGGGATTAAGCGTATTCTCACGCCTGTTCAGGAACAAAAAGCGATGACGCTGGCCTATCTCGGCCGACATGACGAAGCGGTTAAAATCGGCGAGAAAATGATCAGTGACAAAAAAGAGCTCCTCGCCGGTGAACCTGACAACCCGGCCCGGCTGCGCGAAGTGACTGCGGCGCTTTATACGCTGGGCGAGATTTATCTCGTGGCGGAGCGGACGCCTCAGGCCTGCGCGGCGTTTACCCAGTCGCGGGAGGGATATCTGCGTCTGGAAAAGGATTTCACCCTGTCCGACTTCGACCGCGAAACCGGATTGGAGCGGTTGGAAGAGCTGTTGGAGAATTGCCCTGCTTAAGACGCGGGGCCGCCCGTCCACGTCGAACCGCAAGGGCCGGAAGGATATGACCTCGCGGAGCGGAAAGAAGGGAACGGTGGGGTGGTCGGTTTTAGCGATCCTTGGCTTCTCTTGACGTTGATTTCTGGATGCGGCCGAAGAGAATTTCGCGTTCCTCATCGCTCATGGGTTTGGCGCCGGCGGCGTAAGGGTCTTCGACGCCTTCATAAGCGCGGAGGACGGCGGGGCGTTTGCTGATGGTTTCAAACCAGCGGTTGAGATCAGGAAAGTCTGAAAGATTTTGGCCCAGCCCTGCATGGGGAACGACCCAGGGATAGGCGGCCATGTCAGCGACGGAATACTCGCCGCAGATGAAGTCGCGGCCTTGCAACCTTTTGTCGAGGACGCTGTATAGCCGGGCCGTTTCCTTCGTGTACCGATCAATCGCGTAAGCGATCTTGTCTGCCGCATGGGCGCGGAAATGCCCCGCCTGTCCCGCCATGGGGCCGAGGCCCGCGGCCTGCCACATGAGCCATTGCTTCACTTCAAGCTGCGCGCGCGCCGCCTTCGGAAAAAACAACCCTGTCTTCTCGCCGAGATAGGCGAGCATGGCGCAGGATTCGAATAGCGCGATCGGCGCGCCGCCATCAACCGGCGCGTGATCGACAAGCGCGGGAATCTTGTTGTTGGGAGAGATCGCGAGAAAATCGGGCTTGAACTGCTCGCCCTTGCCGAGACGCACAGGAACGATCCGATGCTCGATCCCCGTCTCCTCCATGAAGATCTTCAGCTTCAGTCCATTGGGCGTCGCCGCGTAATAAATGTCGATCATGTCGCAATCCAAAAATATCTTGACATCAAGATAAATCAAAATATCTTGATGTCAAGATAATTATCGGCGCTGGCGCGAAGGTGAGGAGAGGCCTTTCATGCACGATCATGTGGATTTGCTGGTGCGCCAGTGGGCGGAGGAAATGCCGGACATGGATACGGCCGGCATGGAGATTTTCGGGAGGGCCCGGCGCATCTCGCGAAAAGTGTCGGAGGAAATTGTCCCGCTGCTGAAAGCTTACGGCATCGATGGCGGGCAGTTTTATGTGCTGACGGCGCTGCGCCGCGCAGGCGAGCCTTATGAATTGCGCCCCACCGAAATCTACCAGACGCTGATGATTTCTTCGGGCGGACTGACGAACAGGCTTTCGCGGCTCGAGGCGGCGGGCCTCATCCGCCGGCGCGCCTCAAAAGAAGATGCGCGCTCAATGACCGTGCAGCTCACGGCGAAAGGCCGAAAGCTGGTGGAACAGGCGATCCGCGAAGACATGGCGCGCGAGGCGGAGCTTCTCAAAGGGCTGACGGGCGAGGAAAAGAAAACCCTCGCCAATCTCCTGCGCAAGCTTTCCCTGTCGGTCGGGGCGTGACGGACTGGCCCGGAAAGTCGCTGATTCTCTCCGTCAAGCCGTTGATTTCTCCGATAAATCTGCGACATTTCCGCGTCCGCCGCCCGGGGACGACGATTCCGCCTGTCCCGGGCTTTCCTTTGTATGCAGCGCTGGTTTAAGGAAGCGCGGGTTTTTTTGAGGTTCCTCAAAGAGGGCTGATGGGGCGATTTATCATCCTCGTTCTGGCGCTGGCCGCGCTCTGGCTGCTTTTGTCGGGCTATTTCGACAAGGCGCTGTTGCTCGGCTTCGGCGTCGTCTCGGTCCTCTTTTCCGCCTGGCTCGCCAAACGCGCCGGGGTTCTCGACGATGACAGCGTTCCCATGAGCCTGATGCCGCGCATTCTCGGCTATTGGCTCTGGCTCGGCGGCGAGATCGGCAAGGCGAACCTTATCGTCATGCGCCAAGCGCTCAGCGTCGAGCCGAAGCTTTCGCCCAAATTCTTCACTGTGCCCTGTCCGCCGAAAAGCTCCGTTGGAAAGGCGACTTTTGCCAATTCCATCACGCTGACGCCGGGCACGGTGGCGGTGGATCTGCGCGAGAATGAAATCCTCGTCCATGGGCTCACCGAAGAGCTCTGCGACGTCGCCGCGATCACTGATATGGGCGAACGGGTCGCGAAAGCCGAACGGATAAAGGCGGGAGGCGCATCGTAATGTTCGCCGCCGTGATCGCCGCCGTGATCGCCGCCATGGTCTTGACCCTGGTGCGCGCCTTTGCGGGGCCCTCGCTTTACGACCGCATCCTTGCGGGCAACTCCTTCGGCACCAAGACGGTGCTTCTCATCGGGCTGATGGGATTCGTCACGGGGCGGCCCGATTTCCTCGACATTGCGCTGCTTTATGCGCTCATCAATTTCGCCTCGACCATTGCGATCCTGCGGTTCTTCTCCTACCGCCGCTCGCGGGAGGAGTTGGCGTGATCGAAGCCATTGGCAACGTCTGGTCCGAGCTTGAACTCGCCCGCGATATCTTGAGCTGGGCCTGCTTCATTTTCGGCGGGCTCGCGGTGATTTCCGGTTCGCTCGGTCTTATCCGTTTTCCTGATTTCTACACGCGCCTTCATGCAGCGGGCGTCACCGATACCGGCGGCGCGGAAATGATCCTGATCGGCATGCTGTTGCAGTCGCCGACCTGGATCGTCGCAGTGAAGCTTTTCTTTATCGGCGCGTTTTTGTTTCTCACCTCGCCCGTCGCGACCCACGCCATCGCCCATTCCGCCTGGATGGTTGGCTTCAAGCCGCTTGAAGGTCCGGAGCTGAAATATCGGGAGACAAGCGAATGAGCGGCTATTCGCCGACCCTGTCGCCGGTCTTCCTCATAGATCTGGCGCTTCTAACCATGCTCATCATGGTGGCGACCGCGATGCTGAAATCGCGGCATCTTTTCGCTGTCGTCATGCTGTCGGGGATTTATTCGCTGCTTTCCGCGGCGTTTTTCGTCTCCCTCGATGCTGTGGACGTCGCCTTCACCGAAGCGGCGGTGGGCGCAGGCATTTCAACGGTGCTGATGCTCGGCGGGATGCTGCTCACCGCGCGGCGCGAAAAGCCGAAACGGCCGGGCCGAGCGCCGGTGGCGCTCGCGGCTGTCATCGCGACAGGCGCGGCGCTTTTCTATGCGACGATCGACATGCCGGCTTTCGGCGACGCGCAGGCCCCGGCGAACAACTATATCGGCCAGCAATATGTGGAGCGCACGGCGTCGGAAATTCCCATGCCGAACATCGTGACCGCGGTTTTGGCGAGCTATCGCGGCTTCGACACCATGGGCGAGACCATGGTGATCTTCACCGCCGGCGTCGCGGTGATGCTGCTTCTCGGCATCGGCTCCGTGCGCGGCGGCCGCGACGTGAAGGATACGGGCAACGGGGTCGCCAGAAACAAAGCGGAGGGTGAATAATGGATCATCTCATTCTCCGCGTGACCTCGAAACTTCTCTTCGCGCCGATCATTCTCTTCGCGCTCTATGTCCAGTTTCACGGCGACTACGGTCCGGGCGGCGGCTTTCAGGCGGGCGTCATTTTCGCCGTCGCCTTCATCCTGCACGCCTTCTGCTTCGGGCTTGAGGAAACCAAGAAAGTCTTGCCGCAAAAGGCGCTGACCATCATCATGGTCGTCGGCTTCCTGTTTTATGCGGGCACCGGTCTCGCCACCATGCTGCTCGGCGCCAACCTGCTTTCCTATGACGCTCTGGTTCCGGCCTCGACCCATCATGCGGGCCAGCATTACGGCATCATTCTCGTCGAATGGGGCGTGGGGACGGCGGTCGCCTCCACCATGCTGACGATCTTTTATCACTTTACGGGCCGCGAGCCGGACATCGATCAGGAAGACTGGTAGAGGATGGACTGGGTCGACTTCATCCTTGCGCGGTATAATTACTGGATCTTCATCCTGTTGATGATGGTCGGTCTTTACACCGTCTTTGCGCGCGGCAATCTGGTGAAGAAGATCGTCGGGCTCAATATCTTCCAGACCTCCGTCTTCATCTATTACATTTCCATCGGCAAGATTTTTGGCGGCACGGCGCCGATCTATATGGGCGATGAGCTCGACGCCGCGGCGCATCATGGGCCTGACGGCGGAGAGGGGGCCGAACATGGCGAAGAGGCGGCGCATGGCGCGGAAACCGCCCATACAAGCGCCGAAGGGGCGCACTCGAAAATCGACAACACCGCGCTCGACGCTGAAGACGGTCTTAAAGAAACCCTCCATTCGAAAATCGACAATTCCGCTCTCGACCATGGCAACGACCTCAAAGAAGCGCTGAAAACTGCGCCGCAGCCTGAAGGCGCCGACTCGCTTCACACGCTGCCCGACGCCGGCGACAAGATCGCCAACACGCTCTCCCATGTGGACAAGACGCCGCCGAAAACCGGCCTTCAGTTCACGCCGGACGGGCTCACCGATGCGGCGGGCGACGCGGCCCATTCCGCCGCCGTCGCCGCGCATGGACTGGCGCATGGGGGCGCCGTTGAAGCCATTGTCTATACGAACCCGCTGCCCCATGTCCTGATCCTCACCGCCATCGTTGTCGGCGTGGCGACGACAGCGGTCGGCCTTGCGCTCGCGGTCCGTATTCGCGAAGCCTACGGCACCATCGAAGAAGACGAGCTCGAGGCGGCGGACGACATCGCCGAATTCGGCCATCAGCCCGGCGCGCCCGCGCAAGCGGCTGCTGCGGGAGGGGCGGCGTCATGAACGTCATCGCGCAGCTCCCCGTTCTGCCCATCATCATGCCGATCATGGCGGCGCCGGTCACGCTCCTCCTGCCCAAGGGCCGCGCGCCGCATTTGTGGGCCTGTCTTTTCTCGTGGCTCACCTTCGCCGCCTGCATCGCGCTGTTCCGCGAGGTCGCTGCGACAGGGCCGATCTCTTATGCGCTCGGCGACTGGGCCCCGCCTATCGGCATCGAATACCGCATCGACCTTGCGAACGCGCTTGTCCTGTTGCTGGTTTCCGGCATCGCGTCTGTGGTCTTTCCGTTCGCCTATCGCTCGGTGCAGCTCGAAGTCGACGAGCGCCAGACGCCGCTCTTTTACGGCGCGCTCCTGATCTGCATGACAGGCCTCCTCGGCGTCACCATCACCGGCGACGCGTTCAACGTCTTCGTGTTTCTTGAAATCTCGTCGCTCTCGACCTATGCGCTCATCGCCATGGGGGCGCGCCGCGACCGCCGGGCGCTCACCGCCGCGTTCAACTATCTCGTCATGGGGACGATCGGCGCGACCTTCTTCGTTATCGGTCTCGGGCTTTTGTATCAGGCGACCGGAACGCTCAACATGGCGGACCTCGCGAAACAGCTCATCGGCCAGGATAATCGCATGGTGCAGGCGGGCTTCGCCTTCATCCTTGTGGGCATGGGGCTGAAGCTCGCCATGTTCCCCATGCATTTGTGGCTACCGAACGCTTACACCTACGCGCCTTCGGCGGTGACGGCGTTTCTCGCGGCGACGGCGACCAAGGTCGCGGTCTATGTCATCATCCGGTTCTTCTTCTCGGTCTTCAATTTCGATTTTGCGTTTATCGGGGCCGCCTTCACCTATGTCCTGTTGCCGCTGGGGCTTGCGGGCATGTTCGCCGCATCCTTCGTGGCGCTTTTCCAGGAAGACGTGAAGCGCATGCTTGCTTATTCCTCGGTGGCGCAGATCGGCTACATGCTGCTGGGTCTTTCCTTCGCGACAGTCGAAGGCCTCACCGCCAGCCTCGTTCACATTTTCAATCACGCACTGATGAAAGGCGCGCTCTTCATGGCGGTCGCCTGCGTCGTGTTGCGCTCGGGCTCCCATTCGATCAAGGCCTTCGCGGGGCTTTCCAAGCGCATGCCGGTGACGACCTGGGCGTTCATCATTTCCGGCCTGTCGCTGATCGGCGTGCCGCTGACCGTCGGCTTCATCTCCAAATGGTATCTCCTGAATGCGGCGTTTGAGGCCGGCCACTGGTATGCAGGCTTCCTCATCGTCGCCTCGTCGCTCATCGCGCTCGCCTATATCGGCCGCGTCGCCGAAGTGATGCTGTTGAGAGAACCGGCTGAAGACGGCAAATTCGTGCTGCCGAAGGAAGAGGCGCCGCTCTCCATGCTGATCCCCATGTGGATTCTCGTCGCCGCGAACATCTATTTCGGCGTCCGCACCGATTTGACCGGCGACATCGCCACCCGCGCCGCCGAGGCCCTGATGATGATGGCGGGAGGGGCCCCCTAAATGTCCCTTGCAATGATTTCGCCCGCGCTCGCAATTCCTCTGGCGCTCGCGCTGCCGCTTGTCGGCTGTCTCGCGATCTGGCTCCTCGACAAAAGCCCGAACCTGCGCGAGGCGGCGACGCTGATCACCGGCGGCCTGCTGCTGGTGCTGGCGCTGATTGTTTTCGCTTCGGTGGGCGAGGGCGCGCGGCCGGGCTTTGTCCTCTTGGAAGTGATCGACGGCTTGCCCATCGCGTTTCAGGCCGAACCCTTAGGCGCGATGTTCGGCGTCATCGCCAGCGGCTTGTGGCTCGTTAATTCCGTCTATTCCATCGGCTATATGCGCGGCCATGGCGAGGAGCATCAGACGCGCTTTTTCATGTCCTTCGCGGTGGCGATTTCCGCGGCCATGGGCGTCGCCTTCGCAGCGAATTTGTTCACGCTCTTCATCTTCTATGAAGTGCTGACGCTTTCGACCTTTCCGCTGGTCACTCACTATGGCGACGAAAAAGCGCGCAAGGGCGGGCGCATCTATCTCGGCGTGCTGATGGCGACGTCCATCGGCTTGCTGCTCCCCGCCATTGTCTGGACCTACGCCATCACCGGGACGACGGAGTTTACGGAAGGCGGCATCATGGCCGCGCATGCCGAGGCTGTCGGCCCCATTGCCGGCGTCTTGCTCGGGCTTTACGCCTTCGGCATCGGCAAGGCGGCGCTGATGCCCGTCCATCCGTGGCTCCCCAACGCCATGGTGGCGCCGACTCCGGTTTCGGCGTTTCTGCACGCCGTGGCGGTGGTGAAGGCCGGCGTCTTCTCGGTGCTCAAGGTCGCCGTCTATATTTTCGGCATCGATTTCCTGCGGGAGACGGGCGCGAGCATACCCTTCATGTGGATCGCTGCGATTTCGATCCTGCTCGCCTCCGCCATCGCCATGAACCAGGACAATTTAAAAGCGCGGCTCGCCTATTCGACCGTGTCGCAGCTTTCCTATGTGACGCTCGGCGCCATGCTCGCGACTTCCATGGGCGTCATGGGCGGGGCGATGCAGATCGCGGCCCATGCGCTCGGCAAGATGACGCTCTTCATGTGCGCCGGCGCGATCTATGTGGCGCATCATAAGTCGCTGATTTCCGAAATGCGCGGGCTCGGCCGGGTGATGCCCTTTACCTTCGGCGCGTTCTTCCTCGGCGCCATCTCGATCATCGGATTGCCGCCCATGGCCGGGTCGTGGCCGAAATTCTTTTTGATGCTGGGCGCCGCCGACGCCGGACAGCTTGCGATCATCGCCGTGCTGATGGTCTCGTCGATCCTCAATGTGGTCTATCTTTTGTCGATCCCGGTGCAGGCGTTCTATCTGAAACCGGCGGAAGCCGGTGAGAAGCCGCAAGGCGCGGAAGGCGCTAGCATTCAATGGGGCGCCTTGAAAGAGGCGCCGATCCTTTGCCTTCTCCCGCCGCTCTTCACCGCCGCGGGCGCGTTCCTGCTCTTCTTCTTTGCGGACCCGCTTTACAATTATCTCTCGCCGTTGATCGGGGGGCAGTGATGTCTGATAACCACCACCACGGCGACGAAGGCTGGGCCGACAAGAAAGGCTTTCGCAACGCGTTTCTGGGCGTCCTCATCGTCGCGTCCATCGCCGCCGCCATCGCCGGTTTCGTGCCCGCCTGGCAGAAGGAGCATCCGCATTTCGAAGTCGAAGGCTGGGGCGTTTTCTTCGCGGTCTGGGGCTTTGCGGCCTTCATGTTCATCGTCCTCGCTGGCCAGCACTTGCGCAAGCTCGTGGGCCGCAAGGAAGGCTATTATGAGGAGCGCGAATAGATGACCGGCGCCCTCGATATCTTCATCAACAATCCGGCGGTCATCCTCACCGTGGGCGCGCTCATGTGTTTGGCGATCCCGCGCCATCTCGCCTCGCCGATTCTCCTCATTGCGACGGCGATCTCGGCGGTGAAGCTCTATACGCTGGGCCTCGGCAATTACGGCGCGGTGTCGCTGTTCGGCGAGACGCTGACGACCGTGCGCCTCGATCCCCTGTCGCGGATTTTCGCGGTGGTGTTTCACATCGCGGCGGCGCTCAACATCATTTACGCATGGGGCCAGCGCGACCGGGCGCAGAATTTCGCGACGCTCGCTTATCCGGCGGCGGCGCTCGGCGGCGTTCTCGCCGGCGACATGATCACGCTGTTTTTCTGGTGGGAGGTTGCGGCGATCACTTCGGTCTTCCTCGTCTGGGCGCCGGGAACCCGCGTCACTTATCTCTCGGGCATGCGTTATCTCTCGATCCAGATTCTCTCCGGCGTGTTGCTGCTCGCCGGCGTCGTCCTGATCTGGCGCGAAACGGGTTCGCTCGCTTTCGATTTCATCGGCTTGCGCGACGAAAACGGCCTGGTGAAGTTGTCGGCCCTCGTCATGTTTCTCGCCTTCGGCATCAAGTCGGCGTTTCCGCTGCTCCACAACTGGGTGCAGGACGCCTATCCGAAATCGACCATCACCGGCGCGATCATTCTCTCGATCTTTACGACCAAGCTTGCGGTCTATTCGCTGGCGCGGGCGTTTCCGGGGACCATCGAGCTTGTCTATATCGGCGCGGTGATGACGATCTTCCCGATCTTCTTCGCGCTCATCGAAAACGATCTCAGAAAAGTTCTCACCTATTCCATCAACAACCAGGTGGGGTTCATGGTGGTCGCCATCGGTTTCGGGGCGATCAACGGCGCGGCGGGCTACGCCTTCGGCAACATCATTTTCGAAGGACTGCTCTTCATGGCGCTCGGCACCGCCATGTACCGGACCGGCACCTCGAAAGCGACGGAGCTTGGCGGGCTTTACAAGACCATGCCCCTCACCATGGGGCTCTGCATCGTCGGCGCGTTGTCGATTTCCGCATTCCCGGGCACGCTCGGCTTCGTCACCAAGGGCCTCATTATCGATGCGGCGGGCGAGGCGCATATGTTCTGGATCTGGCTGGTGCTGCTCTTCGCGTCCGCGGGCGTCCTCGAACATGCGGGGATCAAGATCCCGTATTTCACCTTCTTCGCCCATGATTCAGGCAAGCGCCCGAAAGACGCGCCCATCGGCATGGCCATCGCCATGGGCGTTGCGGCGGTCCTGTGCATCGGCCTCGGCGTTTATCCGGAGCCGCTTTACGCGCTGATGCCAGACCAGGCGGCGATAGAAGGATACCATCCTTACGCCGCCTATCACGTCGTCGAGCAGTTGCAGCTTCTCCTCTGGGCGGTGCTCGCCTTCGCCGTTCTCATTCTCCTGAAATGGTACCCGGCCGAAGTTCCGTCGACCAATCTTGATACGGACTGGTTCTGGCGCGTGCCGGGACGGGCGCTTCTCGGCTGGGCGACTGGTGCGTCGCGCGCAACATGGATCGCCTTATGGGGGATTTTCTCCGGCCGCGTACAAGCATTGATGGAGCGCATTTACGCCGTGCACGGACCGGAAGGACAGATGGCGCGGTCATGGCCCATCGGCTTCATGGCCTTGTGGACCGCGATTTTACTTGCGCTTGTCCTGGTCCTGTCGTTCCTCGCCTGACGCTTTCGCTGTTGCACAAAACAAAAGCCGCCGGCACGCGCGCGTCCTAATTTGCATGCGGCGCATCCACCGCATTGCTTCCGCTTTTATTCTCTTCCGGAAAAGGCCCGTTTCTTGCGCAGGGCCGGGGATTGGAGGCGGGATGTCGAGGACAACGGATCGGTTTTCGCAGCTGGCGATAAGACTCGTCGCGCGCATGGCGAAAGAAGTCGTGTGCGAGGCGTACGGGCTGCCCCATGCGGCGTTGATGACCGCGGAAAGGCGAGGGGCCGAGCTTGCCCGCGCCCGCCAGACGGCCATGTATCTCGCTCATGTGGTCGGGCAGTTGTCGCTTTATGAAGTCGCCGCCGAGTTCAACCGCGACCGCTCCACCGTCTCGCACGCCTGCATCAATATCGAAGACAGCCGCGACAGCCCGATCCATGAAGTCCAGCTTGCTTATATGGAGCGGCTCTTGCGCGACCGCATCCGCAAGGCGGAGGCCGATGGCTTGTTCCTTCGCGGGGCGCTGGAGCGCAAACAGATGGGCTATTCGGCCTGATCTTCCGCCGCGATGTCGCGGATGCGCTTAATCATGGAATGAAGCCCGTTGGAGCGTTGCGGCGTCAGGTGACCGGTGAGATCGAACGGCGCGAGCGCCGCTTCCGGGTCGACTTCCAGCATCTCTTTGCCGCTCTTGCCGGAATAAAGCGCAATCAGCAGCGCCACGAGGCCTTTGACGATATGCGCATCTGAATCGCCCTTGAGGATGATCGCGTCGCCATCGCTTTCCGCATAGAGCCAGACCTGGCTGGCGCAGCCGCGCACCTTGTGGGCGTCGTCGCGGAACGCCTCAGGATAGGGCTCCAGAGTGCGGCCGAGATCGATGAGATATTTATAGCGGTCGTCCCACTCGTCGAGGAACGCAAAGTCGCCGGCGATGTCGTCAAAACCCGTCATGGGCGGGAGATAGGGCCTCCCGCGCTTCGCCGCAACCGGCGCCGGTCGGGTAGGGGCTTTCCCGCCGCCCGCATGGACAGCAACGGGAAATCAGCGGAATTTTTACGTTCGGCGACGATATTCGGGACAAGCCGGAAGAAATCATGAAACGCCTGGTCCTTCTTTTCATCGCCCCCCTGTTCGCCGCCTGCGCCTCGCCGCCGGTGCAGGACATGGCTGCGCCTGCGGCGCCGCACAAAGCAGCGCGCAAGGCGACGCCGCTTGCAAAGGCTCCTGTGCTGGCGGCGCCCGCGCCCACTGCGTCAATCGCGAGCGAAGAGAAAACATCTCCTCCGCCTGCGCAGGCCGCTTTGGCGGCGGCCTTGGCTTCCGTGACGGCGCAGGCGGGTGCTCTGACTGACGCGCCGGAAACGCCAGAAAATGCGGTCAGCCAATTCGCGCAGGATTTGCGCCGTGACAGCATGGCGTGGGCCATCCTCCCGGCAGGCGGGCGCGCCTATGAAGTCGAAGCTGAGCTCGTCGAGTTGAAGCAGCCTTTCGCCGGGCTCGACATGACCGTCACAGCGATCGTCGCCTACAAGGTCAAAGACGCGTCTTCCATCATTTACGAAGAAACGGTCGAAGCGGCCTATACGGCGAAAGCCGGCGAAGCCATGACCGGCGTTGAGAGACTGCGCATCGCCAGCGACGGTGCCGTCAGGAAGAATATCTCTGTTCTGCTTGAGCGGTTGGAAGCGGCGCGCCCCGCGCGGGCCGCGCGCTAAACCACATCCTCCCAGCGCGGCGACAGCCGCGCAGCGGCGTTGATGATCCCGGCCATGGAATAGGTCTGCGGGAAATTGCCCCAGAGTTCGCCTTTGGCGACATTGATGTCTTCGGAGAGGATGCCGAGCCGGTTGCGGTGAGCGAGCACGTCCTCGAACATGGCGCGCGCTTCGTCCGTGCGGCCGATGCGGGCGAGGGCGTCGATATGCCAGAAGGTGCAGGCGGTGAAGGCCGTCTGCGGTTTGCCGAAATCGTCCGCCGCGCGGTAGCGGTAGACGTGATAACCCTCGCGCAGTTCGGCGTCGATCTTTTCGACAGTCGCAACATAGCGCGGATCCATGGCGTCGATGAAGCCGATCTCCGCCATCAACAGAACCGAGGCGTCGAGATCGTCGCCGCCGAATGCGCCAGTAAACGCGCCGCGCTTTTCGTTCCAGGCTTCTTTCAGGATAACCGCGCGCATGGCGTCGGCGCGCCCGCGCCAATAGGCGGCGCGGTCGTCGCGGCCGAGATGATCGGCGATGCGCGAAAGCCGGTCGCAGGCGGCCCAGCACATCATCGCCGAAGACGTATGCACATTGGCGCGGCCGCGATATTCCCAGATGCCGGCGTCTGGCGTATTGTAAACGGCCCAGGCGCGCTCGCCGACGAGTTCGAACTGTTCGAATTCAAGCTCGCCCGCCTTTGCGAAGAGCCGTTCGTCGAAAAACGCCTGGCTGGCGCCAAGCACCACATGGCCGTAAACATCGTGCTGGATGTGTTCGGCGGCCTGGTTGCCGAAGCGCACCGGGCCCATGCCGCGATAGCCTTTGAGGTCCGGCGCGATCTCTTCGCGCAAATCTTCTTCGAGCGAAATCCCGTAGACCGGCTGGATGTGCCCGCCTTTGGTATGCGCGACGGTGTTGCGGAGATAGGCGAGGTAATGTTCGAGCGTGCCGACCGCGGCGAGGCGGTTCAAGGCGTTCACCGTGAAATAGGCGTCGCGCAGCCAGCAATAACGGTAATCCCAATTGCGTTCCGAGCCGCCATGTTCGGGAATGGATGTGGTCAGCGCCGCGACAATGCCGCCGGTTTCTTCGTAAACGCAAAGCTTCAGCGTGATCGCCGCGCGGATCACCGCTTCCTGCCAGACCGGCGGCGCGGCGAGACGCCGGGCCCAGGCGCGCCAGCCTTCATTGGTCCGCGTTTCCCATTCGGCGGCGATCACCGCCGGATTGTCGGAAAGCGATTCGTCCGGGCCCAGAATGAAATTGATCTCGCGGTCGAGCACGAATTCACGCTCGGCGATGATGTAGGAGACGGGCGCATCGGTGGTGACGCGAAAGCCCGCATGATCGTTCTTGTAACGGATATGCGAAACGCCGCGAACCGGCTCGATGTTCGTGGCCCCGCGGTCCGATTGCGCTTTTAGCGATACGGAGATTTTCGGCATGCCGGCGAGCGGGCGGATGCGGCGCACGATGGAAGCAGGACGGAACGTGCGGCCCTTGTCGAAAAACCGCGGCGCGAAATCGGTGATGGCGACCGCCGATCCGTCATCGGCTTCGAGAATGGTTTCAATGACGGCGCTGTTTTTTAAATAGCGCTGACGCGCGCGGCACTGGCCCGCAAGCTGAACCGAAAATGCGCCGCCTCCACCCACCAGCGCGTTGAACACCGGCTCGCCGTCGAGACGCGGCAGGCACATCCAGACGACGCTGGCGTCTTCGTCGATCAGCGCGGCGATCGTGCCGTTGCCGATAATGCCGAGTTCGAGATTGGGCTTTGGAGATTTTTTGTCTTGCGTCATTGCGCCGCCGCCTCCAGCCATCGCCATACCGCCGCTGGGTCTTCGATCCCGTACGCCGCTTTGCTTTCGCCCGGTCCGACCTTGACGCCGTAGCCGCCGGCGGAAATCGCCTCCGCCATGGCGTCTTCGTCGGTCGCGTCGTCGCCGGCCATGACCGGCGTCAGGCCGGCGAAGGGCCGCCTTTCAAGAAACCGCGTCAGCGTAATGCCCTTGTTCGCGTGCGCCGGTTTTGCTTCGAGCACCATTTTTCCCGGCTGGAGGATATAGCCGTCGGCGCCGGCGATGACTTTTTCCATGGCGGCTTTCAAAGCGGAACCGGCCTCGGGCGCTGCGCGGTAATGAAGGGCGAGGACTTCGCCTTTCAGCTCAAGCCGCGCGCCCTCGACGCCAGCCGCGATCATGGTCAGCGCGTCCACAAGCGCGGGCGGCGCCGCGTTGGCGAAGTCTTCGGGCGCTTCGCCTGGCGCGCAGACCTCAAGCCCGTGGCCGCCTGCGCGCCATAAATCTTCCGGAACGCGTTTTGCGAGATCGCGAATGTCGCGCCCGCTCAAAATCGCAAGCGCGCCGCCGAGTTTCGCCGACAGCGCGCGTAAAATTTCTGCGCCGCCTTTGGGCAGGAAAACGGCGTCCGGGTCTGAGGCGATGGGTGCGAGGGTGCCGTCGAAATCGAGAAACAGCGCGGCGCCGGGCGCGGGCAAGGGGGGAGAAGGAAGCATCATAAGCGGCAGGAGACTATGAAAATGTAAGCAAAAGACCAACAGCCGCCTAATTCACGCCGCCGGGCGAGAGATCTTTCAGAAACTGCTCGCGCCACCAGCCGATATCCTGCTCCCGGATCACCTTTTCGAGCCGCCGCCAGCGGTTCTGGCGCTCTTCGAGGGACATGTTGAGCGCGGCGTGGATCGCCTCGGCGACATTGTCCGTATCGTGAGGATTGACGATGAGCGCGGCCTGAAGCTGTTCTGCAGCGCCCGCGAATTCGGAGAGGATGAGGACGCCCGGATCCTCCTCGTCCTGCGCCATGACGAATTCCTTGCAGACGAGGTTCATGCCGTCACGCAAGGGCGTCACAAGTCCGACGCGCGCGATGCGGAAAAGCCCGGCAAGCTCCTCACGCTGGTAGGAGCGGGCGAGATAGCGCAAGGGGATCCAGTCGAGATCGCCATAATCGCCATTGATGCGGCCGGCCAGTTGGTCAAGTTCGACCCGGAGTTCCTGATACTCCTCCACTTTCGAGCGGGAGGGCGGGGTGATCTGGGTCACCGAGACTTTTCCGCGCGTGTCGGGGAAATTGTCGAAGAGGCGCCCGACTGCTTCGAACCGTTCGGGCAGGCCCTTGGAGTAATCCATGCGGTCGACGCCGATGACGAATTCGCGCCCGCCGAGAAAGCGGCCGATGCGTTCCGCGGCTTCATCCGCAAGTTCGCTGTGTGCGGCCGCGTGAAAGCCTTCGGCGTCGATGCCGATAGGATAGGCTTTCACCGTGGTGGTGCGGTCGAACACCTTGACGTGGCCGTCGCCGAGGTCTTCTGCGCCACAATCGTCGATCAGATATTGCACGAAATTGTAGCGGTCGCGCTCCGCCTGAAAGCCGATGACGTCATAGGCGCAAAGCGCGCGCGCGATCCAGTGATGTTCGGGAAGCGCGCGGAAGACTTCCGGCGCCGGAAACGGAATATGCAGGAAGAAGCCTGTCGGCCCTGCCCATCCCGCGTGACGCAACGCGTCTGCCATGAGCATGAAGTGATAATCATGCACCCACACGATATCGCCGTCCTGAAGGCGCGGCGCGATCTGGCGCGCGAAACGCTGATTGACGGCGGCGTAGGTGGTGAAGGCGTCGCGATTGAACCAGGCGAGATCGATCCGGTAGTGAAAAACCGGCCAGATCACGCGGTTGGCGTAATTCAGATAATAACCGTCATGTTCTTCCTGGGTCAGGTCCGTCAGCAGGAACTCGACCCCGTCATCGTAATGCCCATGCAGCACGCGATGTTCGTTCTCGGTGATGTCCCCGCTCCAGCCGAACCAGACGCCGCCCGTGGCTTTCAGCGATTCCCAAACGGCGACGGCGAGTCCGCCCGCGCGGGCCTTGGGGTCCACGGCGGTGCGGTTCGAGATGGCGATGAGGCGGCCCATGTCTTTCAAGCTATGTCTTTCAACCCATGTCTTTTCACTTTGGGGTGCGGCGTTCAACTTAACGCGCCACACAGGCGAAAGTTCGTTTGCACTGCACAATAGGTGATTTGTCCGGAGATGGCAAAAATGCGGGATGTTGAGCGTCAAAAGGAGTTTATGCGGAAATTCGGTCCTCCCTCTCCCCCTTGGGGGAGAGGGCTGGGGTGAGGGGGATCTATCCGCGCGCGCTTCGCTTTCGTCTCAGCGAGCAGCATTTAATTGAATCATATAGAGCGATGCACTGCGGGACGAATGCTGCGCACCCTCACCCCAAACCCCTCTCCCTCAAGGGAGAGGGGCTTAAGAAAAAGGCCGCGCATGAAGCGCGGCCTTTAAATGTTGACCAGCGACGATTCGCCGTCTGACGTTTAGCTCGATCCGGCGCCGGCGACCCAGCCGGTGCAGGTGGCGACGTCTTTGAGGCCGTGTTCGCCGAGGCAGAACGCTTCTTCATAGGGCGTGCGCGTCGCGGCGATGCACTGATCGAGCGTCAGCTTCGCCATGGAAAGGCAGCGCTCGGATTTGGTGTTCTGCGCATAGACCTCGACGATTTTCGGGTTCAGCGAGTTCGTCGAATAGCGCGCGGCGAGATTGAGAATGCGGTCGATCACGACTTCCGCATTTTTCTCGGTCATCTTGCCTTCGTCGGCGCCGGCGCCCCAGTCGGCGGCCCATTGTCCGCGGGCGCTTGCAAGCGCGGGGGCGAGAACGCCGTTGTTTTCGGCGCGGACGAGAACCGGCGCCGCCGGCGCGCCGCGCGAGCGGCCATAGGTCGCCGCTTCGTCGAGGCGCGTCTGGCTCGGCGAAATCTTCGCCTTGCCCCAGCTGGTTTTCTGGAGGGCGTAGGCCTGCGTCTTGTAGGCTTCGCCCAGTTCAGTGATGCGCGCGCCGTCCTGCACGGTCATGGCGAGCACGGCTTTGACGGCGTCATCGGCGCCGGGCAGCTTGCGCAGATAAGCGGGGTCCTGCGCCACGGCGGACATCAGGCCGTCAATGCCGCCAAGCTCGCCCTTGCGCTTATTCGGCTTCTTGTCGAGCTCTTTTTCGAGAGCCTCGGCGAAACCCGGCTGATCGGCGGCGACCAGCGCCGCATAGGCGACCCAGCCCGAAGAGAGGGCGGCGGAATCATGGGCGGCGAGGCGGCGATGGGCCTCGCGCGTCACTTCCGCATTGTTGAACGGCATCGCCTCAAGGGCGGCGACGTCCTCGCGGAACTGGATGTAGCTGGCGGCCTGGCGCTCAAGGGCGTTGTCCTTCGGCTGGGCCAGCGATTCGGCGGAAACGGTGGTGGCGGCGAGACCCGCGGCGAGCCCTGCAAGGGCCAGATGAGGGCGCAACGCCCTCCGCCGGGCGCGTTCAATACCCCGCAACCCGTTACTGATACGCGACATAGAGCAGTTCTCCCAAATGACGGTCTTGTAAGACGGCCGCCACGTTATCGCCCCAAAATTTAAGACAGCGCTCATCATCCTAGCTGAATTATTATCAAATTCGACAGGTCTCACCCGCATAATTCAAATTTTAATCTCTTCCTTACCGGCGGCGGCTGGCGAGGCCCTAAACTCCAGGAGTTTCGCGGTTTTTTCGATTTATCATTTGTTAACGCCAGCTGACGCATGGTGAAGGGGCGTTAACGAATCGAGGCGCCGGCAAGGCCTGCGTTCCCGGTTCTGGAAGAACGGATCCGAAACGTCATGGCGTTCAGCCTATCAGCCTTCTTCAACCCCGCCCGCAAGGCCCCGCAATGGCGTTCGAGCGCTCGCGACGCCGTGCTGGCGGTCGCCGGGGATGGGGAAATTCTGGCCGCCACCGGCGGCGCGGAGGCGCTGATCGGGGCTGAGGGCGGGCTTTGCGGCCGGTCGCTGCTCGATTTCGCCGCCCGCGAGGACCGGGCGGCCCTGAAGGAAACCCTTTCCCGGATCAGCGACCCGGCGATCGAGCCGGGGGATGCAACCCTCTCCGTGCGCCTTGCCGGGCCCGGCAGGTCGGGCCAGTTCGCCGATCTTTCGTTTCAGCGCGACGGCGGGCGGATCAACGTCCTGCTGCGTGATCGCAGTCCAGCCCGAGTCCCGGGGCAGGAACGGGCTGCGCCCGTCCCCCACGCATCAACAGTCCAGACGCCTGCGTCCAAGGCGCCGGGCGTCTCGCCGCAGCTCCTCGCCGATCTCGGCCATGAGCTGAAAACGCCCTTGAATGCGATTCTCGGTTTCGCCGACGCCATGAAAGAGGAGTCCTTCGGACCGCTCGGCCATGACAAATATCGGGAATATGTTCGGGACATAAAATCCTCAGGCGCCCATCTCGCCGACCTCATCGCTTCGCTCCTCGATCAGGCGAAGCTCGACGCCGGGCGCTACAAGCTGGCGCCTGCGCTTGCCGAACCGGGCGCGATCGCCCGCGAATGCGCCGCGATGGTGCGCGGCGAGGCGGAAAAGGCGGGCCTCGCCTTGGAAGTCGATATTGCGCCAGGCCTTTCCGAAACCATGCTCGATGCGCGCGCGGTGAAGCAGATCCTCATCAATCTTCTCACCAATGCAGTGAAGTTCACTGCAGCAGGCGAGATCACCCTCAAAGTGAGCGAAAAAGACCGTGTGCTGACGTTTGACGTCCTCGACACCGGCGTCGGCATGAGTCAGATGGCGCTGGCGCGTCTCGGCGAGCGCTTCACGGGCCTCCATAAAAGCGGCGTGCGCGGAACGCCCGGCGCCGGGCTCGGCTTGTCGCTTGCGTTCTCGCTCGCCAAACTTCACGGCGGCGCCCTAGAGCTCGCTTCCGCGCCGGGCGAGGGGACGAAAGCCAGCCTGCGTCTGCCTGTGGCGAAAACCTTGAACGACATGGCGGGGGCGGGTCTTGACGTCTCCGGCGACATCCAGAGCCAGCTCGACCGCGTCGCCCAGTTCCGGCGCGAGCGCGTCGCCGCCAAAGACGGCCGCAGCGCCGCCTGACAGTAACCCTCTGTTAAGTCTTGTCTTGAGTTATGCCCGCCCGCGTTTCTTCCTTCGCGCGGGACGGCTTCATTCAATTTTTAACAATCCACCCGTTACATTATAGCGCCGAGAGGGCGGGAGAGACTGGTATCCGATGAAGGGCTGGGCTGAGGCTTACGAGCGCTATTTGCGCATTCCTGAAATGGAGCGCCCCGAACAGGCGGCGCGGATGCGCGCCGTCTGGATCATCGGCCTCACCGTCATTGCAACGCAGTTCGCCAACCACGCAGTCATGTGGGCGAATTACGGGCGTTGGACCTATGACCACACGGTGTCGGGAATCGCCATCCTGATCGTGCTCGCCTCGATGCAGCTCGTCAGGTGGTACAAGAATGAATTCTTTTACGCCTGGTTTTACACTTTTCTGATGATCGCTGCAGTGCTTGGCTCCGCCTTGCCGGACCGCGCCGGGATCAATTCCGCCATCGTGCCGTTTATGTCGCTCGGACCGGTAATGACCGGGTACATGGCGGGCCGCCGTGTCGCCATCGCCAATTGCATTGTCGTCTTGGCGACCTTGTGTTTCCTCTACTGGATTTCCATGAACAGCCCCGCGGCCATGTCGCCTTTCGACTACACGCGCGAGACCAATCGTCTCGCGCAGGGCGTCTTTGCCGTGATCATCTCTACGGGCATCGCCGTTCTCATCACGGAAAATCTTTATGGGATGCTGGGGGCGATGCGCGAAAACGTGACCCGCGCCCAACGCGCGGAAGCGGTGAAGTCGGAATTCCTCGCCACGATGAGCCACGAATTGCGAACGCCCCTGAATGGCGTCATCGGGCTTACCGACGCGCTGCTTGCTGGGTCGTTGCCCGCGCATGAGCGCAAGCTCACCGACACGATCCGCCAGTCGGGCGAGTCGCTTCTCCTCATTCTCAACGACCTTCTCGACTTGTCGAAGATCGAAGCCGGCAAGCTGACGATCGAGGCGCGGCCCACGGATCTCAGGGATCTCGTGCGTTTCGTCGCCGACAGCTGGCGCGAAACCGCCGCCGCCAAAGGCCTCACTGTCAGCGCCAATGTCACCGGCGAAATTCCGCCTATTGCCCTCGTCGACGATCTCAGGCTCCGGCAGATCCTGCAGAATCTTCTGTCCAACGGCGTCAAATTCACGAGCGAAGGCCATGTGGGCCTCCATCTTCACGGCATCAATCGCGGCGGCGGGCGCTATGCGCTCGAATTCCGCGTCGCCGATACGGGCAAGGGCATTCCCGACGATCAGGTTGCGCGCGTCTTCGACAAGTTCGAACAGGGCGAGCGCGGCACGACGCGGCAATTCGGCGGCACGGGTCTCGGTCTTCCCATCTGCCGCATGCTGGCGCAACTGATGGGCGGCGCTATCGGCGTCGAGCGCACGGGACCGGCAGGCTCGACCTTCCTGTTATCTCTCAAGGTCAATGAAGCCGACGCAGACGACACGAATAACGACGACCTTTACGATTCCGCGAGCGACCTTAAGGGGCTCCGCGTTCTCGTCGCCGAAGACAATGAGGTGAACCGCCTTGTCGTCAGCGAGTTCCTGAAAGCCTGGGGCGCCGAAGCCGACTTCGCTCATGACGGCGACGCCTGTCTCGAACGCCTCGGCGCGCGCGATTACGACATTGTTCTGATGGACAAGCACATGCCCGGCATGAGCGGCATGGAAACGGCGCAGGCGGTGCGCAAGCTGGACGGGCCCATGGCGCATGTGCCTATCGTCGCCGTCACCGCCGACGCCATGCCCGGCGAGCGCGAGGCGATGCTTGCGGCCGGCATGAATGAGTTCATCACCAAGCCCCTGCGCGCCGAAGCCCTGAAAGCGGTTATTCTGCGAACGCTGAGAGCCCGCGCTGCAGCCTAAACCCGCTTGACGGCGCGCGGCGCCCGCGCAATGCAGGGAATGCATGACCGAGCCCCGCGTCAAAACCGAAATCCGCGTTTCCGCGCAGGTGCGCCGCGCCCACAGCGCCGGCGCCTTTGCGACGATTGTCCGGCGCGGCGACGCCGATGCGGGCGCCGTGGCGGTCAAACTCTATCAGGGGCCGGGCGCGGTGAAGCTGTTCATCCAGAGCCGCGATCTAGACGGAAAAGCCGTGTGGCGCGAACCGTTCGAGGAAGACGATGGGCCCGATGTCGAAGCGAAGATCGACCGCTGGCTCGAAAAGGAAAGCTCCATCGATCCCGATCTCTGGATCGTCGAAATCGAAGACCGCGACGGCCGGACATTTTTGGACTAAAGGATCACCATCCCTTGGCGCGCTGGGTCAGCGTCAGAGGACTTTCATCGTCATCCTCGATGAAGCGCGCGAGGCGCGCGGCGCTCGCCGCCGCTTCGGTGCGCATGCGCCAGAAGCGCATCACGCGCTCCGCCGCATCGGGCGGCACTTTCATGTAGACGTCGAGAATCTTGAGGGCTTTCGATTCATCGCCGCCGCCTTTTCGGTAGGAGAACACGATTTTGGCGAAGGTCGGCTGTTCGAGCAGCGCGGCGCGGCTGGCGATGGCGAGGGACTCGAACGACACGTCGCCAAGAATGACTTGCGCCGTCGCGAGATCGACGCCGGCGAGATGCGCGAAGGCGTAGGGAAAGGCGGCGTGATATTTTTCCGCAAGCAGCGTCTTCAACAGCATCTCATCAACGGCGCCGGCTGCGATTTTCTCGGCGATGACGCGCAACACCATCGCGTCGCCGTCTCCGGTTTTCTTGTCCTCCGCCGCCTGCGCCGCATCGTCATAGACATTGCGCCGGTTCGCCGTCACGGCTTGTGCGACTAAGGAGGGATCGAGCATGTCGGAGCGCTGCAGGATCGCCTTTTTGAGGGTGGAGGGGACGTGGAAATAGAGCTGCGTCAAAAACAGCGGCGGCAGGTCGTAACGCTCCGTCATCGGCTCCTGAAGCGCGGGAAATTTGCGCGCTTTGGCCGTCATGGCGCCCATGGCTTCATGGCTGAACCGCGCGCCCTGGTTTTTCGCGAGCGCTATAAGCGCGTCTTCGCCGCCGTGTTGGGCGAGAGCGTCGGCGACGTCCGCCGCCACCTCGCGCCGCTTTGCGATCGCGATGTGATGGGCGTCGCCCTGCGCGGCGATGATCGAGATGAGATCGGCATCGCCGAGCGCGGATGAATGGCGCAGGAGCGGTTCCGCGACGGCGATGTCGTCACGGGCGAGCATGGCGATGAGGGTTCTGGGCGCGCGCTTGGCTTCCGCGAAGCGCGCGGCGAGATTGCGTTTAAGCGCGGGTTCGGCCTCGCGCGCCAGTTGTGCGAGAATGGCGTCAAGATGGCTGTGGGCTTTAGGCGTGAGGCTCGCGGCGTCGGTCAGAAGCACCTCGGCGAGCGCGCGCAAAAGGTTGCCTCGCGCCTCGGGGGAACCGTTGCGCGCCAGCTCCAATAGCTGCTTCAGCCGTGCTGCCGCCGCGGTCACCGTTCTCTCCCTCCACAATTCGCCGAGAGTGTGCAACAAAGGTAAAGAATGTGTCGCTTGAAACGGCGCGGCAAGGAGACAAAAACGATGATGTTTCGAAACTTCCGTACAATCCGATCGGCCGCATTTACGATAATCGTCGCTGCGTTGCTCGGCGCCTGTTCAAGCATGGGCTCGCTCGATCCTTTTTCCGGCAATAGCGTTAATTACGCTGCGGGAACGCCCGTCGACGGTCAATTGAACGATGCGGACAGGCAAGCGCTGGCCGCCGCCGTCGCGCGCGCGCTGGACACGGGCGAGGCGCAGAACTGGCGCGGGCGGCGCGCCGTCGGCTCCGTTGCGCCCGGCGGTTACGCGCTCGCCAACCTGAAAGCCGACCCCGCCGCGCGCATGGATGCGGCGCGGGGCGATCTCGATCTGGCGCATGTCGTTGAAACCGATCTCGGGCTTTATGTGCTGACGCGCAATTCGAATATCCGCACGGGGCCAAGCACGGATGCGAAAGCGATCGAGGTGCTGCCCTCCGGTTCCGGCGTCGAAGTCGTCGGCCGGGTGCGCGACAAGAACTGGATGCTGATTTCCGCGAACGGCGCCGTGCGCGGCTATGTCTTCGGGGATCTGCTGATCAAGGCGCCGGGGTCGGAGCTCGAGCTGGCGGGCGGCCCCATGCGCAAGCCCATCCTCTGCCGCAAGATTTCGCAGCGGATCAATATCTACTCCACGCGCTATGAAGGCGAGGGCGCGGCCTGCAATGACGGGACCGGCTGGCGGCCGGCGCGAGAGCCCTTGCCGGATGAAAACGCGCCGGAAGAGCTGATCGAGTTTTAGCGCTTTCCATCATTTCAAAACGGACAGGGGAGCCCGCATGGGAATTGAAGCAATAGACGCGAGGCTGGTCGCGTCGGCGGTTGCGGCCGGCCTGAAGCTCGACAGCGCCTGCACCCTCGGGCGGCAGAATCTTTTCTGCTCCTTCGAGGAGTTGCGGTCGATTGTAAAAGAGAGCGGCCTCGCGCCCGCCGATGTCACCGAAACGCCGTCGGTAAAAGGCCAGCGTTTTGCCGACGACCTCTTCCGTCTTCTCGGTGTGAAGGAGATCTGTTCCATGGACGTCTCCGATTATGAAGACGCATCCATCGTCCACGATCTCAACGCGCCCATCCCGCCCGAACTCGATCAGCGTTTCGACCTTGTTTATGACGGCGGCACGCTGGAGCATGTTTTCAATTATCCGGTGGGCCTTAAAAACGCGATGCGGATGGTCAAAGAGGGCGGCGCGCTGATGATCGCGACGCCGGCGAACAGCCTTTGCGGCCACGGATTTTATCAATTGTCGCCGGAGCTTTTCTTTCGCGCCCTGTCGCCGGAAAACGGATATCGCATCAAACGGATTTTCATGCCGCGCGACGGGCGTCTTTATCAGGTGCGCGATCCCATCGAGGTTCATGGGCGCGTCATGCTGATGGATGGGGCGCCGACATTTCTTTATGTCCACGCTGAGCGCATTGACGCTAGCGTTGAGATTTTTGCGCGTCCCCCGCAGCAGAGCGACTATGCGACAGCCTGGACAGAGGCGGAAGAAAAGAAGGAAAGCGAGCCGGGCGCCAATGACAGCCCGGTCAAAGCGTTTTTGCGCCGGAAGATGAACGGGGAGCAGATCGAAGCGGTGTCGCGTTTCCTGCAGCCTTTTCGTCAACGCCGCGCTGTGAAGAAGGCGCATAGCGATGCAAAGCTCGACAACCGGAACTTCTACACGCCGGTGAACATCACCGAGGGCCTTGCCGAGAAAGAATGAGGCGCAACCGGAGGCTCAGCCCGCCAGTGCGATGCGGCCTTCATGCAGATGCTGGATGAACGCATCGAGCGACAGGGTGAAAGCCCTTTTGTCCTGGCAATTGCAGAACCCGACACAGCCTTCGCGATGGTCGATGTCGTATTCGCCCCGGGGAAGAGCTTCCCCTGACGGCGCGGATCCGCAGCGGATCGCGTCCTTAATGATGGCTTTCGAATATGAGGCCATAAAACTCCGCCTTCTTGTCGACGCCCATATAGTGAACCCTTATGGCGCCCTATGGTTCAAATTGCGTTCACAATCTGGCGTCAAGTTTCATTATCGTCATAAATTTCGCGCCTCCGCGCTGTGACGGAAAACACAAGTCAGGTTCAACAGGCGGCGCAACGCCCGGAAGCGGGCGCGGCTGAGGACCTCTGCGCGCGCCGCGCAGCGAAGGGCAGGGGCCGGCCGGCGAAAAAGATCAGCGCACACCCGGTGAGACCGGAGACGAGCGAACCGGCCAAGACGCCAAGCCGCACATGGTTGAGCATCGTCGCATCGGAAAAGGCGAGGCCGCCGATAAAAAGGCTCATGGTGAAACCGATGCCGGTGAGCGCCGCAACGCCCGCCATATGCAGCCAGTTGACGCCTTTCGGCAGTTTCGCCCAGCCAAGACGCACCGCTATGGCGGCGGCGCCGAGCACGCCGAGCGGTTTGCCCACGCAAAGCCCCAGCGCAACGCCGATTGTCACCGGCGCAAACAGCGCCGAGGCGGTGAAATTCGTCAGCGACAGCCCGGCATTGGCGAAAGCAAAGAGCGGAAGCACCAGGAAGATCACCCACGGATGAAGGCCATGCTCAAGTTTTTTGAGCGGCGAAGCGTCGTTCGCGGTTTTGCCGTCCATGGGAATCATCAGCGCGGTGACGACGCCGGCGAGCGTCGCATGAACGCCCGATTTCAGGACAAACGCCCACACCAAGGCGCCGATGAAAATATAGGGCGAGGCGCGCTTGACGCCGGCAAGGTTCAGCGCAGCGAGGAGCGCGACGCCGGCGGTGGCGAATGCGAGCATTTCGACCGACAGGTCCGCCGTATAGAAAAGCGCGATAATGGCGATGGCGCCGAGATCGTCGATGATGGCGACGGCGAGCAAGAAGATCTTGAGGCTCGCCGGCGCGCCCATGCTGACGAGCGCCAGAAAGCCGAGCGCAAAGGCGATGTCTGTCGCCGCCGGGATCGCCCAGCCGCGCAGCGTCGCGGGATCGGCCCAGTTGAACGCCGCATAGATCAGCGCGGGAACGGCCATGCCGCCGATAGCGGCGAAAACGGGCAGCGCGGCCTTGTCGAGAGACGACAATTCCCCGCGCAGAATCTCGCGTTTGACTTCAAGGCCCACCAGAAAAAAGAAGGCGGCCATCAGCCCGTCATTGATCCATAAGAGAAGCGGTTTTTCGATGGCGAAGGCGCCGATCTGGACGGCCGCAGGCGTCGACAGGAACATGTCGTAATAGCGGCTCCACGCGCCGTTGCTCGCCAGCATGGCGAACAAGGCCGCCGCGATCAGAATCAGGCCGACGAGCGCGTCGCCGCGAAAAAGACGAAGAATATTCCGGGTTGTCATGATGCAATTTCTGAATGGGTTGAATCGGTTGATCTTGCGCGGGGCGCGTCTTTCCAACTGGTGATGGAGGCGAGGCGCCGGCGCAGGTCGCGCTCGAAAGGCTCGCGCGCGCCCGCCTCGCCGTGAAAGACGAAACGGCAAAGAATGCGGCGCGCGCCGTAGACGTCGTAAAAAGCCGGCGTCATTTCCGCGAGTTCGAACGGTCCCCAGTCGGTCTGATCTTCGACCGCTCGCCGCAAGGCGGCGCTATCGCCTTCCCACAAGGCGAGAAGGTCGAGAATGCGGGCCGCATCCTCCTCGCGGTGCGGGGCGTCCGGCGACCGGGAAAAGGCGCTCGAAGGGGCGTGGAACATGATCGGCGTCCTCCAATAACTGCGAAAAACGATGTGGGGCGCGCCGGGATATTGAAAAGGCCATCGATAATCATATTCTGATAGAAATTCCCTATGGACAAAATCCGGAGGCCGCCGTCATGATCACCCTGAAACAAATGGAATGCCTGCTGGCGGTGGAGGATGCGGCGCATTTCCGCCGGGCGGCGGAACGGCTCGGCATGACGCAGCCCTCTTTGAGCGTTCAGATTCAAAATCTCGAAACCGAACTGGGCCTGCGTCTCGCAGAGCGCAGCCGGTCCGGCGTCGTTCTGACCCCTGCCGGACGGGAGGTCGCGCAACGCGCGCGCCGCATCATGAACGAGGTCCAGGGCGTTTCAGATTTTGCAGCGGGCGCCCAGCAGGGACTTGCCGGCGTGTTGCGCCTCGGCTCAAAACCGACGCTTGGTCCTTATCTTCTGCCCCATGTGGTCGCCGCGCTGCATCGTTCTCACAAGGACCTCCGGCTTTATGTGCGCGAAAGCGAGCCGCGCTTTCTTGAAGACGAACTCGGCCGCGGTGTTCATGATATGGTGCTGACCCAGATTCCCACCGCCAGCAAGGAGCATGTGGCGGAGAAACTGTTCGACGAGCCGCTTTATCTGGCGCTGGCGCGCGATCACCCGCTGGCGAAGGAGAAAACCGTTTCCGTGGCGGCGCTGCGCGATGTCGATATTTTAAGCCTCAGTCCCGGCTATCATCTCTATGACCAGATCGCGTCGCTTTGCGATACGTTCGGCGCGCGGCTGGTGCGCGATTACGAAGGCACGAGCCTCGACGCCCTGCGGGTGATGGTGGGGATGGGCATGGGCGCCGCGTTCTTGCCGGCGCTTTACGTCCATTCCGAACTGACGGCGCGCAGCGAAGTGATCGTCCGCAAGGTAAAAGGCCGGACCATCACCCGCAGCGTCGGTCTTGTCTGGCGAAAAAGCGCCGGCCGGGGCGACGCCTATCGCGCCATCGCCGCCGTCATCCGCGAGGTCGCCGCCCGCCGGTTCAAGGACCTTTCGGTCTCCTGAGGGCCGCCTTCTTCAATAGAAAAAAACTATCACTGAAAAGGTTTTCGATCGCTTGTTGTTTCTGTATGGCGTCCGCACATGAAGGCCGCAACAACAAGTCGAAAAGGAGACCTTAAAATGTATCGCGCGGCGGCCACGAGTGTCATCGCCCTCTTGCTCACCGGTTACTTCAGCGCCATTGCAGCGTTTCTCTGATCCTCCATCCGAACTCCCCACAGAGAAACGCTTATTGCGGCTCCGCCTTTGCCCCCCTGGCGGAGCCGCTTTTTATTTTGGGGCGTCTACGCTGCAAAGCCGTTGAAAATAATCTCCAGCTTGTTGCCGTAAGGGTCGCGGACATAAGCGGTGTAGACGTCCGGATCGGGATAGCCCGGCCGCGGTCCCGGTTCGCCGGCGCATGCTCCGCCCTTGCCGATGGCGTAGGCATGAAAAGCATCGACAGTCCCGCGGCTGTTTGCGCGAAAGCTGATATGGACGCCGTTGCCGGCTGTCGGGGCGTTTCCGTCATAAGGTCGCATGATCAGAAAAACCGGGGCGTCCACGCCGTAAGCGGCGAGGGCGTCGTTCTGGACGAGATTCCTGGCGCCGAGAAGCGCGAGAAGACCGTCGTAAAATTCAGCGGCGTCCGCGACGGACGGCACGCCAATGCTCAGATGATCGATAAGGGTCAT